>QIAH01000476.1 GCA_003225465.1 Acidobacteriota bacterium | reverse complement strand
TTTTCCAGACAGCAAAGGATTCATTCGAGAGGAGCTTATTTCGATAGAGGGGTCACTTGGCGGTTTTGTTTTCCGGACTGGCAAACCATGGGCGGGCAATGCTACGGACCTGCTTCAGTCAGGACTAAAGAATGAGCCGGCCATTGCCGAGGGTCTCAAAACCGGCTGTGTCCTGCCACTTATTAGCCGGAATGGCGTTCTCGGTGTATTGGCGCTTGGCCGCCGCGAGAACCATCCTTTCAGTCGAGTCGATATTGGGTTTCTTACGCAGGTGGCGAACCAGGTAGCCATCGCGGTAGAGAACGCCACTGCCTATGGCCAAATCGAAGAAGCTAGGGCCAAACTGGAAAAAGCTTTCGAAGAAATCAAGGATCTGAAAGACCGCCTTCAAGACGAGAACGTGGCGCTCCGGGAGCAAATCGATCAGGCCCTCATGTTTGAAGAGATTGTAGGGGTCTCTCCCGCCCTGCGAGCAGTGCTTTCTCGCGTGTCCAAGGTTGCGCCGACGGATTCCACTGTTCTGCTCACGGGTGAAACGGGCACAGGCAAGGAGTTGATCGCGCGCGCAATTCACAAGAGATCTCGGCGGTCGTCCCGTGCCTTTGTCAGTGTGAATTGTGCTGCAATTCCTGCTTCCTTGATTGCATCGGAGTTATTCGGTCATGAGAAGGGGGCTTTTACGGGGGCAACGCAACGGCGACTCGGGCGGTTCGAGCTTGCGGAAGAAGGCACCATTTTCCTCGACGAAGTCGGTGAGCTACCCGCGGAAACTCAAATTACGCTATTGCATGTTCTGCAGGAGCGGGAGTTTCAGCGTGTGGGCGGCAATCAGTCTATCCGAGCTAATGCGCGGGTGATCGCCGCCACCAATCGTGACCTGGAGGGTGCGATCGCCGAGGGGACATTTCGCAGCGATCTGTTTTACCGGCTCAACGTCTTCCCGATTGAGATTCCTCCTCTGCGGGAAAGAAAAGAAGATATTCCCCTGCTGGTCGAGTACTTCATCGATCGTTTCGCAAGAAAGGCAGGAAAGAGCATCCGCGGGATGAACAAAAAGACGCTAAACCTATTTCTATCCTATCCCTGGCCGGGTAATATTCGCGAGTTGCAGAACGTCATCGAGCGGTCCGTCATCCTATGCGAAACAGAGAATTTCTCCGTGGATGAGAGTTGGCTATCGCGGAAGCCCCTTGTGCACGATCCGAAGAGCCATTCCCAAAAGCTTGCTGCCCAGGAAAAAGAGATGATTGAGGCTGCCCTGCGGGAAAGCGGAGGGCGAGTGTCGGGACCAACGGGAGCGGCTGCAAAGCTGGGGCTTCATCGTTCGACCCTAGAATCGAAGATCACCTCTCTAAAGATCAACAAGTACGGTTTCAAGACTGGAAACTCCTCGAAAGCCAGCTAGCCACATCCCTAGCCATTCGCCAAAAAAACGCCTCGGAAACTTGCTGTAGGGAATTTCAGCAATTGCGGAAGATCCCGACATTTCACCAGCGGCTAAGCCGTCTGTCTTGATCACTTTGCGTTGGAACTGCGATTGCGCATAACCAAAGTGCGGCTTGCCAAGAGTGGCCGTCCTTAATAGAGGAAAGATGCTCAAGATCACGCGGGCAACGAACGGAGAAGTGATCTTTACGGTGAGCGGCCGAATGGACGCTGAACACCTGGCCGAACTGAGAACGCTGCTTAGTTCGGAAGCGAACGGTTGCAGCATAATCTTGGACCTTAGAGATCTAACCCTGGTGGATCAAGACACTGTCAGTTTTCTAGGGCGCTGCGAAGCCGGCAACATCCAGCTCAAGAATTGCCCAGCATACATCCGCGAGTGGATCACGAGAGAACGAAGACAGAGTTAGCAGTTCATCACAGAAACATGTCCGTGAGTAAGCCAGTTTCGGAAGTCACAGGCCAGCCACTTCATACGCGAGCTTGTTTCTCAACTGGAGCAATTCAGCGACGAAGGGAAGGGATTCGGCTCAATATGACATCGCAGGGTAGGGGCAAGCCAAATAGGGCTTCGGAATTTGGAGCAAGACCGATCCAGTTTCACTCAGATGATACTTCCGGAAACCACTCACCGAGTTGTGAAGAGATCAGGCTCCGCGCATATGAAATCTATCTCGAACGCGGCAGCCTTCCAGGCAATGAACTTGATGATTGGCTACAAGCCGAACGCGAGATCCATGGTCGCGCACAGCAACGAGGCGCGTTGCCCGATATAGAAGGACATAAACCATGAGCAACCTGTTGACACAATCTGGTACTGAGAATGCTCGCAAATTGTCTTTCACTTTGCCGATCGATCAGCAGCTATGAGCGACAAGCGGTCAATGGGAGCGGTGATGGAGGTATGGCTGTTAAAAATGGCCTGCGTACTCGGCGCAACACTGTGCCTATTGCCTTGTGCCAGCGCGCAAGGGAGCGGTGGCGGGGTACTCACGCTCGACGAAGCGCTCCAACTGGCCAAATCCAATAATCGAGACCTCAAGCAGTTCGGATTTGACGTAGGCAGGCAACGCGAAGCATTGGGCGAGGCCAAGACGCATTTGTATCCTCGGTTTGACACCTCCGTGCTTGCGGCCCAGTTGCTTGCGCCGCTCGATTTCACAATCAACAAAGGGCAGTTCGGTACGTTCCCGGGAACAGGGCCCATCCCGGCGTCTAACACGGATCTTCACACGCCTGCCCGTCCAATCGCGATTGCCTCGGTCACTGTAACCCAGCCCCTCACACAACTGATTCGTATCCATCTGTTCATCGCGGACCAGCGGCTCAAGGTCGACGCGGCGCAGTTGTCCTTCGACCAACGTGAACAGAAGCTAGCCGACGATGTTCGCCAATCGTACTATCAGGTTCTCCAGTCGCAGATCCAGTATGAATCACAGCAATCGATGGTGAAGTATTTGGAGGAGTTGCTGCAACTCACGGACCGTCGCTTCAACCAACAAGCTGCTCTCAGAGCGGACAGATTGAGTGTCAAAGCAGAACTAGCCAAGGCGAGTGATCAGCTGACTACGATCGAAGACGCGCTGGCAGACAACAAAGAGGCCCTGAATCACCTCTTGGGTCGCAGCGTGCAGACGGAGTTTTCGGTAGAACCCGTTCCAGCGACGTTCCCTGAGCAAGAGGATCTTTCTGCCGCCCGAGTGACTGCGCTCGCACATCGTCCAGAAGTGAAACTGGCCGCAAATCGTGTCCGTCAGGCTGAGCTTTCGACCAAGAGCGAGAAAACACATTACATCCCGGATATCGCTATTCAGGCGGGCTACTTCAGTCCGGCAAACATCAATTTTCTGCCGCAAAACATAGGCTCCGTGGGCGCCTTGCTTACATGGCAGCCGTGGGATTGGGGAGAGAAGCGTCATAAGGTTCGACAAGCCGCCCTTGTAGAGCAGCAGGCGGGACTCTCCCTTGAGGAGACACGTGAGCAGATTCTTCTTGATGTGAATTCGAAGTTTAGGCATCTCCGCGAAGCACGCTCGCACCTTGCAGTCGCAGAGGCAATTCGTGATGCCGAGCTCGAGAAGATGCGGAACCAAAAGGAAGCATATTCCCAGCAAGCGATCCTGCTCAGCGACTTGCTAAAGCAGCAGTCTTCTCTGGCAGAAGCGGAGGGCGAATACCATCAGGCGGTTCTCGCCTATTGGAGCGCGCGCGCTGATTTCCAGAAATCGCTGGGTGAGGAGTAGAGCCATGAAGGCCTTCACGATCCCGCGTCACAGACTGAACACACCACTAACCCTCTTTGTCCTATTGGTGACGGGAGTATTGGGCGGATGTAGTCACGAGTCGCAGATACCTTCGCAGCCGCCTAGGGCCGTCCGGCTAGCGACCGTCGCGGCGCCCCAAACGAGCGCAGAGACACTGCGCTATTCCGCGTCCATTCTCCCCTACGCTCAGGTAGACCTCATGTTTCGATCATCCGGCTATGTGACGAATGTAAGGGAGGTGCGAGGAGCGGACGGGCGAACTCGCAACATCGGAACCGGAGATTACGTGGAACAAGGTCTCACCCTTGCGCACATTCGCCGGGAAGACCTGCAGAATCAAGTGGCACAGGCGCAAGCCCAATTCGATCAAACTACCGCGGAACACACTAAGGCCGATCAAGACTTCCAGCGCGCGAAAGCGCTCTATTCGACGCAAAGCATCACCAAGCCAGACTACGATCAGTCGGAGGCGGCCTTCAATGCAACGAGCGCTGCAATGGACAATGCCAAGGCCGCGCTGCTTCAATCCCAATTGACTCTCGGAGATGCCGACCTGAAGGCTCCTTTCTCCGGTTACATCCTCAGCCGAAACATAGATCTAGGGAGTCTGGTCTCTCCGTCCACGAATGCCTTTACCATCGCCGACATCGGTCGCGTAAAGGTCGCCTTTGGCGCCCCAGACTACGTTCTCAGTCGCGTACATTTAGGGCAGGAACTGACGATCCAGACAGAGAACGATGCCGCTCCCGTGAAGGGGCGGGTTACAAGCATCTCCCCAGCCGCCGATACGCGAAACCGAATCTTCGTAGTTGAAGTGACCGTCAGCAATCGCGACCGTCATTTGAAGCCGGGCATGATCGCGTCGATCGGCCTGGGTGAAGTTTCGCATTCCTCCATCTCGATCCCGCTTAGCGCCATCGTGCCGCTCCCTTCGGAACCCGATCACTTTGCGGTGATGGTCGCACAGGATCGCGCTGGCAGGCTCGTTGCCAGCTTGCGCAAAGTTCAGTTGGGAACGACCCATGACAATTCAGTTGCGGTTGAAGGACTCCAACCCGGCGAGCGAGTGGTCTCCGTAGGGGCTCAACTTTTGAAGGATGGCGACCCCATCCAAGCGATTCCTTAAGCAGACGACTCCATGGC
>QIAH01000475.1 GCA_003225465.1 Acidobacteriota bacterium | reverse complement strand
GCGTCCAAGCCGGTCCTGCCGTCCCTTTGCCACGCACAGGCATGTTTCACCACGCGGCCTTGATAGCCGCGTCTGTCCTGCCCTGCCGGACCTTGTTCAACTCATGGGAATAAAACTTAGCGACCACTGCCACAGTGTTGCCGAGGGCGCCGGTCACACTGTGCTGATTTTATTGCTACTTAGGAGTGGTGGCGGCGGTTGGACTCGAACCAACGACCTAGGGATTATGAGACCCTCGCTCTAGCCACCTGAGCTACACCGCCATTTCAGGAAAATCGAATCAAGGAGGAGACGGGACGGCGCATTCCCGCTGCTGGGCAGCGGCGTGGCTCGGCTCGCTGCGACTAACCTCTCGATTCTAAGAGTGCCGGCTCTGGGGTGTCAAACCTCGGGCGCGCTCCGCAATCAGAGCCGCTCCGCTTCGGAGTTGCAACTCTTGCTCGTTCGAATGAAACTAGCCACTCCCATGAAAGCAATCGCAGTCATCCCGGCGCGGCTCGGTTCGACGCGCCTCACTCGGAAGGCCCTTCGCGACATTGCCGGCGTGCCCATGATCGGTCACGTCTATCGCGGCGTTTCCGCATCGCCCTTGCTCGACGAGGTCCTCGTCGCCACCGACTCGGAAGAAATCATGAATGTCTGCCGCAGGAATGGCTGGCACGCATGCATGACCTCTTCCGATCACCGCAGCGGCACCGAACGAGTACACGAAATCTCCAGCGCGCATGCTGCCGATGTGTATCTCAACGTGCAGGGCGATGAACCGCTCACCCGGCCCGAGCACGTCGCCTCGTTGCTCGCGGTGATGCGGGATCCCGCGGTCCAGGTCGGCACGCTAAAAACGAGGGCCGCGGTCGTGGATATTACCAATCCCAACGCCGTGAAGGTCGTGACCGATGGCTCCGGTCGGGCCTTGTACTTCTCCCGAGCTACGATTCCCCACGATCGCGATGGCACCCAGCCCGTCTATTACAAACATCTTGGCTTCTACGCCTACCGCAAGCCAGCGCTCGATCGCTTCGTATCTCTTCCGGAGTCTTCCCTGGAAAAAAGTGAGCGGCTGGAGCAGCTTCGATTCCTGGAGAACGGCATTCCGATTCACGTCGGCGAGACGCCCTATGACACGGTGGGGGTCGATACCGAAGAGGACTTGGAGCGCGTCACGAAACTGATCGCTCAGGGATGATTTGTTAATTGCCGCGAAAGCGGCCGGGACTTAGGAACGCGAACTGGCTGCCAGCGTGGGCCTTTGCCACGCCTCTGCAGCCGCAACCCGGCGGGAGATCGCCGGATGCGAATGGAACAGCCATTCCACCCATCGCGAAGGAGTCCGTTCGGCGAGATTTTGCGCTGCCAGCTTGTTCATCGAACTGATGAAGGGTTGCACGCTACGGATCGATTCAAACGCATAGCGGTCCGCCTGCCGCTCGTTAAAGCGCGAGTATGCGTTCATCGCCGGCATCAGCAAGAGCGAGAGCATGGTCGAAACCAGCACCAGCAAGGGCAGGTTCGAGAAGTCCGAGAGCGTATCAAACATCCCCCACTGCTCGATCGACAGGTGCAGCACATAGTTGGCAGCCCAGAAACCAAACAGCGTGATACCCGCCTGCACAAAGATGCTCTTCAGGATGTGCTTGTGCACATGATGACCCAACTCGTGGGCCAGGACCGCTTCAATCTCCTCGGCTGAGTAATGATCAAGAAGCGTGTCAGCCAGAATGATGCGGCGGGTCGCGCCCAACCCCGTCAACGCGGCATTCGCCTTCTTGCTCTTCTCAGAAAGATTCCACTTGTAGATGCCGCGGATCCTGGTTCCCGCGCGCTCGCTGAGGCGCACCAGCCTTTGCTTGAGATCTTCGTTCTCGAGTGGTTCGAATTTGTAGAAAATCGGGAACAGGATCAGAGGAGCGACTTGCGCCAGCACAATAAACAGCACCATGAACATGGCCCACGCAATGAGCCACCAGTGCTGGGGAGACTGGCGAATCGTGAAATACAGCAGTTCCGCGGTAAAGCTCGCGAGCACCAGTGCGACCAGGAAGCCCTTCACTTCGTCCCACAGCCATAGTCGCGTTTTCTGGGTGGTGAGCTGGAACCGCCGCTCCAGCCGTAATCCATAGTAATCAAGCCCGAGCCCGAGCACCTTCCCGCCGAACATCAGCATGAACACATAAAAGAAGACGGAAAGCGTGTAGTTCTGGAACGCGGACCGGTACGCCCAGTCGCGCAAGACGGTGTTCCAACCGGTGAGCAACAGGGCCAGCAGGAAGGCAAGGCCGAGCACGAAATCGCTGATCTCCAGCCAGCGATGAATGCGGTTGTAGCGGCGCGCCTCGGGCGTATCGGCAGCTACCGTCGAATTTTCCTCAGCCAGTTTCATGGAAGAATCACTTACGATTATCGCCTAACTCCTGGGTATCGTGGCACGACCCATTCCGCCCGAAGGTCCAATGTCTAAAGGACAAGTAAAAATCGTGCAATGAGCCAAAGTGTTCTACCCACTGGACATGACAAAGCTTTTCGCCTGTTCGAGAATCTCCGAAACCAGCTCCGGCGTGGCTGCCTCCGAGTAGAGTCGCAAAAGGGGTTCGGTGCCGGACGCCCGAAAGAGAATCCAGGGAGCCGCTCCATTGTTGTGATCGGGAGCGTTCAGAAAGAACTTCACTCCATCCATGTTTTCTTTTTTTACTACTTTGTAATTACCCAGGGCGCTGGTGGCGCCGTCGCGCGCTCTTTGAATGGCAGCCTGTTTCACGTTCTCGGGAATGTGCAGGTCGCGGCGACCGTAAAAGTGCGGGCCAAAGTCACGCTGCAGGTCGGCCACCAGCTCTCCAAGCGGCTTGCGTCCTTCCGCCATGACGTTCGCGAGCAGCAGTGAATTCAGGAGGCCGTCGCGCTCGGGCAGATAGCGTGAATAGCCAATGCCACCCGACTCTTCTCCTCCAATCACGATCTCATGGTCCATCATAAGATCGGCGATGTACTTGAACCCGATCGGGCACTCGTGCAGCTTCCTGCCATGCTTCGCCGCAATCCGGTCCACCATTCCTGTGGTGTTGAAAGCGCGTACTACGTCGCCCGACCATTTCTTGCTCTCCAGCAGCCAGCGCGTGAGAACGGCAAAGCACTTATGCGAATCGACGAAGCTCCCATCCTCGGCCACTGCTCCGATGCGGTCCGCGTCTCCGTCGGTTGCGAGCCCGGCGTGACACTTCTCCTTCGCGACCGTCGTTCGCAACAACTCGATGTGCGGCTCGATAGGCTCGGGGTTAATGCCCGGAAAAAGCGGATTCACCTCCTGCCGGATGACGACGTGGTTGATTCCATGGTCGGTGAAAATGCGCGCCATCACGCCGCGCCCAGAGCCGTACATGGAATCGATTGCGAACTTGAAATTCGCTTTCGCGATGAGATCCAGATCCGCGAACTTGCACATCTCCTCGATGTGTGCCTGCTTGAAATCGACCTCCTCGATGGCTGCCGCCTTTGCAGCCGCAGGAGCGCCGTTGGGTAGTTCGGCTTCCACTTTGTTCATAATTGCTGGCGTCGCCGAGCCCCCAAACTTGCCCTTGAACTTCAGTCCATTCCAGTTCCAGGGATTGTGGCTGGAGGTCACCATCACTCCACCTGCCGCGCCCTGCTGTTTTACCGCCAGCGAGACGGCGGGCGTCGGCGTGTAGTCGTTCGCGAGCTTTACTGGGATCCCTGCATTCGCGATGACCTCTGCTACCAGGCGGGCAAATCGCGGCGACCCGAAGCGCGTGTCATAACCGATTGCTACGCCCTGACGGGCGTCTTCGTACTTGAGCACGTACGCAGCGATCGCGCTCGCCACTCGGCGTACGTTCTCAAATGTGTAATCGTCGGCGATGCTTTGAGCTTTGAGCTGCGAGCTACGAGCTGCGAGCTTCGAGTTACGAGCTTCGCGATCCAAGTATTGCCGTCAATCCATCCCCTAATGCGTGCACGACGTCTAGAGAGGCGCTGATTGTTGTAGACGCGATTCGCCCCAGGGGCTGAAGCCCCGATTTTTTAGAGGCAACTGGCGGACGGCCTGAAGGCCGTCCCTTTC
>QIAH01000349.1 GCA_003225465.1 Acidobacteriota bacterium | reverse complement strand
TTCCCGATCGTGCTGGAAGATTCCGTGCTCTACATCATTGCTTCCGAAAGCGCCGAGAACTCCAAGATCGAGCTTCGTGACAAGCTCACGGGCGTGCGCTTGAGCCTGCAAATATCTTCTCAGCATGCGGCCATCGCGGTTATCGGCAAGAAGAGCAAAACCGTCGTTGCCAAGTATAGATTCTAGGCAGGGGACAACGTTCCTTTTGATGCTGCCTCAGACCAGCACGGGAACATTCTTCACCCCAGCCGTTCCAAAGATCTCGCGATAGTGTTCGATTTCGGACTCCGAACCCAGCGCTTTCGCATAGTTGTCCGAGAGCTTCACCGCGGGACGACCATCGGCATCGGCGACCTTGCAGATCAGGCTGAGCGGATCAAATCCAGTTCCACCCTCCGGATCGCAGCCCCGGAAATCGTTGGTGAGCAGCGTGCCCCAGCCCGCGCTGAAGCGAATGCGTCGTCCCGGGATCCATTTCCGTCGGTCCTCGAAGTCGGCGGCACTCCGGAAATCCTTGATCGTCGTGCCAGCTTGCAGGGTGCCTGCAAAATACGCATGCAGCCCTAGGATGTCATCCACATCGAGCCCGTCGGAGGCAATGAGAAGCTTGTTCTTCGGGTCCCGGCCCCGCTTTTTCAGCCATTCGATATATTCATCGCCCGCGAGGTACGGGTCCTTACTGTCGACGCGCTGCCCTGTCCAGTCCGCGCACCAATCGGGCGCGTTCTCGAGGAACTGCGTAGTGCCAAACGTATCCGGCAACATGATCAACAACGCACCATCGTACGTGCCTTGCCACAACTCCAGGACGCGATATTGCGAGGCCTTGCGCGCGGCATCGTCCGGCGCTAGTGCTGCCAGCACCATGGGGATTTCGTGCGCGTTGGTGCCAATCGCTTCCAAATCGTGTTTGTGAGCGAGAAAGGCATTCGAGGTGCCGATGAACGCGCTTCCGAGATTATCGGCCAGCGCCTCTACCACATATTCCTGCCACAAAAAGCTGTGCCGGCGACGAGTGCCGAAGTCTCCAAGCTTGAGTCCGGGCACACCGCGCAATCGCTCGATCTTGTTCCACAGCTTTGTCTTCGCGCGCGCATACAGAATGTCGAGACCAAACTCGCTCAATTTCTTCAGACTCGCGCGCGTTTTCAGTTCATTGACAATGGAGAGCGCGTATAGCTCCCACATGGTCGTCTCCAGCCAATATCCGGTAAAGTTCATCTGGAACTGGCCGTCCTTGACCGAGAGCTCGTAGTCAGACAACCGAAAATCGCGCTCCAGCCAGGTCAGGAACTCCGGCTGAAAAATCCCTCGCCGGCCATAGAAAGTATTTCCTGCCAGCCAGACCAGCTCCGACCTCCGAAACCGTAAGCTGCGCGCGTGTTCCATTTGCGCTTCCAGCTCTTCGATCGGAAACATATCCGCCAGGCGCACTGAGGACGCCCGATTGCCTAGCGAAAACGTCACGTGCGTTTTCGGATAGTGCTTCCAGATGAACTGAAGCATCAGGAGCTTGTAAAAATCGGTATCGAGCAGGGATCGGGTAACCGGGTCCAGTTCCCAGTTGTGATTGTGCGCGCGGCGAGCGAAGTTCACGATCATTCGCAATTATCCTCTTCTTCGCGCCTCACGAAGTCAACGGCAGTAGGCAGCTTCTTGGTGCTTTATCGAGGCGTGTGAGAAAATCGCCCGCGGCGTTTTGCCCTCCAGTTCACGGTGAATGCGGGCTCTTCCCGCCACTTCCAGCCGGCAAGGTGCGAATACATAAGTAACTAGGCTCTTGGGAGAACAGATGACCAAATTGCGCGTGGGTAACGCTCCGTGTTCCTGGGGTACGCTGGAGTTCGAAGGAATGAAGTCGGAGCAGATCGATTTTCATCGGATGCTCGACGAACTCGTCGAGACCGGCTATACCGGCACCGAGTTGGGAGACTGGGGCTATATGCCCACCGACGCGCCCACGCTGACGCAGGAGCTTACCCGTCGCGGAGTGGTCATGCTCGGCGCGTTTGTGCCGGTCGCCCTCAAAGATGCATCCGCCCACGCGGCCGGAATCGAAACTGCTCTCAGGACGGCGCGTCTCATCGCGGAAGTCGCGCGCGATCCCGCTCCCTTCCTCGTGCTCGCCGATCAGAACGGCACCGTGCCCGAGCGGACTCTGAATGCCGGGCGCATCCGCCCAAGCCTTTCCCTCTCTCCGGCCGTGTGGAAAGCGTTTGCAGACGGCGCGAATGCCGTCGCCAACGCCGTCTCCAAAGCCACCGGGCTGCGCACCGTCTTTCATCACCATTGCGCCGGGTACGTCGAAACCCCCGATGAAATCGCACAATTCCTCCAATTGACCCACCCGCAAACCGTTGGCCTGGTTTTTGACACCGGGCACTACGTGTTCGGCTCGGGCGATTGCGACGTCATAACGGGCCTGGAGCGATTCAAAGATCGCATCTGGTACATCCACCTGAAAGACTGCCGTCGCGACATCGCCGAGAAATCTCGCACCGAAGGCTGGGATTATTTCCAAGCCTTGCGTCACGGCATCTTTTGTGAGCTTGGCAAGGGCTGCGTGGATTTTCCGAAGGTGCTGCGCTGGCTAAAAAGTATCGGCTACCAAAGCTACGTGCTGGTCGAACAAGACGTCTTGCCGGGAATGGGGGCGCCGAAAAACAGCGCCTTTCGCAACCGCGAATATCTTCGTTCGATCGAGCAATATTTTGCGTAATTGGCAGGTCCCCGTTTGCACTATCGCTGTCCGGAGTGGCAGCTCACCGAGTCATGGCGTTTAGTTTCTTCGAACCGAGCGCCTTACCGCTGCCAACCTTTCGTGCCGTGTCCCGCATCCCTATGTCGGCCTAATCGTCCCTATATCAAACGCCAGCAAGGCGCAGCAAAGGATCATGATGCTTTCCCGCGGCCTGAGGGTACTCGTACTATTCTGGTTAAGCATTGCCGTTCTGACTGCAGTCAGTTGCGGTGGCAGTTCTTCGTCGTCTGGTAACGGTACTAACAGTGGAACGCCGACTTCTGGAGGCGGGGCCGCTGCAGGCTCACTCCCGCAGTTCGGTCATGTCGTGTTGGTCATGGAAGAGAATCACGGCTACTCCGACGTGATTGGCAATCCTGCGATGCCCTATTTGAACAGCCTTGCCACCAAGTACGGTCTGGCGACCCAGTACTACGCCAACATCCATCCTTCGATCGGGAATTACCTCATGCTCACAACCGGCCAGATCATCACGACTAACGATTCTTTCACCGGCACCGTGAGCGACGACAACATCGTTCGCGAACTGCTCACCGCGGGCAAAACCTGGAAATCCTATGCGGAAGGTCTGCCCTCCGTCGGATACACGGGGGGAGATGTATACCCCTACGCGAAACGCCACAACATATTCGCCTACTTTACCGACGTCGTGAACAGCAGCTCCGAGGTCAATAACCTGGTTCCCTTTTCGCAATTCGCCTCGGATGTGAGCAGCGGCCAGTTGCCGAATTTCTCCTTCGTCGTGCCCAACTTGATCGACGATGCACACGATGGAATCCTCCCGATGGCGGACCTCTGGCTTCAGCAAAACATGTCCGCCCTGATAAACAGCCCGGCGTTTCAGAAGGATGGATTGTTGATCATTGTTTTTGACGAGGCCGGCGGCAACGACTCCACGCACGGCGGCGGACATGTGGCTGCCGTTATTGTGAGCCCCCAGGCAAAATCGGGCTTTCAATCCACGACGCTATACCAGCACCAGAGCACGTTGCGCCTCATCCTACAGGGCCTGGGAATTTCCAGCTATCCGGGCGCCGCCGCGCAGGCTCCCAACATGGCGGAGTTTTTCTGAAACCGCGTCCCCTCGCCAGCATCTACTGTCCCGAGACGAGGACGCCACATGACCACCTACCATCTAGCCCAAGTCAACATTGGCCGCATCAAAGCTCCTCTTGACGATCCGCGCATGGCGGGCTTCATGAGCCGCTTGGATGAACTCAATGCGCTTGCCGATCGCAGTCCCGGCTTCGTCTGGCGGCTTCAGACTTCGGAGGGAAACGCGACCTACTTCCGTCCTTATAACGACGACGATCGAATCCTGATGAACATGTCCGTCTGGGAAAATGTCGAAGCACTCCGCAATTATGTTTATCGCACCGTTCACATCGAGCTCGTTCGCCAGCGCCAGGAGTGGTTCGAGGCTTTCGCCAGCAACTATCTCGCGCTCTGGTGGGTGCCCGCGGGGCATAAGCCTGGTATCGACGAGGCGAAAAAGCGCATCGCCCACCTCGATGCTCACGGTCCGACGGAATACGCGTTCAATTTCAAAACTGTTTTCCAGCCACACGAAGAATTTCAGCGGGGAATTGACTGGTCGTCCTTCCAGCCTTGTCCGGCAGTCTAGCCGCCGTGCGCGCTCATCCTCTTCCCCGGAACCGGATGATTTGCCGCCGGTCGCGCTTGGATGGTCTGCCTAGTGGAAGCGTTTCGAACTGTCTGCTCGCCCGGCGTTCGTCGGCGAGTTTTTGGCGCAACTCCCGGCTCGCCTGGGTTTCGCAATAGAGAGTCTGCGCCACGGAAGCCGGGCCGCGTGTCTCGCTTACAAACAAGACCTCAACCCGAAAGTCCCCACCCTCATTGGTGATTTTCAGCTTGTCCCCGATGCGAACGTCGCGCGCCGGCTTGGCGGCCTGTCCATTCGATTCGACGCGGCCCAGTTCACATGCCCGTTTCGCAAGCGTACGCGTCTTGAAAAATCTCGCGGCCCAGAGCCACGTATCCATCCGCACGCTATTCATAATGGAGTTCGCCCAATTCGCGCAGGTTCGTCAGGGTCTCCTGACGACTGACGGCTGAAGATCGACGCCCAAAAGCGATCCCGTCGACGATTGCCCGCTTTCCTTCGTGTAACTTCGTGTCCTTGGTTGTTATTTTTTCTCAGGCTTAGACATCCAACACCAAATCCGCGAACTTTGCCAGATCGATGTTCCCGCCACTGACCACACACGCAACTTTTCGGGAACCGCACTTCCCGCTGAGCCCGGCCGCGACCGCACATGCGCCCGCGCCCTCGGCGATTACATGGTTCCGCTCCGCCAGAAGGCGCAGCGCCTGCCTGATCTCCTCCAGCGTGCACACGATCGATCCGGCTAACAGGTGATGTGCCAGGTCCCACATTCGCGGAAACACGGATTTGCCTCCGCACCCGTCCACCCAACTCGCTTTCCAGTCAGGAAACTTTTGCGCCGAGCCCATTGCGAGCGAACGTGCCAGGGGCGCTGCCGTTTCCGGTTCGGCCGCGAACACCTTCACCTGAGGGCTGCGCTCTTTCATGGCAGCCGCGATCCCGCACGACAATCCTCCTCCGCCAAAAGCCGCGATGATGCACTCCACATCTGGTAGATCTTCCAGGATCTCCAGGCCCGCCGAGGCATTGCCCGCAATGAATGCGTCATCTTCGAAAGGATGCACAAACGATCCGCTCATGGCGGGATGCGTCCGATCCGCCAGCGCCTGCCAGCATTGATCGTAAGAAGCCTTCACGATTTCGGCACCCAGACGCCGTGCCGCATCCAGTTTGGCCACCGGGGCCGTGTCCATAACCAGCACCTTGCAAGGGACGCCTGCCTTGCGCGCCGCCAGCGCTACTCCTTGCGCGGCGTTGCCGGCGCTCACAGTCCAGACCCCGCGTTTCCTCTGCTCCTCTGGCAGGAGCCGAACCGCGTTATACGCTCCTCGAATCTTGAAGGACCCGATTGGCTGCAGGCACTCTAACTTCAAGTAAATTTCCGCCGGTCCGCCATAGTTAAGGCGCAGGAGCGGGGTCCGTACTGCGGCCTCGTACACGTGTTTCCGCGCGTCATCGATCAGACCGACCGGAATTTCGCGCTTAGGTTTCGCGGCGGTTGAAACATCGGTGCTCATGGCAGACCTCACAGTCCGCCGATGCTACGTCATCGTCGCGTCCATTTCAACGAACCAGTGGCTTGTCCAGGCTGTCCCAGTGATAGCGGCCGCTACCCGCGCCTCGAAAGCTGCGGCGCGCAGCTTTCAAAACAAATGCCCCACATCTCGAGACGTGGGGCTTTTCGATTCTGTCGCGCTGAGGCGTTCAAAGCGCACTGCGTGAGGTGCGATCAATGAACCGTGATCGTCTCCGGCGCCTGATACACATGCCCACAGTTGTCCCAAGCCTGAATCACAATGTTGTACGTCCCTGATGCCAGGGAGAGGCGCGTGTCCAAGCTCGCAGCGTTCACGGTGTATGCATTCACACCAGGAGCAGTGTAGATGCGTATCGCCGCGATGCCGCTCTTGCAATTGGTTGCCTGCGCATTCGCCACGAAGTGCACGGGAGACGCTGCTAGGGACGGGGGAACCGCGTGTTGAGCGAGGCTGTTGCCGACTGCGCCCGAGAGACAGAGCGCGAGACTAGCGATGCGAGCGAGGAACCGCTGCATAGACAGGGGACTTCTGACTTTCATGGGTTCGACTCCTGGAGGTTCCCTGAACGGAAGGGTTTCGAGCGAGCCTTTGATGCTTTATGCTAAGTAGAAGTTTGTTCGACGAAGATAGAAATGCGTGAATGTTTGCTTACTGCTCTGCTCTTCCAGGGAAAGTCGCGCTGACGACCACGCTCCTGCCCGACTTCCTTTGTCAACGTCTCCATTTCTTTCTGTATATGCAACGATCTGCACCTCACGGAATTTCACCGCCAGCTACAGGCCTTACAGGATCGCAGAGATCTGATTGCACATGAGAAACTCCTAAAAAGGTTTGGTCGTACCTGTCATGACACGTTCGTCTCTCTTCTCTGTTGCCCGGCCTCGTCTCCCGGACTTACTACTGGTAGTTCTCCTTGCACTTCTTATAATTCCGATTCTCGTTCACGACAGCTGGACGCAAGCTGCTCAGCAGACGAACGACCACCTCAAGAACAATGCCAACATTGCCTTGGTAAATCGTGGCCGGTACATTGTCGAGGACGTGGCCGTCTGCAGCCAGTGTCATACTCCCCGCAACAGCGCAGGCGATCTCGAACGTGGCCAATGGCTCGAGGGAGCTCCGCTGTGGTTGCTCCCGGCCCAGCCCATGGGAGATTGGCCGCTTCAGGCGCCTCGCATTGCGGGTTCTCCCGGCGGCAGTGATGCTGACATGATCAGGCTTCTGACCACGGGAGTCTGGCGCGATGGCCAACGGCTCCGGCCGCCCATGCCACAATTTCGCATGAGCCGCGAGGACGCCGAGAGCGTGGTCGCCTACCTCAGATCCCTGACGCCATCTCCACGTTAAAGATCCGACGCTTCCTACCTAAAGTCGTTGAATTACCGGCGACGATAACACTGTTCGAGAAGCCGAGGGTAAAGAGGAAGAACGGTCGAAAAGATGTTCAAGGATTGCCCTCCCAATCGGTTCTCTTCTTTTCAACTGCGCGGTCCTCGTAGGGTCCGGTGGATGCTTGAGTAAAACACTCCCCCAGGGCTGTGGCATCTAACTCACAAGTCCTATCGATAAAGGTTTTACCGGAGGAGAAATATGGCGCATTACGGACGTTTAGGAAATTATCAGTTTCCCGATGCTGCGGAAGATATTCGCGGAGCTACGCTGTACGGGCTCAACGACGACAAACTCGGAAAAATAGACGATGTCATTTTCGATCATTCCAGCGGAAACATTGGCTACGTGGTCGTCGACACAGGCGGCTGGCTTAAAAGCAAAAAGTTCATTGTGCCCGCTGAGCGATTACGCCCCGCGAGCAGGCACGAAGACGATTTTGCTTCTGATTTGACCAAGCAACAGGTCGAGAGTTTTCCACCCTACAATGAGTCCGACCTCAATTCCCAGGAAGGCTGGGCGGACTATGAAGTTCGCTATCGGTCGAAGTGGGAGGCCAGTCCCGTAATGCACCGCGCGGAAACCGATCGCAATATCACGCCCACCACACAACAACTCCAGGGCAATCAGTCTTCTTTGCGTGCGGAAGGCGCGCGCGTGCCGGAGACCAGCCGGCAAAGTTTTCGGGAAGAGCCTTTGACCGAGAAAGGCACCTCGCCCAGTCGCATCGTGCCGGCAGGTACTGACGCAGTCATCATCGATAACAGTGCCGTCGGGATCGGAGGCCGCTGGGATACTTTCCAGGCTCGTCTGCGCGAACGCCGCAAAGAAGCTGTGGCCGGATGCAGCACCTGCACGGTAGGCCCGGCAAGTACAAAGGGCTCCGAGAGCGCAGACACGTTTAAGAAGGCGGTTTAATCTTCCTTGGTCGGGCGGATCCGTGCGCCGAACACGGCTCCGCTCATCCCCAATTCTGAAACTTGGCGTCTTCGCACGCCCCTTCACCACTTCGATTAATGGAGAGCAGATATGAAAGCCGTCGTATTTCACGACATTGGCGACATCCGTTTAGAAGACGTAAAAGAACCCAAAATCAAAGAGCCCACTGACGCCATCGTGGCGCTGACAGCAAGCGCCATTTGCGGCACCGACCTCCACCTGATTCGCGGCACTGTGTCGGGAATGCAGGAAGGCACCATTCTCGGACATGAAGGTGTGGGCGTCGTTGAAGAAATCGGCCGCGCTGCGCGGAATCTCTCCCCTGGGGATCGTGTGGTGATTCCTTCCACCATCGCATGCGGTAACTGTTCGTATTGTCGGGCGGGATACTACGCACAGTGCGATCGCGCAAATCCCAACGGACCGACCGCCGGAACTGCCTTCTTCGGAGGGCCGAAGAGCTCTGGGCCCTTCGACGGCTTGCAGGCCGAGAAAGCCCGCATCCCATTCGCCAACGTCGGTCCAGTGAAGCTGCCAGACGAGGTCGACGACGACCAGGCGATCCTCCTTTCCGACATCGTGCCGACAGCCTACATGGGCGCCGACAACGCGCAGATCAAGCCCGGCAATACCGTTGCGGTGTTCGGACTTGGGCCGGTTGGACAATTTTGTGTTGCCTGCGCGAAGTTGTTCGACGTGGGCAGGGTGATCGCAATTGACACTATTCCATCGCGACTCGATATGGCCCGCGCCCAAGGCGCCGAGGTGATCGACTTCAATGCCGAAGACCCCATCGAAGCCATCAAAGAATTAACCTCGGGCATCGGTGTGGACCGTGTGATTGATGCCGTCGGCATCGACGCGAATCGCCCTCACCGCGGCCCGGCCGCGAAGTCAGCTGCGAAGAAACACGTCTGGGAAAAGGAGAAGGTCGCTCCTGAAGCCAGTCCCGACAACGGGAATTGGGAGCCTGGCGATGCGCCCTCCATCGTCCTTACTTGGGGTGTCGAGGCGGTCGCCAAGGCGGGCACTATATCGATCATTGGCGTCTACGGTTCGATGGACTCATTCCCCATCGGGAACGCGATGGAAAAGAACCTTACGCTGATGATGGGAAATTGCAATCATCGCCGATACATACCTCATCTCATTGAGCTCGTTCGAACTGGCGGGCTCGACCCAGCGGAGATTCTCACGCAGCGAGAACCCATAACTTCCGTCATCGAAGCCTATAAAGCTTTCGACAAAAGAGAGCCCGGATGGGTCAAAGTGAAGCTGGAGCCGTCACAGGAGAGTTCGATGGCGGCGTAGGGTGAATTAACGGCTTAAGGCACTAACACTGGCCCTGTACCGCCGCGCTGTTTCGTGGGTGGTCGGTCGAGGTCGAGCTAAATTCTGCCCTTGGCACGATGCTCACCTCGCCGCCCACGCACGCCCGACACCCGATCTGATTTGGTTACGGCTGCCACAGCTTATCTAAAGCGTCGGCATAATCGGTCAGCGCCCGTTTGTTGTCGAGGCAAGGGCTACCTTTGTGGGTCGTGTGACTGGGCTTCTCCGATGGGAGAGGCTCGTTCTCGGGAGATTTCGGATCGCCTCCCTCAGGGCCTTTTGAGCGTTCTGTATCGGAGTGCAGCTTCACAAAAGAATTGATAATTCTAGTTTTCCTGCTCAGCCATACAGAGAATCGGGGAGGGCTGCGTCCTGTCGACCTTAGTCTCTTGAGATCCAAAACTGATCTGTTCCCTGTATGGCCTGTCGCGCCCGATTTTCGTACGCTGAGACTGCCTAAGCATTGAGCTAGGCGAGGAGGTTCCATGCTGTATTACGCGCTGGTGTTTCTTGTGATTGCACTGGTGGCAGGATTCTTGGGCTTCGGTGGCGTCGCATTCGCCGCTGCCGGGATTGCCAAGATCATCTTCTACATCTTCCTGGCAGTCTTCCTGATCAGTCTGATCATGCACTTCGCCCGCGGAACCTCACGAGGCGTGTAGGCGCAACTGAACAGGAGGCGTAATCAAGCGTCGAACGCCGAGTGCTAGGTTTACTGAATCTTTTCACCATTCGCAATCGCGGCCAATGAACTGGCCGCGATTTTTTTGCTCGCACCGCCACCCTCCATCTCGCGTCGATCTACAAGTCCGCATAAATGCCCACTTGGCATGACCGCTGAAATGCGGATTTTCACGAACAACGGCTCAGATTGGTTTGGCGGAAAGCCATGCCGCCGCAATCAAACACACCGTTATAAGGAAAGAGAAAACGATAGGAAGGATAAAGAGGTATCTCCAGCTCAGAACCGTGATGGCGGCAAAGCAGAGGGCGAACGCCCAGGCCGGGCCGCGCATCAGCGCCAAAGTCTCTGCCGGAAGGCCACCTAGCTGCCACGCTAATATCGCCGCGAATAGATAAAACACGCCGACACAGAATCCGGCAGCAACAAAGAGATCCCAATATGTCCTGCTAAACCCCTGCACGTCAAAGTGTATGGACCGCATTGAGCCCAGAAGCGCCTCCACTCCCCATCTGGGATCGGACTGGCGAAAACCAAGTGTATGTCCGACGGCAAAGAGCAGCAGAAGAACAGCAGCGATTCGATAGAGCGTGGGCGCTTTCAATTATCGCCTTCCTTTTTTGTGGCCGTAGTTTAGCAGCTCGTAGACCGCTAAACCTTCCACAGAGCAAACAGGGTGTAGACCAACGACCTGTTTTTGGAAAGGGAGGTTCGCCCTGGATGGGCGAGATGCCCGTCCCTCCATGCCCATTGATGATTGGAATGACGGAGTTGAGATAAGGACGCCTCGTACCTCAACTGGCGCAATTGGCTGTGTGAGATGCAGAAATCGTCGGAAATTCCACACGGAAGCGACTGCCCAGTCCTTCCTCACTTGTCACATAAATTCCCGCGGAATGCGCTGTACAGATCGCCTTCACGATCGAAAGTCCGAGTCCGGCGCCGCCGGAGGCGCGAGAACGAGCTTTATCAGCCCGATAAAAGCGCTCGAACACATGAGGAAGCGCTTGCGCTGGAATTCCGGCCCCGTTATCAGATACCGCGACTATGATTTTGCCGCCTTCCAGGTACAGACTCACGTGAATCGTGCCGCCTACCTGCGTGTACTTGATTGCATTGTCGATGAGGTTCACGATGACCTGCTGAAGGTGTGTACGATCACCGTCGAGGGAAATGCCAGCCTCGACGGAGGTACAAAGCGCAATCGACTTTTCCTGTGCCAGAACGTTCATCTCGCCAGCAGTGCGAGTGATCAATTCGCTGAGATCCAGCGGCAATCTGTCTAGTTTCACCTCGCCCGCATCCAGGCGAGAAATCGTGAGCAGGCTCTCGACGATCCGGGACATTCGGTGGGTCTCTTCCAGGGCGCTGCCGATCTGGTTTTCAAGAGACTCGCTCAGCGGATAGTTGTGCACGATGCCTTCTAGTTCCAACTGCAAAATGGTCAATGGTGTGCGCAACTCATGAGAAGCATCCGCAGAAAAACGATTGATGTGCTGGAATGCATCATCCAGACGTCCGATCATCCGGTTCAGGGCGGTCGACAGGCGCTCGAGTTCGTCTCCTGTTCGGATGGTGGGCAGGCGTTCGCTCAGATTGCTGGATGTGATGCCCTCGGCTCTCTCGGTGATTTCATCTACCGGCTGAAGCGATCGTCGCATGAGCCAATAACCACCCGCGATCGCCAGCGACACAATGAACGGCGTATAGATCGCAAGGGTTAACAACAATCCGTGCAGAACGATCTGTATCTGCTGATACGGGGTCCCGCTTTCTACAAGAAAATGGCTGCCATCGGGAGTTGTGAAGGTCATCGCCTGGGTGAGCAACTGACGCCCGTCCTTGAGGTGAATGCGGCGAACCCCATCTCTTTGGTTGCCTTGCGGGAAAGGAATCTCGGATGGCTCGAAGGCGCCATCTTTTGGCGTCCCTGATAAATAGACGATGCCTGTGCCATCTCGATAAACGCGGATGAAGCGCCCGTTTACTTCCGGGGCATACGCCTCGTTGACCTCGGCCGCAAGCCAGCCAGCGCGCTTGGCAGGCAACTGAGCAAGTAGTTCGGTACCGATGGTGCGGCACTCGGAGACCAGCATGCTCTGAAATGTCCAATTCAGGTAGCGTTCCAGCCCCAAGTATACCGACACCCCAAACATCAGCAGAGCGCACAGGAGGAGCCCGGCATACCAAGCCGTCATGCGGAAGCGCAACGAGCGAACGTTCATGATGGCGCTCCCTTGGTAACGGTGTAGCCGACCCCGCGGACCGTGCGGATCAGCTTCTGTACGTAGGGATCATCCACTTTGCTGCGTAAATGGCGGACATATACATCGACGATATTGGTGACTCCGTCGAAGCTCTGATCCCAAACGTGCTCGATGATCATTGTCCGCGAGAGGACGCGGCCAGCGTTGGAGACGAGATATTCCAGCAGCGAGTATTCCTTCGAGGTAAGCTCGATGCGCTGCCCCGCGCGTTTCACTTGTTGTGAAAGGCGATCCAGTTCCAGATCGGCTACACGAACCACACTATCGCGGGTCACGGGTCCGCGCCGAAGCAAGGCTTTAGTGCGAACCAGCAATTCAGCGAAAGCAAATGGTTTGGTCAGGTAGTCGTCAGCACCGGCCTCGAAGTTTCCCACTTTGTCCGCAACTGCATCGCGAGCAGTGAGAATCAGCACCGGTACGTGCGTATTCTGCGTCCGAATCCGCCGAAGAACTTCGCTCCCATCCAGTTTCGGGAGCATGAGGTCGAGTATCACCAGGTCATAGTGGTAGGTAGTGGCGAGGTCCAGCCCAGATTGGCCGTCGAGCGCGACGTCAACCGCAAACCTCTCGGCCGAGAGTCCGCGAGCGACAAAACTGGAAACCTTTTCCTCGTCTTCCACCAGAAGGATGCGCATCGAGTTTCTACCGCACTAAGCGATTTTCTGCCGCATCAGTATAATGTCGATCGCTCCAAGCGGTAGCGTACTTCACATGAAAAATCGTTCAGAATTCGGGCCCGCGGCCGGTTTGAGACCTGCCAAGCTAACTGCTCGTGTGGCTTTAGAATCCTGAACAATGTTTCATCGGGTCTTCAGCCGAACTTCATGTTGAGCGGCCAGCATCGTTATCCCTTTATGGCTCGGAGATTATTTGCTTGCCTGCTATTGGTCTGCTCCCGCAGCAAAGCGACTGAAGTGAGAGGACCGGGAAGGTCAAGCTCATGAAGCGAAGGGATCTGCTAAGAAACACTACCGGGATCGCGGTTACATTTGGAATTCTCGGTTCGCGGGCACGCGCCCTCGGTGGACCTGAAGTCGACCAGACTTGTAAGGAAGCAACGTTCCCAAAGGTCGACAAGCTCACGTCCCGGGTCGCCGAGTTTGTCGTCAACACACAATTAACCGACATTCCCTCTGAGACGATCGAACTCGGTAAGAAGTCGATCCTCGACGGCCTGGGACTGGCGCTCAGTGGATCGAAAGCGGAAACTGCGCCCTTAATCCAGCAGTACATTAGATCTCTTGGTTGCCAGTCGGGGGCCGCCGTCGTGTTGGGATCCGCGGCCAAGCTACCGGCCCGCTTTGCTGCTCTCGCCAACGGAATTGCGATTCACGTCGACGACTTCGACGACACACAGCTCGCTGTGGGCAAAGACCGCGTCTATGGATTGCTGGTGCATCCCACGGTGTGCGTGCTGCCGGCAGCGCTGGCTACGGCTGAAGTGGGCGGCAGGAGTGGCAAAGATCTCCTCCTGGCTTACCAGCTTGGTGTGGAAGTGGAATGCAAGATAGCGGAAGCGATCTCGCCCCGCCACTATGAAGACGGATTTCATTCCACCGGCACCTGTGGTGTCTTTGGGGGGACCTCCGCATGCGCGCGGCTCAAGGGTCTGGACACTGTTCACACCGCGTGCGCATTCGCGATCGCCGCCAGCCAGGCTGCTGGATTGCGCGAAAATTTCGGCACCATGATGAAACCGTTTCAGGCGGGTCATGCAACCGAGAGCGGAGTGGTCGCCGTCGATCTGGCTGCGCTCGGCTGGACGGGCGCGGAACAGATTCTGGAGGCGCAACGGGGCTTCTTTCATGCTTATGGTGGAACCTACGATCCCTCTGCGATTCTCGATCATCTGGGAAAGCCGTGGACATTCCAAAGCCCGGGAGTTTCAATCAAGCCGTTTCCTTCCGGATCGCTGACTCATCCGGGGATGACCGAACTCCAGCGCCTGATCCGGGAGAACTCGATCCGTGCAGCCGATGTCGCGCAAGTGGAAGTCGGCACCAATCACAACATGCTCAATACGCTGATACATCATCGTCCGACGACCGGATTGCAGGCAAAATTCAGCATGGAGTTCTGCATGGCGATCCTGCTGGTGGACGGCAAGGCGGACCAGACGAAGTTCACGGATGCGGTGGTGAACCGTCCCGACGTGCAGGATATGATTGGGCGGGTGCGCTTCTATACTGACCCGGAAGCTGAAAAGGCGGGCTACGACAAGATGACCACCATCCTCAAGATCACGCTGAAAGACGGGCGCGTCATCACGGGCAGGGCAGATTTCGGAAAAGGCAGTCCATCGAATCCGATGAGCTTTGAAGAAGTGGCTGAGAAATTTCAAGGTTGTGCCGCGTTTGCGGAGTGGCCCAAATCGAAGGCCGATGGCGTGATTGAGCTCGTGCGCAAGCTCGAAGGCGTTTCTGATGTGCGCACTCTGACAGCTCTTTGCAGCAAATAATATCGGCGTGCAGCGACTTAACGGAGAAGAAACTTGAAAGCCTACAAAATAGCGGTGATCGAGGGAGACGGCATCGGCCGTGAAGTTGTCCCCGAAGGCGTTCGCGTGCTGGAAGCGGTTGCGCACCGCTTCGACCTTTCGTTCTCGTGGCAGAACTTCGATTGGAGTTGTGAAAGGTATGCGAAAACGGGTCGTATGATGCCGGAGGATGGGCTCGAACAGCTGCGCCCGTTTGACGCTATCTACCTGGGTGCGATCGGGTATCCCGGCGTGCCCGACCATGTCTCCCTGTGGGGCTTGTTAATTCCGATTCGGCGCGGTTTTAAGCAGTACGTCAATTTACGTCCGGTGCGCCTTCTGGAAGGGATTACCAGCCCGCTGAGCGGGCGCAAGCCCGGAGAGATCGACTTCGTCATCGTGCGCGAGAACAGCGAAGGAGAATATTCCGAGGTAGGCGGGCGCCTGAACCGCAACACCGAGGACGATATTGCGATTCAGCAATCGATATTCACCCGCCGCGCCTGCGACCGCATCATCCGATATGCTTGCGAACTGGCTCGCACCCGGAAAAAACACGTGACGTCGGCCACCAAGTCCAACGGTATTGTTTTCTCCATGCCTTTCTGGGACGAACGCTTCGCGGCAATTTCAAAGCAATATCCCGATGTGAAAGCCGATCAGTTCCACATCGATATCCTGTCCGCGCATCTCGTGGCGCATCCTGACTGGTTTGATGTGGTGGTCGGCTCCAACCTGTTTGGTGACATTTTGTCGGACCTGGGGGCCGCAGTCGTAGGATCCATGGGTCTCGCTCCCGCAGCGAACCTGAATCCCGAGCGGGAGTATCCATCCTTGTTTGAGCCTGTGCATGGATCGGCTCCAGACATCGCCGGAAAAGGGATCGCGAACCCGGTGGCACAAATCTGGACGGGCGCGATGATGTTGCGACATCTCGGCGAAGAGCAGGCCGCTCATGCTGTGGAACAAGCCATCTTCAAGGTGCTTGCGAGTTCGAGTGTGCGAACTCGTGACATCGGCGGCAAAGCAAGCACTCGCCAAATGGGAGAAGTGATCGCCGAGGAAGTTTCCGCGAGCGCAGGCGTGTCAGCCCGCTAACCCGGCTCATTAGGTACCGGGCATGACGCTGAGAAGGTCCCACTGGCGTCTACACGGTGAGACCTCCCGCGCCCCCCTCAAGGCACAACATCGTATACGCGAAGTTCCGCAATCTGTTTCTCGTGATGCGGAACCGCCAGAAAGTATTTATTGAGCTCAGGAACGAAAATCGCCGTCTTCGCCCGGAACGCTGTGGCTACGTGCGCAATCCGTTCATAGTGGTCTGGGTCTGTCTGCTGGAATACGTCAAGGAACTCTGTCCCCGCGAAATAGATTCGCTTGTGGCCTCCGTCGTAGGCCATGTCATCCACCATGGCCGCCGCCGGATAACTGCTTACAACTTTCCCCGAGTTCGTATCCAGGACAACCAGTTTGCCGGGATCCCGTGTGCCGACAAACAGCCGATGGGAGCCTTCATCCAAAGCGATTGCAGTGGGCTTCTTCGCAACCTCAGAGATCGGCCACGTCGCCAGCAGCTTGCGGTTGGTACGATCGATTACCTCGACCGTACTGTTTCCGCGGACGTTTACGAACATTCGAGGGCCTGACTTCTCGAAAGCCATGCCTTCTACATCGTTGGAATCCATTTTGATCTCGCCGACGGTTTTGCCGGCGTCGGTATCGATCGCCGTGATGTAGGAATTGGGAAGCTTGGCATCCTTGCCACCGTTCACGACGTACAGATACTTGGCGGCGGAATCATAGGTACTCGCGTCCGCCCCCTCGCGCAGCTTGATGCTGCCGACAGGTTTGAAGGACACCGTTTCGTAGATTTTGACCTCGCCCAGATCGCCGTCGACCACAAAGAGCTTCTTCAAGTCCGCCCGATAAAGAAGCGAGTGCGGGGCCTTGAGATCATCAATGGTGTGGATCAGTTTGTTGGTTCTGAGATCAAACACTAAGACCTTGGAGTTTTCTTCTGCGGTGGCGAACAGACGGTTTCCTTCGACATCCGCCAGCAAATGGTCGAAATCGCCGTCATGGAGTTCCGGAAGGGGCGTTGTATGCTCGAGTTTGAGTGGCGCTTTTTGTGCAAAAGCACCGGTGCCGAATGCAAAAATCGCCGCGAGCATGATGAGGACGCGCGCTTTGTTCATTTTGATCTCCAGGTTTGAAGAAACTGTTAGTGATGAGCACAGATTGCGTCCACCATTAGGCCCACATCAGTCTGAACCGTGCATTAACGCAACATTAAAAACAGTTCAGTTCTGCATATTGCCAGGCGGGGCGACCGCAACTGTCAGCCGTTTTGGAACTTTGCCAACCTTGATTCGCGTGAGTTCCCGACGGCTCTTAACGTCGATGACAGAAACGTCATCGGAATCGGCGTTGCTTACGCTCAAAAACTTACCATCGGGTGTAAACGCAAGCCAGTTTGGACCAGTTCCGGTAGCCACTTTTCCCACGATCTTCTTCGCCTTCACATCGTAGATGTAGACGCAGTCATCGAGCAGGCTCGATACCCACAGTTCGCTCCCATCGGGAGTCAGCGCAAGCCCATGAGTGCGGGTATCTGCGGTTTCGTATTGCAGAGGATGGGGAGTGGGATGTTCGGCGGGTATTTCCACCCTCTGAATGACTTTTTTCTCCGGAACGTCAACGATGTTGAATCCATGGAGCTCCGCGACCGCGACAAACATGGTGTTCCCATCGGCACTGACCGCATACGGCCGTGGTCGTCCACCGGCTGGGATGACTGCAGAGTAGTCCATTTTCTCTAAATCGATGACCCTGATCTCGTGGGATCCCATCGAACTGACGAACATGTAGCGATTGCTGCCCGTGTTCAGCGCGTTATGCGGTTCCTTAATAGGCAAGCTCTTGACCACTGCTTGTTTCCCAACGTCCACGATGTCCACTTTGTCCCCGTCGCGGATTGGAACTGCTACATACTTTCCATCGGGAGTGACAGCGACCTGGTTGGGACGACCGCTCACCTTCACGCTTCCAATAACCTGGCGGGTAGCGGTGTCAATGATCCGGAGCGTATGGTCGGACTCCACTGTGACAAACAAACGCTTGCCGTCCGGCTGGACCGTGACCCCGTGAATGCGCTCGCCGAGTTTGATGTCTCCGATTACCTTGAACGAGTTCAAATCCACAATGCTGATGTCGTCTCCACGACTGTTCCCAACGTAGAGCAGGAGATTTTCGGCTGCCGGCTTGCTCTCGGTCCAGGCCAGCATTCCGGTTAATCCTATCCACACCGCGAGGCACAATCTCACTTTCGACATGGAATCTATCCTCGATTCAACCAATTCTTCCCAATGATTCTTAAGACTGCATGAAAAGAGACCGTCGTTCGGCTGTGGGCGTAAACCTACAATCGCCACTCTGCCAGAGCCTCTAGACAGGATTCTCACTCCGGCCCGCTTGCTTGCCGACGGCAAGCATGAGAATGCCCGACGCGAACAAACTAGCTACGAGATAGAGCAATGCGGCCGAGAAGGAGTGCGTTCGACTGGCTAGATAGCCCATCACCATGGGTCCGACGAACCCTCCCAGGTTGCCGACAGAATTGATAAGTCCAATCGACGCGGCGGCGGCGGACTCACTCAGAAATCGCGTCGGCACGGCCCAGAACACAGGCTGGAAACCGTAGAACGCTCCCCCGGCGACAACAAACCACCCGACAGATAACGCCAAATTCGCGCGCGAGAGAACTGCCAGAGCAAGCGCTATACCACACACGAAGACGGGTAAGGCCGCGTGCCAACGGCGTTCCTGCGTACGATCAGAGTGCCACCCGTTAACTTGCTGCGTGATGAACGCGGCTACGTATGGCAGGGCAGCGAGCAGAGTCACTTTGAAATCGCTTTTGCCCGAAAGACGCTTGAGAATCGTGGGCAACCAGAATGCAATGCCGTAGCTTCCGGTCATGGCACAGAAGTAGCACAGGGTGAGCAGAATCACATCCCGATGACGAAGCGCCTCCCATACCTGAAATGAACGATGACGCCGCTTGGCTTCTTTTTCCTGCTGCAGTTCGCTGATAATCCAGGATTTCTCTTCCTCCGGCAGCCAACGGGCTTGCTCAGGCCGATCGGTGAGGTACCAGATCGTGATCAATCCCAATGCGACCGCGGGAATGCCTTCGATGATGAACAGCCAGCGCCAGCCTCTTAGGCCTAGCCAGGAGAGTCCCAGGAGCAAACCGGCAAGCGGCGAACCGATGACGTAAGAGAGCGGGTTTGCCGCATAGAAAAATGCGACGGCTTTGGCTCGGTCCTGATATCGAAACCAGTGCGTCAAATACACGATGACGCCGGGAAAGAAACCTGCCTCAGCCGCGCCCACCAGGAAACGCACAAGGTAGAACTGATGGGCAGTCTGGATGAAGGCCATCAGCACCGTCATCAGGCCCCATGAAATCATGATGCGAGCGATCCAGAGGCGCGCGCTCCACCGCTCTACGATCAGCGCGCCGGGAATCTCCAGCAAGAAATAACCCAGAAAGAAAATCCCAGCCCCGAAGCCGATTACACCTTCGCTGAATCCCAGGTCACGCGGCATCTGCAGCGCTGCGGCCCCCACATTCATTCGGTCGAGGAAGGCAATGACGTAGAGCAGAAAGAGGAACGGCAGCAGTCGCCGGGCAATCCGGTGGCGAGCTCTCCGTACGATTTCCCCGCCAGGTAGCGTGGATGAGCTCCCATTCGTGCTGTGGACATCGAGTCGCATGGGAGTAGAACTCATGGCTAACTTGCTTCCTTTTGTTGAGGGCGGGACAGCCCGCGGTCAAGCAGCGGTGGCCAACCATCCGACCGAATTCCCGACTGCATACCTATCCTTACGCTAAAAGATCACCTTTACGGCAAACTGAATCTCGCGCGCGCTCGTGGTGGTCTTCGTAAGTGCCCCAGCCACAGGGTTGGGAGTGCCGTCGCCTAGGAAGACGTCGGTGTTGGTCGGGGTGGATGGCGGAGCGAAATTCACGTGATTCAGAATATTGAAAATCTCGGCACGGAATTGGATGTTGAATCTCTCGGAAATCCGTCGGATGTAGTTATTCTTGAATAGTGAGAAGTCCAGATCAGTGAGACCCGGGCCGATCAGGATATTGCGGCCGGCGTTCCCGCGGAGATTGAAACACGTTGGAAATGCGACAGGTGCTCCAAGACTTGGCGGGAGCGGATCACAGTATTGATTCCAAAAAGCCATGTCGGGAGCTGTGGGGACAGCGAAGCACTCCGTTTTGATATACGCGTTGGGATTCCTTGAATTCGTGAGACTCTTGCAACCTGACCCACCCAGCCGATTCGGAAATGCCCAATCGTCACCGCTGTTCGTGTTGGCCGGATCTGACCCGGTTCCCCACGTGGCAGTGAAAGGAACCCCGTCACTGGCCGTGAAGATCAGTCCGAGTTGCCAGCCTCCAAGTGCCCATTGCGCCGGCCCAGCGATAGACTTCGGAGTAGGTACTTCCCATGTGCCGTTGATCACCACCGCGCGTCCAACATTGAAGTCCGAGAGGCCCCGACTGAGCCTCATATCAAACCAGTGCAAGCTCGAGATGGAATTGCCAAACGCATCCCCAGCTACAGTGGCCGAACTGGTGTCGATGCTCTTACTCCAGGTGAAGGTGCCCTGGACTTGAAAGCCATGGCTGATCCGTTTCACCAGTTGTCCTTCCAGTGCATCGTACTGAGAATGGCCGCGGTAAAACATTCCTCGGACCGAACCAAAATTCGGGTTAATAGGATCGACGGGACCGCCAAAGTTCGGATCGTTGGGGTCGGTAATGTAGGGCCACACATATCCCGCTGATGTCTTGGTCGGAATGGCCAGATTTGCATCATCTACCCGGAATGGCTGATGAATGCCGCGCGAGCCAACATAGGCAAGCATACCTGCCAGGTTGGGAGTGATTTGTTGCTGCACATTCAGGTTCCATTGCATCACGTAGTTACGCTTGGGATGAGGTTCGAGGTAGGTGGTGCGCAGGCGGTTGACCGCAAACGTAATATCCTGGCCCCCAAAGTTGTAAAAGGGATGTGGACATCCGCAAAGGTCAACCGGGTTCCTGACCACCGTATACGAAAAAAATGGAATGGCTTGCGTTACCAGTAGTGGGAACTGATAGGGCAAAGGCTGCACATCAAACAGGCCGATCCCTCCGCGAACGGAGGTTCTGCCTTTGCCGAGGGGATCCCATGCAAAGCCGACACGCGGCTCGAAATCCCTGAGCGTGGGGTTGCTGAAGAAAGGGTTGCCCAGATGAGCCGTGGCATCAGTGATGTTCCGCAGATTCGCCAGCTTGCCTGAAGTTTCGCTAATAACGGTAGACATCTCGTATCGCAGGCCGAGATTCAAGGTCAGGTTCGATCGCACGCGCCAGTCGTCTTGCAAATATGCTCCGAAAAGAGTTTGCCGAAGATTGCGCGGGGAAAGTGTGCTGGCAATACCACCCTGGAATCTTGTGGGCTGGTTAAGAAGAAATCCTTCCACGCTGTTGAAGTTCCAGATGCCGTTCGGATCAGTATCCGCGACCACATTCAGAGACATATGTTCGACAGCCGCGCCAAATCGCAACGAATGCTTACCCTTGGTCAGGAAGGCATCGTCATAGGCCTGGATGGAGTTCCATCGGTCGAGATATGTCGGGCTCCCGCCGATACCGCCAGTGAAGTCACTGAGGCCACCTACTAAAGCCTGGGCAGCCGCCCGTCCTGCAAAAGCCGTGCCACCCACACCAAGATCGATTCTGGTGGCGTCCGGATTGATTGCCTTCAGGCTCTTGTTATTGTCGACCGCTTCGTGATTGCCGCCGATGCGAATCGAGTTCGCCAGTCGAGGAGTAAAAATGTGAGTGTCTTCCAACGACAAAAACTGCCTCGCCGTCAGAGTATCGAATTCAACATTGTTCAAACCGTCGGGGGAGGAATACGGCGTCCGATCGAACATGTAGGTACCGAACAGACTGTTTTTCTCGGAGAATTTGTGGTCAAGGCGTGCGGTGAAAAAGTTTTCGTTGACGACCTGTTGTCCTGAGAACGTATAGCTTGCGATATCTCCATTGCCGATTTCAGTATTGGGATCGGGTGAATGGTAAAAGGTGAGGTACGAAGCGGCTGCAGGATCCAAGGTTATCTGATGGGTTGAGCAAGCACCGCTGGGATCCCCGGCTGGGTTCGAACAGATCAGCCCGTTACGGGCATTCACCGAAGGAACGAAAGCGAGTGTTGATATGCCCAAAGATTGCCGAATGCCTTCATAGTCGGCAAAGAAGAACGTGTGGTCCTTGACGATCGGACCGCCGATCGCGCCGCCAAACTGATTTCGCTTAAACGGGGGAATCTTGCCGGTATCGAAGTAGTTCTTGGAATCCAGCGCGCTGTTCCGTAGGAACTCGTAGGCGCTCCCGTGGATCTGATTCGTTCCTGATCGGGTGATCGCGTTGACCACGCCACCCGAGGTTTTGCCGTAGTCCGCCGAGTAGTTGGTGGTTAGTACTGAAAACTCCTGGATCGCGTCCACACCCAGATTTCCACCCAACACGCTTCCTGGTGCCCCATTGGCATAATCGTTGAGGCTAACTCCATCCAACCGGTAATTGTTTTGCTGCGGCCGCGCGCCCGAGATCGTGAGTTGCTGGCCGAAGCCGCGATTGCCACGATCCGTGCCCGCCGAGAAATCCGGTTGAGTGTGGATCGCACTCACGCCGGGTTGAAGCTGAGCCAGGTCAGTCCAGCTGCGCCCGTTCAGGGGCAGTTCGCGGACTGTCGTTGCATTTACCACCGCACTAATGTCCGAGCTCGACAACTGCACGGCGGGTACTTCGCTTTCCACTATTACCTTTTCGGTAAGGGAGCCGACCCTGAGAGAAAGGTCCAAGACTACCGATGCTCCAACGGTCAGCGCAATTCCTCGCCGCACCTCGGTCTTAAATCCGCTCGCCGAGAACGTTACGATATAGGTTCCCGGCAACAGATTGGGCGCCGAGTAGAAACCTTCCTCATTGGTGGTGACTTCGCGTTTCACGCTAGTTGCGACGTTTTCAATCGCAATCTGAACATTGGTAATGACTCGGCTACTGCTGTCGGTGACTGTGCCTGTCATCGTACCTCCAGCCACTTGTGCATTTACGGGTATGGGGTCAACGTCGAAGAGAACAGTGAAGGCTACGACGACCATGCACAGCGTTCTGAAATTCGAATTGCAAGTCACGGGAGGGCTCCCTTCTGTTCTGCGCGGCGGAGAGCTTAACTCAGCAATATCGAATTAGTGCACATTAATTTTCGTTCATCTCTTCGAGGGAAAACTCATTGCTGCGACTGCGGCGAAGACTGCAATGATCGATCCGCAAAAACGCGAGGAACTCACAGAACAACGGGAAGTTCGGGGGCGTGTTAAGCAGGAGCGGTGTAGCGACTCTCCACTACGTCGACGAAAGCGTCTTCAGAAATGGGAGACGACGCGATCCTGGCTCAGTGCGTAGCACCTAATCCACAAGCCGAGGATTAGTACAGCAGGTTCCAGGTAAACATGTGGTGAGCGAAGGCGAACCAGACCAGGATGAAACAGGACAGAGCCAGCAGCGAATTTCCCAGCCTGGTCCAGGTGCCAAGGTTTGTCTCCCGCCAACTGCGTACGGCTGCGTAGAGCGCGACGATCGTACCCACCACACCAATCCAACCTATGAATTGCAGCAGGCGTAAAAGCGGATTGTAGCTGGGAGTAGCCAGGCTATTGTGTTCAAATGCCATCAGAAAGAACACCACCAGGGAGACTACGAAAACTAGCAGGGCGGCACACCCGAGCCGGACGAGCAGTCGCAAGCGCCGCTGCGACGGATCAAGATTCAGCGGATTGCGATAGTGCCGCCGCAGGATCGCTCCGATCGGCCACAACAGCAACGCCAGCAACAATACGGCTGCGCTTCCACCGACGACCGTCGTCACAAATGGCTGACTTTGGTACCACGCTACCTTCTGAAAAATAAAGAAGGGAAAATCTATGATCAGAGCCATTCGCCCGCTATTGTCACGCTTGAACGCAATCCGATCCTGACCGCCGTCCTCACGAAAGAGCAGGGGTCCGATCTCGCGAAATTTCTTGGGCGCTCCATTCAGATCTTTCAAGGCGTCGACGCTGATGGTTCCATCGGAGTTCGGATAGGCTTTCGTCTGCTCGATCAGGTTGAACATAGTAAGAAGAGTGGTTTCAGCACGGCGAGTTACGAGGTACCTGCCATCGAGGGTTTGCGCGTCCTGCTTGGCGTCGGCCGGCGACACCCCCGAGGGCGGTGTGTAGGGAAAGTAGCGATCCAGGAATTGATGCCAGACCCATTCGCGCGGGCGACCCTCTCCCTTCCCCAGGCTGTTGTAGGAAACGTAAAAACCGAGCTGCGCATCGGGCATCAGGTGCAGGTCGGTATGAAAGGCCAGCGTGTCACCGGCATGACCGATGATTCGGTGCCCGTTTCGTGTTTCCTCGTAGAACTCTGCCGCCATGCCATTCATGTCATCGCGCATTGTGAATTGGCGAGTATGCATTAACTCGACGGTTTCGGGGCGCAGGATCTGAGCACCCTCGTAGCGCCCGCCCTCCAGGTGCGCGATCATGAACTTCGCCATGTCTGCGGCGGTGGCAGAGCAACTTCCAGCGGGTAACGCCTCCACAACTTCGAACGGCTGCGCTGGCTCGGATGCCACTTTGTAGCCTTGCGACATCAGGGGCTTCAACTCGTCGGGGAGAGGCTCGCGGCAGGTGGAATGGGTCATGTGCAGCGGCTTCAGGATGTGCTCGTCCACATAATCATTGAACGATTGTCCCGACACCCTCTCCACGATGTAGCCCCCGACAGTAGCACCGTAATTCGAATACGCCGGCGTTGTTCCTGGAGGAAAAATGCGCGCGGGAACGCGGTGTTTGAGAAAATCGCCGATCGGCTTCAGATCTTTCACATCTGGGACGAATACTTCTTCTCCCATTTCCTCGAAACCCGGCGTATGGGTCATCAGATTGCGCAGGGTGATGGGCTTGTTGTAGGCGGGAGGAATCTTGAAATCCAGGTAGTCATTGACGTCGCGATCGAGATCCAGTTTTCCTTGTTCCACCTGCTGCATTACCGCGGTCCAGGTGATCAACTTGCTGACTGAGCCCGGACGAAACAGGGTGGCATCCACCGAAACTGGAGTTCGTTTTGCAACGTCGGAGTAACCGTAGCCTTTTGCGAAGAGAACCTTCCCATCCTTTACAACTGCAATGACAGCGCCCGCAATATCTTCTCTGGCTAATTGCAGCGGCACGAGACCGTCGAGGAAGGATTCGATGTCGTTGGGCGAGAGTTCATGATGGGAGACTTCTCCAGGGATTTCCTTGTGGGAGGCAGGCGGTTTCGAACTTGACGGGTTTGGCGAGACCGATTGTGCGAAGGTGGACGCGAGAAGAATAGTAATAGTAATGACGAGCAAGCAGGGTGTCATTCGAAGGAAGAAATTGCGAACAAAGAAAAACCATTTGTCTCTGTTAGTCACAACCTTCGCCTCCTGTTTCTCACCGTTGCATGGATAGCTGAAGTGTGCCGACCTTTTCTTTTGGATTCAGTCTGCCGTCGTTCGCGATTGAAACCACCATTGTTAAAGGGATCGAGTGTTACACTATGTGGTGCACACTGTCAATATAATGCATCACTTGTTGCGCCTACCTGCTTCTGCACAGGATTGTTTCGACACTGGCTATGCAACATATGATGCACGAAACATCTGACAGGCACCATTTAGTGAGATTTCTCTTGACAGAGCCCGACACCCGGTTCTACTTTTTGGCCATTGCGTGAACGCATGGCATTTTCCGATGCCACCTGCCTCGATCGTTCAGGAATAAAGGTCGGCGACTGAAACGCCCGATGCGGAACGGAAGATTGCAGAATTTGCCTGTTTCACGCGCATTACGCCCGGCCGGTACCGGGAAATCTTTCTTCGAAAGAAGGCCGCCCGTGAACCCATCGCTCATTCGTATCATCGCAATGGTGGTTGCGCTCTTAGCGCTTGTTCAAGCCAGCGCGGGACAAAGCGCCAGTACAGGCGCAATTACAGGCACTGTGGCCGATCCGTCGGGAGCGGTCGTGGCCGGGGTCGGCATCACCGCCACGAACGAGGCTACAGGAGATTCCCGAAACGTTTCGTCTTCTTCGACGGGAAGTTATCTATTTCCTCTGCTTCCGCCGGGCTCGTACACCGTGAAGGCGTCCAAAACTGGCTTCAAAGAACTCGTGCGGCCGCACGTACAGGTCACGGTCACGGAGACCGCGCGCGTGAACGTGCGACTGGAAGTGGGCGCAGTATCGGAAGTTGTCACTGTGAACACAGAGCCCGAACTGCTGGATACGGTGGACTCCGCGGAAGGCACAGTCACAGACGGGCGGGCGATTTCCGCTCTGCCGCTCGCCTCCCGCAACTACACCCAGATTATTGGCTTGTCGCCCGGAGTCTCAGCTGAAGTGACGGATGCCACGGCGCTGGGACGAGGCACGGGGAGCGAAGCCGCCGCCGATCATGGGTTCTCGGCCCACGGAAGCGGAACCAACGACAACAATTACCAACTCAATGGCGTGGAAGTGAACGACCTCATGGGATCGGGCGCTCTCAGCGGCGGCGTTCCTGTGCCGAATCCAGACACGATTCAGGAGTTCAAGGTTCAGACGGGCCAATATGACGCCTCCTACGGGCGAAACTCAGGCGCAAATGTCGATCTTGTGACAAAGAGCGGCAGCAATCAGCTGCATGGGACGCTCTTCGAGTTCTTACGCAATGACGCTCTGAATGCTAACGACTATTTCCTGAATCAACAGCACGAGCCGCGCGCCGCGCTCAAGCAGAATCAATTTGGCGGCAGCCTGGGCGGGCATATTGTGCGTGACCGGCTCTTCTATTTCGGGTCCTATCAAGGTACTCGCCAGCGCAACGGGCTGGGCGCCGGCAGCTGCATCAGCACTGTGTTCCTGCCTCCGTTTACGAATGACCGCTCGCCCGCCGCCTTGGGCGCCATGTTCTCGGGTCCAAGCGCGGGCGCCATCGCTCCCGATGGCTCCAACATCAGCCCGCAAGCAGTAGCTCTTTTGAATCTCAAGCTGCCCAATGGTGATTACGTAGTTCCCAGTCCACAAACGGTGAATGCAGTTTCAAATCCTACCCTCGAGCAATTCTCGACCGAGGGCAAGGCTTCCTTCAGTACTGCTTGCCCCTTCAGCGAAGACCAGTTCCTCATCAACATTGACTATCTGCAGAGCGCGAAGAGTTCGCTCTCAGGCAGTTTTTTCTTCTCGAATACCAGTCAGATTGCGACCTTTGCCACGAACGGGAATATCGCGGGAAATGCGGTCCCTGGTTTTCCCGAAAGCACCGATAATCGCTACCGGGTGGTTTCCCTATCTCACCGGTACTCGATCTCGTCCAGCCTCGTGAACGAGGCGACGCTCGGCTATCACCGCCTGGTTGGGCTTCTGGGGCAGGCCGAGGTATTCAAGTTTTCCGATATTGGTGTAACGGCGCCTTCCTTTGACGATTCCCATCCCGAAATCGGAGTCGCGGGATCATTCGAGACTGGCGGAGGAGGGCAGAACCTTAACCTGGCTCAGAATTTCTATAACTTCAACGATTCTCTTTTCTGGGCTCACGGACGGCATTCGCTCCATGTCGGTGGTGGGATTGAGCGCTCGCAGATCAATCAAGTTCAATTTCATTTCCTGGGCGGTCTTCAATTTCCAGACTACGGGCAGTTTTTGCTGGGGAACGGGAGCTACTCGCTGGATGTGCCGGGCCTCTTCGATCGCTATTACCGTACCTGGGACGGCAATCTGTTCGCCCAGGACAATATAAAGATCACTCCAAAATTTACCTTCAACCTCGGACTACGCTATGAGCGGCTCGGGGATCTCTCAGATAATCTCGGAAGGAATTCCAGTTTCGATCCACTGCAGGCAGACCATACCGGAGCTGGCAGTCAGGCAGGCTACGTAGTGGCGTCCAATTTCCGCGGAGCAGCCCTCCCCCCAGGAGTTGTGCGTGCGCCCAACGAAGCCGCCACCCGAGGCCTCGGACAAAATACGTGGGGACCACGCGTTGGTTTCTCCTGGCAGTTGCCGGGTAACGATCACGTCGTCTTACGGGGCGGTTATGGGATCTATTACTCGCGCACCACGGGGCAACCGGTTTTTCAGGAGCTGACCTCGCCTCCATTTGGACAGGTGCGCCTTACACAAGGCATCGCGATTCCGTTTTCTAATCCGTTTCCCCCAGCGCCCGTCCTGCCGTCATTTCCGAGCTACTCACTGGCGACTTGCACCTCGGTGCTGGATCCGGGGTGCCTCTCTTTTGCCAATGTGTCGATCAATGTCAAACCTCCGGCGACTCAGCAATTCGATCTGAACACCCAGATCGGGATAGTGCCGAACCTTGTGCTGGAGATCGGGTATCAAGGCGCGAGAGGAACACACCTGTTCGAACTACGCAACTTCAATCAAGCCTTCCCCGCGAGCGTCGCTCACCCCGTGAATGGAGCGACAGACATGAATTTCTCCAACGTCACGCAAAGAGCGCTCGTTCCGGGAGTATCCACAGCGGCGTTGCAAGTAGATTCGACGGGCGCCTCCTGGTACAACGGCTTGGCCATAAGCTTGAACAAACGTTTCAGCAAGGGTCTGCAGTTCCTTGCTTCCTACACCTGGTCAAGTATGCTGGCAACGACGCAGAGCTTCGTTAGCGGCAGTCTTGATGGAGGCACTGCGGTGGGTGATCAGAACAACCCTCGGGCGCGGTATGGTTGGGACAGTTTTGTCCGCCCGCAGCGCTTCATTTTGAGCTGGGTTTATCAGTTCCCGGAAATTACCGGACATGGCGCTTTCGCCCGCAAAACACTCGGCGGTTGGTCGCTGGCCGGCGTTACCACGATTCAGTCTGGCCAGCGCTTGACGGTCACAGCGACCAACGTCCAAAACGTGTTCGGGATTCTGACCGATCGGGCTCCCGCTTCTGCTTCCGGCTGTGGCAACCGCTTTGTCACTTCGGGTTCGGTGCAGAAGAAACTGAACAATTTCATCAACAGCTCCTGTTTTGATCTCAGCAACTATGCCGTAATCGGGGATGACGGGATCGGGACGGCTTTCGGCAATAGCGCAATTGGGGAAGTCGTCGGACCGGATCAGAACAATTGGGACATCGGGTTGGCCAAGAACACCAATCTGACCGAAAGACTTCAGCTACAATTTCGCACCGACTTTTTCAACGCATTCAATCATCCCCAGTTTGCCAATCCGAATCTTGATCTGGGTTTAAGTGCGGCGGCGCTGGGATTGGTCGCACCAGACCCAACTTTTGGCGCCATCACGGCAACCAGCACAAATCCGAGAATCCTGCAATTTGCGCTGCGCCTGGTCTTCTAGACGTGCCTGTGGAGACGACAGCCCCGGGCCACATTAGACTGAATAGCACTGGGCCAGAGTTGCGCCGAGTTCTCGGCCTTCGTGATCTGGTGTTGCTCATTGTTGGAACGGTGATTGGCTCGGGAATTTTCCTCGTCCCGAGCGCAGTTCTGCACTCCGTGGGAAATTCAGTTACGGTGGCCTTGATGGTTTGGGTCATCGGAGGATTTTTGTCGCTCCTGGGAGCTCTCACCTACGGCGAACTCAGCGCCACGAAGCCCGAGGCCGGGGGCCTTTACATCTACATTCGCGACTGTTTTGGAGGTCTCGCGGGCTTCCTCTTTGGCTGGATTCTCTTCTTCGTCGTCAGCACCGGATCCGTGGCCACGCTGGCGGTCGCGTTCAGCAATTATCTGGGCGGACTGATTGAACTGAAGCCCTGGGCGGCCAAGGTCGTATCTCTTCTGATGATCGGCGTCATCGCGGTGGTCAATGTGCGAGGCACGCGTCAAAGCGCTAACCTGCAAAATCTGACAACTGCGATCAAGGTCGCAGCCATCCTCGCCATGGCGACGGGTCTGCTGTTGTTCTCTCATGCTGTTCATCCACTCAAGGTCGGAATGCCTCCCAGTGCTGAGGTTGGCAGTATCTGGGCAGGGTTCGGCACGGCGATGGTCAGCGTTCTATGGGCATACGAAGGATGGCAGTACGCGACTTTTACAGCAGGCGAGACGATTCATCCCCAGCGTAACTTTCCGCTGGCGTTCATGTCGGGAATTGGGATTCTGATTGGAGTTTACCTGCTCGCGAATCTTGGCTACGTAGCCGCCCTGGGCGCGGATGGGGTCGCGAATTCCAGCCGCGTGGCCGCGAGCGCGCTCTCAACCCTTAGTCCGGTGCTGGCCAGATTCGTGACTCTGGCAATCCTGATTTCGATTTTCAGCGCAGCCCACTCGATAACCCTTACCGCACCTCGTGTTTTTTACGCGATGGCGAAGGACGGGGTGTTCTTCCAACAGTTGGCCCAAGTGCATCCACAGTTCGGCACGCCGGCCTTCGCGATCCTCGCTGCCACCGTATGGGCGTCATTGCTGGCCATTACGGGGACGTTTGAGCAACTTTTAACATACGTGGTATTCGTGGGTTGGGCATTTTACGCCCTGGCGGCCGCCAGCATATTTGTCTATCGCAAACGTAAAACGACGGGGACGGTTTACCGGGTGCCGGGATATCCCTGGACACCGTCCTGCTTTATCGCGATCGTCGGTCTCTTCGTCGCGAATACCATCGTTCACCAACCGCTCCGCGCCTTCGTAGGCACTGCGATTGTTCTCACCGGAGTTCCCGCCTATTTCGCCTGGCGGAGACTGGCACGAGTGGAAGACAAATCTAGCTGAAATGCCCCCACATTGATTGCCGTATGAACTCGCATCCGGAACAAATCACAATCCGCAGGTTGATGACTGATGACGAAGCACGCGTCTGCATGGACCTGCAACAACGTGTTTGGAGGAGTTCGGAACTAGAGGTCGTGCCTCATCACATGTTCGTGGTTGCTCATCGAACTGGCGGCCAGGTGCTGGGCGCCTTCGAACAAGACAAAATAGTTGGATTTCTTCTGGCATTTCCGGGCGTTCATGAAGGGCGTATCTACTTGCACTCTCACATGACGGCAGTCCTGCCTGAGTACCAAGGTCAAGGTATTGGCAAGAAGCTGAAGTTGGCACAACGAGAAGACGCGCTCGAACGGGGCTTCGATCTCGTCGAGTGGACCTTCGACCCTCTTCAGTTGGGAAACGCGAATTTCAACATCACCCATCTAGGCGCAATTGTGCGCGAATACCTGCCGAACGTTTACGGAAACACAACCAGTCAACTGGATGCAGGCCTGCCGACGGACCGCCTGGTGGCCGAGTGGTGGATTCGGAAATCTCGCGTTCAACAGATCCTGGAAGGGCGGCCACCACGGTCAACACCGGATGTGCGCACCATTCGTCTGCCTCGGCGCATTCGCGAAATCTGCAAGACCGAGCCGGGGACTGCACGCCAAATCCAAGTCCGACTTCGTCTTGAGCTTGAGCTGCTGTTCAACAGCTCCTTCGCGGCAACAGCATTCGAATTAGATGCGGATTACGCCACCTACATTCTGGAGCCTTATGAAAATCGAGATGATTACGCTGCGAGAACTTCGCATGCGTCTCAAGACACCGTTTGAGACCAGCTTTGGAGTCACGCAAGAACGCAGAATCCTGCTGGTCGAACTGGCAGCCGATGGAGTAAGCGGATGGGGAGAGATCACCAGCCTGGAAAGCCCGCTGTTCAACTCGGAGACGACCGACACGGCCTGGCACGTCATTAGCGACTACATCGCGCCGGTGCTGATCGGAAAGGAAGTTTCAACCGCAACGGAGCTGCCTGCACTGCTGGCAGGATTCCGCGGGCACGAAATGGCCAAAGCCGGCGTGGAAAATGCCTTGTGGGATGCGGAAGCGCAGCAGAAGGGTGTGCCTTTACATACTCTCCTGAGAGGATCACGCCAGGAAATCGTCTGCGGCGTCTCGTTGGGGATTCGCGAAACCCCGCAGCACCTTGTCGTCAAAGTACGCGAAGAGCTGGAGAGTGGGTATCAGCGAATTAAGCTGAAGGTCAAGCCGGGAAAGGACGTGGCTTTCGTCGCCGCGGTCCGGAAGGAGTTCCCTGAAATCCTGCTCTCGGTTGACGCCAACTCCGCCTACGAACTCAAGGACGCCCCTCATCTAAGAAAGCTGGATGAATTTCGCCTCCTGATGATTGAGCAACCTCTGCAATGGGACGAGATCCATAGCCACGCAAAATTGCAGGCGCTGATCAACACCCCCATTTGTCTGGATGAATGCATCACCAATGCGCGGCATGCACAGACGGCAATCGAACTGGCGGCCTGCCGGATTATCAACATCAAGCTAGGGCGTGTGGGCGGGCATACCAGCGCCCGGCAGGTCCATGATGTCTGCCGTGAGCACGGGATACCGGTATGGTGCGGAGGCATGCTCGAATCGGGCATTGGCCGGGCTCATAACATCGCCATGTCGACGCAGCCGGGTTTCACTCTGCCCGGAGACGTCTCGGCCAGCCAGCGATATTGGGCAGAAGATGTCATCGAGCCCGAGGTGGAAGTATCTCGCAGCGGAACCATTCGCGTTCCCCAAACGCCGGGGCTGGGTTTCCGAGTGAAGCGTAACTTCATCGAACGCTTGACATGCCGGTCCCGAACCTGGACGGCCACGCGCGCAGTGGTGAGCGCGTAGAAGGAGCATGAATGTTGAATATAGGGCGCCATTCGGCAGCATGTGGTGCACGAGCACTGTTGCTGGTGGTGATTGCGACTACAGGCTTGGCTTCGCAGTCGACTCCGGCTGAGACCGGCCAGTTCGGCCTCGACGCTCAGATTCAGCGAATTATGGATCGCCCGGAATTTGCGCACTCGACTTTCGGAATCGAGTTTTACTCGATCGATTCGGGAAAAGTTATCTATGAGCGTAATGCGGGCAAACTCATAGTTCCTGGGTCGACCACAAAGCTGGTCACCGAAGGCACCGCGCTTGAGCTATTGGGAGGTGATTACCGATCTCATACTTATGTCTATCGCACTGGCCCGGTGAACAAGAAAGGTGTCGTGGAAGGCGACCTGGTGCTGGTTGGCAGCGGTGATCTGAATTTGTCAGGAAGAATTCAATCCGATGGCACCCTCGCCTACGAAAACATGGACCACTCCTATGGCGGACCCGACAGCAAAGGCGTGGGAGGAGATCCGCTGCGGGTGATCAAAGAATTGGCTCAACAGGTGACGAGCAAGGGTATTAAGCGAGTGACCGGACGTTTGCTTGTGGATACGAGCCTTTTTCCGGAAGGCACTGCCGAGTTGGGCACGGGAGTCGTGATCTCTCCCATGGTCGTGAATGACAATGTGATTGACGTGATCGCGAGCCCGGGGGCGAGTGAAGGCGCGCCGGTCAATCTGGAGATCTCTCCGAAAACTGGCTATATCCAGATCACAAACAAGGCTGTCACGGGCAAAGCAGATTCGAAACCAACCATCGATTACACGGAGGACAAAACCAATCCCGACGGGACTCATGCCGTAACCGTTACCGGCAGCATCCCGCTCGGCAAGCCGTTCGGAATGATGGCGTACCGCGTCCCGGAACCCAGCCGTTTCGCAGCAATCGTTTTTGGGGAAGCGCTGCGCTCGAATGGCGTCGAGATTTCTTCTGACCGCAAAACACCACCTCAGGATTTCAAGGCGCTGGCTGCAAGCTATCGCCCGGAGAACGTGGTCGCCGAACATGTATCGCCTCCGCTGAAGGAAGACGTCAAGATCACGCTCAAGCTCAGTCAGAATCTGCACGCCAGCACAACTCCGTACTTGCTCGGCGCGCTTCTTGCCCACAAAAGTAAAGACGTCGACCAAGCGGGCTTTGACCTCGAGAATGAGTTTTTAAAGAAGGCGGGATTGGATTTAACCGCAGCCTCGCAAAGCGATGGCGCCGGCGGCAACGCCTTCTTCACACCGGACTTCATGGTTCGTTACCTGCTTTTCATGTCGAAGCAGAAAGACTTCGCGGATTTTCGGCGAGGGTTGCCGATCATGGGCCGTGATGGAACGCTCTATAAGATCCAGGTGAATTCTCCCGCAGCCGGACATGTATTCGCGAAAACCGGAACCTATGATGTCGGCGACTCCTTGAACAACAACCTCATGATTACGGGTAAGGGCCTTGCAGGGTACCTGGAAACCGCCAAGGGAGAGCATCTCGGCTTCGCGCTCTACGTCAACATGGTTTCGGTTTCCAAGGACGATCCTGAAGCGGTGCAGAGAGTGGCGGGCGAAGCTTTGGGCGAGATTGCGAGTGCAGCCTATAGCGCCCCATTGGGGCCTCCTGCGAATTCTACTAACGCCTCGTATGACGTAATCATTCGCAATGGGCGAATCATCGATGGCTCGGGGAATCCCTGGATTTCGGGTGACATCGCGATTGAAGGTGAGCGGATTGCGGCAATCGGAAATTTGGGTGCTGCCACCGCGAAACGCACGATTGATGCTTCTGGTCTGGTCGTCTCCCCGGGTTTTATTGACATGCTGGGGCAGTCCGAAATGGCGCTGTTGATCGACAACCGGTCGCTCAGTAAGTTGTCCCAAGGCATCACCACTGAGATCACAGGCGAAGGCGCATCGATTGCGCCGCAAAATGACACCACACTGGCGAGTCTCGCACCCACACTCACTCAATACCACTTGACCGTGGACTGGACCAGTCTCGACGGCTACTTCAACCGGCTTCAGAAATCGGGCACGCCGCTGAACATCGGCACCTACGTAGGTGCGGCCCAAATTCGTGAAGCAGTCTTGGGCGATGCGAATCGGACCCCTTCTCCGGAAGAACTCGAGAAGATGAAGGACATGGTTGGGGAAGCGATGCAGCAGGGCGCCTTCGGAATTTCGACAGCTCTCATCTATCCTCCGGGCCACTATGCCAAAACAGATGAACTGGTTGAATTAGCGAAGGTCGTTGGGCAATACGGCGGTATTTATGCCACCCACATGCGCAGCGAAGGGCGCTCTGAGGAAAGTGCCATCGAAGAGGCTCTCCATATCGGCCGCGAGGCACATGTGCCCGTAGAGATATTTCACTTGAAAGTGATCGGAAAGAGTCGCTGGGGATCGATGCCGAAGATTGTGGCCAAAATCCAGGCGGCGCGCGATGGCGGCCAGGACGTTTCCGCAGACATGTATCCGTATGTGGCGGGCGGCACTGCGCTGGCATCCAGCCTTCCACCGTGGGTTGCTGATGGCGGGCAAAAGAAGCTTCTCGAAAGGCTGCACGATCCGTCCACTCGCACCAGAATCAAGCAAGAGTTGAAAACAGAGCATACTGACTGGGAAAATCTGTTCCTGGATAGCGGTGGCGGCAGCGGAGTTCTAGTCGCCGGAATTCAAAAGACTCAGCTCAAGAAGTATGACGGCAAGACCGTCGCACAGATTGCAGCAGACGAAAAGAAAGATCCCGTGGATGCCTTGATAGATCTGGTGATCGCCGACGATGCTCAAACGGGCGCAATTTACTTCATCGCCGGCGAAAACGACCTGCAGTACGGATTGAAGCAGCCTTGGACGAGCATTGGCCTCGACGCCAATGAAGTATCGCTCGATGGGCTTTTATTCGAGCCTCACAACCATCCTCGCGCCTACGGTTCGATGCCTCGCTTTCTCGGTCACTACGTTCGCGATCTGCATTTGCTGTCGCTCGAACAGGGCGTTCGAAAAGTGACTTCCCTGCCCGCCCAGCGCGAACGCCTGCGTGACCGAGGATTGCTGAAAGAAGGATATTTCGCCGACATCACCGTATTTGATCCCGCAACCATTCAGGACCGGGCGACTTACGAGGATCCTGCCCAGCTCTCAGAGGGCGTGAAGTATGTTTTTGTGAATGGTCAACTCGAATTCGACAACGGACGCTTGACCGGCGTCGCAGCAGGCCAGGTTCTTCGTGGTCCAGGCTCGAAAAATCGCCATTGAGGGTCTTCGCAGAATTGAATTTGTCTTTGAAAAGGACGAGAAGGACGAGTCAGCCCTTCTTGCGCTGCCCATTCCCCGCCTGTTCCTCTGCCGGAGTCCTGGGAGAGTACCACCGGGATCGGAACTCCTGTTCCTTGCGCCGCAACACTGCTAGAGATTGTTGCGGTTTGATTTGAGCGCAGGCGATCAGGAGCGCATTCATGGCCGCAAGCGGAGCCACGTATGACCCGTGAAACGAAGGATTCGCAATGGAGGTGATCCAGAAGGAATCGCAGAATCGGGCGATCGGGGTCTTGTCACTATCGGTGATGCCAAACGTTGGCACGCCATTTTTGTGAGCCACCAGAACCGCGTCAACCGTATCCTGCAGGCAGCGCCCGAAACTGATCGCGATCAGCAAATCTTTCGGCCCCAGCAGGAATATCTTTTGTTGCAGATTGCCAGCCGAGCCGACCGGAGCCTCTGCATCCAGGCCGATCGAAACTAATGCATAGGCCAGCATGTGAGAAAGTGATGCGGCAAAATCAATTCCAATGACAACGATTCGGTGGGCACGATGAACTCGTCTCGCCAGTTCGGTTACGCGTGCCACATCCAGGCTCGAATGCAAGGCATGCAAATTGCGCTCATCCATTTCCAGGCTGTGGTTAATATGGTCGGCGATGCTGCGCTTTTCCCGGGCGGTCGACTTCATGACCGCATAGGGCGTGATGTGAGTCACGAAATGGGAGCGGAGATCGGCAGTGAAATCGGCGAAGCGCTCGTAGCCGAGAGCCTGGACGGTTCGCACGATCGTGGCCGTGTTCACGTCATAGTGTTTGGCCAAGGCACGAGAGGACAAAAAGTACGTGTCTTCTGGATGGTCTAATATCTCGCGGATGAGGCGTTTCCGGCTGGCGCTAAGATTCGGTTGCGCCTGTGCAACCCGGGCCTCCAAGGTCGTTGTCCAGGGCGCGCCGGCGGGAGAGATGCCATCTCTCGACTTTGGGCTAGCGCCCATAGCAACATTTTGGCCGTCCGCTCGCTGCCCAGCTCTCATTTCAGGCCCTCCATGATTCCAAATCCCTAACCGAGCAGGGAAAGTTCAATTTCTTGCGAAGCAACCTTTTAGATTTACACCAGTTGTTGCATGTGGTCAATTGTATGCATTATTAGATGCACGACGATTGGGTCAGCGGTTCTTCAACGGATCCCGCTGTTGGCGTCATCGCTCCTCCGCCCCACAGGTTGACGAGTTCCAAGCGTGTCAAGCCCGAGATTTTGAGGATGTCATGAACAGCATGTTGTCATGTTTTTTTGACTAGTTTTACTAGGTTTGTCCACTTAAAGGATTTACCCCGTTGACAGAGTTCTTCATTGTCAAGCGTTGGATCCCGTTGCTGAACGCCCCTCCTAAGGTGCAAACGGGGCTCTGAGGTACCAAAAACCGATATGGGGAAAACTTCGAGGGAATGTTAGAATTTGCATGCTCTTCCACAACATCGATTCACCGAACAGACAAAAGAGGGGGCCCTGAGGTTAACTGATGGCATTGCAGCCAACGCGAAACAACTCTGATGATTTCGAAGCCTTGGCACCGATCGATCCTCTGCCGGTCAATGGCCATCAACCGCTACACACATACT
>QIAH01000474.1 GCA_003225465.1 Acidobacteriota bacterium | reverse complement strand
GCCAGGTCGGCGGGCCCGAGAGAATGACCTGACTTTTAATCTCCGGATGCCGGGCCAGCACGCGTTCAGCAACCTGCAGTGCCGGATTCTCAGAGTCTCGCGCGCCAAAAATAATCTCGTAATCCGGATAGTCCTGCAGGAAAAAGCTCTCCAGATTCTGCTCGAGTTCGGCCTCCATGTTGTGAATGGGCTTCAGAATGGCGACTGGTGGAAGAGAACTCACCGGCACACTCCGAGCTTCTGCCTGCGCGCGCTTTGCTTGCCGCCGATAACGAACCGCGGCCACCAGCGTCATGATCAGAAAAATTGTGGAACTCGCAATCCCGATGAAAGCAACAGCGAGGGTGAGTTTCAGTATGGCGCCCAACACAGGGCCACTCACCATCGTGACGTTCATAGGAAGAAGAAAACTACAGTGGCTGAGGTCGGTACAAGGAGGTATGGGAGTCACGGCTGGCGATTGGTCAGAATGGATTTTCCTCCCACCCGAGCCAGCCTGAAAAATGGCTTGCCGGCTAACTCTTTCGGTTCGTCCTGGTCAGTCCAGAGAAACACCTGCGTAGGTCCGCCCCACCACGTGGCAAAGGACTCCGGCGTCTCGAAGACCTGGGGCGCATCGGGAAACTTCGATCCATACCAGAGATTGCCGCTCGGTTCGTGCAGCACGTGCACGGGATAGCCGGTATAAAAATTTAAAGTCGAAGCCTGGTGATACTGGCCGTCGACCACGATTATGTCGCCTGGCCGGTAATGTTGCCGAATCGCGACCGCCAGCTTATACGACGAGAGCACCGGCGAAAACGTCGTGAACGCAGAATGAATGCAGGCAAACAGGCCCACCATCATCAGCGCGAGCGCGATGTTCCCCTCGGCCGGACGATTCCGGCGCCGCAGCGCCCAGTTCAATGCGGTTCCCAGCAACAGCGCCAGTGATGCCCCCAGAAGAGGTGCACGAAAGGCGCCCAGCGCGTGTGGGGTCAGATCGAGCACGTGTCCGAGAGAGAGATCGTAGTCTTGAGGATTTTTCTTCAGCAAGTCGGCAAGATCGGCGCCACGGGATGGCAAGTGCGATACAGAAAGTAGGTACATTCCCGCCGCGAACGCAATCAAGCCAACGCTCAATAGTACGGTTGAGGAAATTCGTCCTGCTCTGCGGATCGAATCCGTTTCTGACGAGGCCGTCTCCCGACCCAGCCAGCCGCCTACCAGCAAGGCCATTCCGGGCAAGGCTGGGATCGTGTAGTACTCCTGCCGGGTAGAAAAACTGAAAAAGCCGACGATCACCAGTGCCCAAAGAATGAAAAGCAGATCGGCTTTTTGACGTCGAGTAAGATTTCCACGTAATCCGCGTATTCGCCGTGGAAGCTCGAACAACGCTTGTGGGAGAAATACCGTCCACGGAATCAACCAGACCAGAAGAAGCGCCCAGAAAATCCAGAGAGGCACGGTGTCATAACCGGCCGGTATTCGCTTATTCAAGAACCGATAAATATGTTCGTTCACAAAATAGAACCACAGAAAACCCCGCACCGTCCCTTGGCTGGGATTGCGGATGGCGGCCAAGATGTGCCAGGGAGCCGCAATCACGAAGAAAACCAGCGTGCTCGAGAACAGTCGCAATTTCAATAAGTGGCGAAGATTTCCCGTGAGAATCAGGTACAGCCCGATCGCGCCCGCCGGAAATACCAGACCGATCAGCCCCTTCGTCAGGACATTCAGAGCGCAAGTCGCCGCGAAACCCCAGCAAGTGAGCCGCGAAGGTGTTTCCTCGTCGAGCGAGCGAAGAAAAAAGTAGTATCCGGTCGTCAGCCACAAGCCAACCAGCACGTCGGGAATGAGGAATCGCGTAAAGATGTACGGCCCGATGGAGGTCGCCAGGACTACAGCCGCGTAGAGTCCCCCGAGCTCACCGTACGCGTACCGGCCCAGCCCGTAGGTTGCCAGCAGCAGCGCCAGCACGCCCAGCATGAGCGGCAAGCGCGTACTCCAGTCACTGATCCCGAAAACACTGTAGCTGGCCGCCAGGCTCCAATACATCAGAGGCGCCTTCTCGAGGTAGCGGATGCCGTCGGTGTACATCGTCACCCAATCGTGACGGACGAGCATCTCCCGCGCAGCTTCGGCATGGATGGTGTCCACGTCATCGAGCAAAGCGGGCGTGAACATGCTTGCGAAATAAATCATGCCCCACAACAGGCCAATGATCAGGAGGGATTTCGAACTGGGGATGGGAGCGGATGCTAATCCTGAAACATCGCCGCGGGCGCCGGGTTTCTCATCCCGCAGGGTTAGGGACAGGTTCATGCGCGGTTCCGCAAACCCTGTGATTATACGGGGCAGAGAAACAGCCGATCAACCAACTCGCATCAGTCGCCGGAAATGCCCGCCGCCACCGATGCCTTGCCAAGCACCTCTCGAACCTTGCCGCCCAGCGACTTCAATGTAAAAGGCTTCTGCAGAAAATTCGTCTGCACGTCCAGAATGTTATGGCGTAGAACGACTTTCTCGGAGTATCCGGAAATGAAAAGAACCTTCATCTTGGGATACTTCTCAGCAAGAAGTTCGGCGAGTTGACCGCCACTCATTCCGGGCATCACCACGTCTGTGACCATCAGATCAATTCGTCCCTCGTGCCGGGCAGCCGCTTCAACAGCTTGCAGTCCGTCTTTCGCCTCAATTACGTTGTATCCGCATCGCTTCATAAACTCGCAAGCCGGCTGCCGGACCGCGGTTTCGTCTTCGACCAGAAGCACAGTTTCCGATCCACGCAGGTCGACAGTCGTGTGCGTCCTGTCGCCGTCGCTCGTCTTCCGGGCACGATGTTCGACGCGGGGGAAATATATCCGGAACGTCGTCCCCATACCTGGTTCGCTATAGACCCAGATAAACCCGCCGCTTTGCTTGACGATCCCATACACGGTCGCCAGCCCGAGACCGGTCCCCTTGCCTTTTTCCTTAGTAGTGTAGAACGGCTCAAAGATGTGTGGCAGATGTTCGGGGTCGATCCCTTGCCCCGAGTCGCTCACTTCGAGCAGCACATATTGGCCCGGAGGAACCACGGTTCGAGTCTGAACGTAAGAATCATCCAGTTCCACATTGTGGGTCGCGATCGTCAGCTTGCCACCTGCCGGCATGGCATCGCGCGCGTTGGCGGCGAGGTTCATGACGATCTGCTCGAGTTGGACAGGATCGAGCTTCACTTTACCTAAATCGGCCTCCGGCGCAATGGTCAGCTCGACATCCTCGCCAATCAATCTGGGCAACATCCTCGAAATATCGCGCAGAACCGTATTCAGATTGAGGATTTGCAGAGTCTGTGTCTGCTTTCTCCCGAAAGCAAGCAATTGCCGGGTCAGATCGGCGGCGCGTCGCGATGCGCTCAGGATCTCCTGAACATTACGGTGCAGGTGGTGCTCGGGCCCGATGGAATCCTGCATGAGTTCCGCGTAGCTGCTGATCACAAGCAGCAGATTATTAAAATCGTGCGCTACCCCGCCCGCGAGCAATCCGATCGCATCCATCTTCTGTGCTTGGAAAAGGGCCGCTTCCAGCCGTCGACGTTCGCTGATGTCGCGATCATTCGAGATAAAGTGCGTCACACGTCCCGCTGCATTCCGGACTGGCGTGATGGTTTTCTCGACCACGAACGATTCCCCGGTTTTCTTCCGGTTCACCAGTACGCCACGATAGACTTCGCCCGCCGTGATTTTCGCCCACAACTCGCGGTAAAGCTCCGGGCTCTGTTCGCCCGATTTCAGAATTCGCGGCGTCTGCCCGATTACTTCGGCGCGCGCGTATCCCGTGATCTTCTCAAATGCAGGATTCACGTACTCGATGACTCCCGAGCTGTCGGTGATCAACACCATATCTGCCGACTGCTCGATCGCGCTGTACAAGGTCCC
>QIAH01000473.1 GCA_003225465.1 Acidobacteriota bacterium | reverse complement strand
GCTTCAGCCGAGCCGTAAGAGCGCCGCATAATCAACGCGGCTTTAGCCGCTGAGGGCCCGAAACATCGGGCTAGGTTTGGTGACTTTTGTTCGTGTATTTTCGGGACGCGACGCAACAAGTACGAGCGATCGAACGCTCCGCGAAGATTGCTCGACGCTCGCAGCTCGAAGCTCGTAGCTGAGAACTTATGCAGAATCACATTCTCTCGATCATCCTGTTCACGCCGCTGCTGGGCGCGATCGTGCTCCTGTTCGTTCCCAAGGAGAGCAAGAACGCCATCCGCTGGATCGCGAACATCTTCGCGCTGGGCGGCTTCCTGATCTCGATTCCGCTCGTGCCCATGTTCTGGGCCCAGCGGTTCGATATCAGCCACGCCTTCAAATTCATCGAAGGCGCGCCCAATACCTGGATTCCCACCATCGGCGCCGGCTACTACCTGGGTATCGACGGCATCTCTTTCCTGCTGATCATGCTCACCACCATGCTCGGCTGGATTTCGATCCTGTCATCGTGGACCGCCATCGAGAATCGGGTGAAGGAATATTACATCTGGTTCCTGGTGCTGCAGACCGGCATGCTCGGCGTCTTCATGGCGCTCGATTTCTTCCTGTTCTTCGTGTTCTGGGAAGCGATGCTGGTGCCTATGTACCTGCTGATCGGCATCTGGGGTGGCCCGCGCAAGCTCTACGCAGCCATCAAGTTCTTCCTCTACACGCTGGCCGGCTCCGTGCTGATGTTGCTGGGCATCCTGTTCCTGTATTTCAATCACCACTCGGTAACTGGCATGTACACCTTCGCCATTCCCGAGCTCTACAAAACTGCGCCGCAAATCTTCTTCAATCCGCAATACGGCTCGACCTACGCCACCTTGCTCTTCTTCTGCTTTTTCGTAGCGTTCGCCATCAAGGTGCCGATGTTCCCCTTTCACACCTGGCTGCCGGACGCTCACGTGGAAGCGCCTACGGCTGGATCGGTCATCCTGGCGGGCGTTCTGCTGAAGATGGGAACGTACGGTTTCATCCGTTTCTCGCTGCCGTTTTTCCCGGCAGTCGTGATGAGCGCGAAGGTGCGTGGCTGGATGATTTTCCTTTCCATCGTGGCCATCATCTACGGCGCTCTGGTTTCGCTCATGCAGAAGGATATGAAGAAGCTGGTGGCGTACTCCTCGGTGAGCCACTTGGGCTTCTGCACGCTGGGAATTTTCGCGCTGAACCCGGTCGGTTTAAGCGGGTCCGTCTTGCAGCAGATCAACCACGGCATCTCTACCGGCGCGCTCTTCTTGATTGTGGGCGTGCTCTACGAACGGCGGCACACTCGCGAGATTTCTGAATATGGCGGCATCTCAAACGTGATGCCGATCTACGCAACTATCACCATGATCATGTTCCTGTCTTCCATGGGACTGCCCTTGCTCAACGGCTTCGTGGGCGAGTTCACCATTCTTCAGGGCACGTTTATGGAGAACTGGAAGTGGGCTGCCTGGGCCGTTCCCGGCGTCATTCTCGCCGCTGCCTATTTGCTCTGGCTCTACCAGCGCGTCTTCTTCGGCTCGGTCACCAATCCCAAGAACGAAAAGCTGCATGATCTGACACCCCGGGAAATCGCAACCTTCGTTCCACTGATCATCATGGCTCTGTGGATCGGTATCTACCCGAAACCGTTCTTCGAGATTCTCGAGCAGCCCAGCATTCAGATCGCGCGCACCGTTCGTGAAGGTGCCCGGACCTCGAACGTGCTGGCTTCCACGCCTGCCAACGCTCCGGCAAACGTGCCTGCGAAGCCGGACTCGGCGAAAGGAATGGACTAAGTGCCCGGCAGCCTCACTCAATATTTCAATGGTGTGGATTACCTGCTGTGCCTGCCCATGCTCTTGCTCACGTTGTTCGCCATGGGCATCCTCCTGATTGACCTCATGCTGCCGCCGGAGTGGAAGTGGTCCAATGCTGTGACCGCGCTGGTGGGCGTGGGTTTCGCAGCCTATGGGGTCCACGACATCCAACGCTGGTTCAACTCCCAGGGACAGCTGATGGGCCGGCTCGGTTTCATGGGCACGCTTCTGATCGATCGTTTCGCGATCTATTTCTTCTATCTGTTTCTTGCCGGGACGGCGGTCGCCATCCTGATGTCCACTCGCTACCTCGATCTCGAGCGCGAAAACCACGGCGAATATTACGCCCTGCTGCTCTTCTCTGTCGTCGGCATGATGTGCATGGCCGCGGGATTCGACATCGTGCTGATCTTCATCGGCCTCGAACTGATGGCGATCTCCACTTATGTGCTGGTCGGATTCCTGCGCCGCGACAAACGTTCCAACGAGGCCGCGCTGAAGTACATGTTGCTGGGAGCGTTCTCGTCGGGAATCTTTGCCTACGGCCTTTCACTCTTCTATGGCATTACGGGCAGCACGAACCTGCAAGTGATCGAGTCACGTTTATCGCAGCGGCTGGCGCAAAGCGGGGGCCATGCCGACCCAATTCTCATCGTCGCGATGCTAACCACGGCTACTGGCCTGCTTTTCAAGATCGCCGCCGTTCCGTTTCATCAATGGGCCCCCGATGCCTATGAAGGCGCTCCCACCAGCGTCACCGGATTCATGTCGGTCTCCGTCAAGGCGGCCGGTTGGGCGATGCTTCTCCGCATCTTCATGTTCATGATGCCGGCGCTGCGCCCCGTGTATGTTCCCTTCCTGGTATTCGTCTCGGTCGCGACCATGACAGGCGCGAACTTCGCGGCGCTGACGCAAAGCAATCTTAAACGCCTGCTGGCGTACTCCTCGATCGCGCACGTCGGCTACATGCTGCTTGGCCTGATCGCGGGCCCGAAAGACAGTTTCAATCAGGATGGCATCAAAGGCATCCTCATCTACCTGCTCGTGTACACATTCATGAACCTGGGCGCGTTTGCGGTAGTCACCTCGCTGCGCCATCGCAACGTCATTGGCGATGAGATTGACGACATCGCCGGCCTTTATAAGCGCGCCCCGGTGGAAGCAGTCCTCATGCTGATCTTCCTGCTTTCGCTTGCCGGAATTCCTCCGCTGGCCGGCTTCTGGGGCAAGTACTTCATCTTTCTCAGTCTGGTCGAGAGCGGCCACTATACCCTCGCGGCGCTTGCTGTTCTCTATTCCGTGTTCGGCCTGTACTACTATCTCCGCATCGCCAATGCGATGTTCATGCGCGAGCCAATGGAGAAGGAATCTCTGCCGCTCAGCCCCGCGATGGGTGTGGCGCTGGCGGTGACGGCGTTCGTCACGGTGGCCATCGGAATTTTCCCAAATGCCATGATCCAGACGGTCAACTGGGTCTGGGGCCTGACCGAGACTTCTCCGCTGGCGCACCTGATACGCTGACCCCGGGAGCCAGGAACCCGTGCCTGAGGACCGCGAAACGCCGGAGCAAAAGAAGAACTGGATCTTGCAGCTGGCCAACTACAGCCAGCTAGCCTTCATCTTTCCTGCCGCTACAGTTGTAGGCTGGCTGATCGGCGTCGCGCTCGATCGCTGGCTGCACACCACTTGGCTGTACCTTGCCGGATTGATCCTCGGCATCATCGCCGGTTTCGTGGAACTGATCCGACTGGTGACCTCTTCCGAATCGAAGCCCTGATCCGACTGAACCTGAGTA
>QIAH01000065.1 GCA_003225465.1 Acidobacteriota bacterium | reverse complement strand
GTTGCATTGACAAGTCTTGAAACGGTTGCATTGACAAGTCTTGAAACGGTTGGTCATTGACAACTCTTGAAGTGCTTGATGACTGACCACAACAACTCGACAGTAATCGGAGCGGCGCCCAAAGGGGCCGGAGATCGGGCGTCGGCTGCGCGCGCGGTGCAGGAGATGTTTTCGGCGATTGCGCCCCGCTACGATCTGCTCAATCACGTCTTGTCATTCAATATCGATAGAGTCTGGTGGCGGAGGGCAGCGCGGACGTTCGCGGGAATTCTTGCCCGGCGCGACGCTCGAGCTTTGGATCTATGTTGCGGCACCGGGGATATGGCTTTTGCCTTGCGGCGGCTGGCGGGAGAGTCGGGTGCCGCCATCGTGGGAGCGGATTTTGCGCATCCCATGCTGGTGCGCGCGGTGCGCAAATCGAATGGGAGTTCTCTACGCTGGGTTGAGGCGGATGCGCTGAATCTGCCCTTTCCGGATGAGTCGTTCGACCTGGTGACGTCGGCTTTCGGATTTCGCAATCTGGCGGATTACGATGGGGGCTTGCACGAGATAGTGCGCGTGCTGCGGCCGGGAGGGGAATTGGGAATTCTCGAGTGCAGCGAGCCGGGCGGGTTGATCGGGAAATTTTATGGCGTTTATTTCCGGCGTGTCTTGCCAGCTGTCGGCACGGCAATTTCCGGCGTCAAAGGGCCTTATGAGTATTTACCGGCATCGGTGGGAAGATTTCCGGCTCCTACGGACATGATTGCGAGAATGCGGAATGCGGGGTTTCGGGAAGCGACTTGGACTCCTTATACGTTTGGGACGGCGGGATTGTATCGCGGGAAGAAGTAGAAACCCGGCTGCCAGCGGAAATGTGACTATCTTCGCTCGGCGCTACAGAAAGTGCGGCTGTCGTAGACAGCGCCTAAGAGCGAATCAGCGAACGGCCAACTTCTGCGTCTCCGCAACGGACGCCGGTGCTTTGAAAGAGTCCAGGAAAGCATCGGCCACGGTGTAGCGGATGATCTTCTCATAGTCGTCTCCCAGAAATTTCTTCAGGCGATCGGTATTCATGGTGTATTGCCCGCTCATGTAGGGCACGGCCTCGGGCGGAATGGCGGAGATGCCCGTCTTCCACAAAAACTCCAGAACGATGCGCATGGCCCACTGGCCGGGGACGCGTACCAGCTTGGCATGCGCCATTTCAATGCAGCGGGCGAAGGTGAGCGGCTCGCCTCGGCCGGCGATATTGAGAATGGTCAGACGGCGCGCTTCCGGTTCGCGCTGGAGAATCCAGGCGAGCAGGCGCGCCATGTCGTCGACGTGGACGAATTGCAGCTGGTTTTCGAGGTAGCGCTGTCCATAGGGCAACATGCAGGGCAGGCGCTTGCCTTCCTTGCGCATCTGCGCGGCGCGTTTGCCCTTGCCGTTGGGCGAGCCCCGGAAAGCGCCCATCAGGTAGTTCTCAACGCTGGCTCCCGCGAAAATATGTGGGCGAAGAATGTAGGCGCTGCAGCCGCGCAGCGCAGGCGCGCGCTGTTGCACTACCAAGTCAGATTCTTTCTTGTGAATCGCGTATGGAAGGGTGTGGGCTTCGAGGGCAGATTCCTCCGTCACGGGACCGGGCAGATCGGAGCCGTACGCGGAAACGCTGCTGGGAAAAATGAACTGGCGGATGCCGCTGTCTTCGTTGCGGTTCGCCTCCGTGATGGCCTCCATGACGCGAGCAGTGCCGGCCACATTGATGTGCCACATGCGATCGACGTCGAGCACGCCGGTACGCTGCGGGTCGATGACAAAGGCGAGGTGCACCACGGAGAAAGGCCGCGTCTCTTTGAACAGGTTGTAGAGGCTGCGGCAGGAGTCCTCCAGCCCAAGGTCCATGCGCACAAAACGGATGGGCGCCTCGGTTTTGGGGGGAACCATGTCGATGCCGATGACGGAGAAATCGCTGAGATGCGGCAGGAGGCGCAATCCGAGATTGCCGGAGACGCCAGTCACGACGACGGTTGGTTTCCCTTGAGTCATTGTTGGGGTTGGCTGAAATCGTAGCACACCGAAAGTCGGGAACTCGGTGACGTGAACCTTGGGAGTTCACGGAATTCGGTTGGACGCGAACCGACAGGAGCGGTGATAATCACCGCATGTCGGAATCGCCGATGCCGTATTCGACCGCGACCATGCAGGCGGAAAAGCGCTCGGTCGCCGGGAATTCCGTATTGGCGGCGATTGCGATTACCGGGCTGAAGATCGTGGTGGGCATCACCACGGGCAGCTTGGGAATTCTTTCCGAAGCAGCGCATTCCGGGTTGGACCTGATCGCCGCCATCATTACGTTCTTCTCAGTGCGAGTATCAGACAAGCCCGCCGACGCCGACCACCAGTACGGACATGGGAAGGTAGAGAACTTCTCGGCGTTTATCGAGACCGGCCTGCTGCTTTTGACCTGCGTCTGGATTATTTACGAGGCGATCAAGCGGCTCTTCTTCAGGCATGTTGAGATTGAGCCGTCGGCCTGGGCGTTCGTGGTGATGGGGTTGTCGATCGGGGTCGACACGTGGCGCTCGCGGGCCCTGGGCAGGATTGCCGAGAAATACGACAGCCAGGCATTGGAGGCCGACGCCCTGCACTTCTCGACCGACGTGTGGTCGAGCAGCGTGGTGATTCTGGGCTTGCTGCTGGTATTGATGGGCCGTGCTCTTCATGTGGACTGGCTGCGTGACGCGGATCCAGTTGCGGCGCTGGTGGTTGCCGGCATCGTGGTGCATGTGAGCTGGCGGCTGGCGCGTAAGACCATTGACGCGCTGCTCGACGCGGCTCCGGCCGGCGTGCGCAGCCAAATCATCGATGCGGTACGGCGGGTGCAGGGCGTGATCGAGGTCGACCGGGTGCGTATTCGCAGAGCAGGCAACCGCTACTTTGCGGATGTTTCGGTAGGATTGGCGCGCACGGTGACGTTTCAGCACTCCGGTCAGGTGGCGGCTGCGGTTACGGATGCTGTGCACCGGGTATTGCCGGATGCGGACGTAACCGTCAATTCGATTCCGTGGGCCGATCGTACCGAAAACATCTTCGATCAGATTCGGGCGGTGGCGACGCGCCATAATCTCAACGTGCATGATGTGAGCGTTCAGGATTTGCACGGAAGATTGCACGTGGAGCAGCATCTGGAACTCGACGAGCGTCTGTCTCTGAAAGAAGCGCATGACCGGGTGACTGCGCTTGAAGCGGAAATGCGTGAAGAGGTGCCGGAAATTTCATCGATCCTGACGCATATCGAGAGCGAGCCGGCGACGATCGAGCCGGGAGATGAGATTGTCCGCGATGCAGCGCTGGAACGCCGGCTGAAGGCTATTGCGGCGGAGTTTCCGGAAGTGCTCGACATGCATGAGATCGAGATCAAGCGGGTGCGAGGACGGTTGTACGTTTCCTGTCATTGCACCCTGGCCGACGATCTGCCGCTGTCTCGCGTGCACGATATTCAGACGGATCTGGAGATCCGCTTTAAGCAGGATGCGCCCGAGCTTTTTCGCGTGCTCATACACCCGGAGCCGATGACGGATAATCGGAGATAGTACGAGCTTCGAGCTCCGAGCTACGAGCTTCGAAATTTAATTTGCTTGAGACGGTTTCTTATGCGAGAGACGGGGAAATGAAGGCTTTATGACGCACGCCAAGGCAGTTTGGACCGACAATCATTGCTTTGTGGCCGAGTCGGATAGCTCGCATGCCCTGGTGGTGGACGGCGACAAGAAGACTGGAAACAGCCCGATGGAACTCGTGCTGATTGGGTTATGCGGGTGCACGGGCTATGATGTGGCGAGCATTCTGCAGAAGAAACGGGAGCCTTTCACGAGCCTGGAGGTGCGGGCCGAGGCGGAGCGAGCCAAGGAGCCGCCCATGGTTTACACGGCGATCAAGTTGGTCTACAAGGTGAGCGGCAAGGTTTCGCGCAAGGCGATGGAGGACGCCGTAAGATTGTCGAAAGAGAAATACTGTTCGGTTTCTGCCATGTTGGAAAAGACGGCTAAGATCACGGCCGAAATCGAGATTCACGAGGGCTAGCAGTTCGTTGGCAGTTTTTGGAAGTGGCGCATTCATTCACGAACATGAAACCCAGGGTAATCCTTTTTACCCAACCCGATTGCCCG
>QIAH01000064.1 GCA_003225465.1 Acidobacteriota bacterium | reverse complement strand
CCCGAGGCAGACCTGATCGTGATTTACGACGAACTGGATCTGCCGCTGGGCACGATTCGCATCCGCCAGCGTGGCAGTTCGGCGGGGCACAACGGCATGGAGTCGATTATCGGGACTCTGGGCACGCAGGAGTTTTTACGGGTCCGGCTGGGGATTGCGCCCGAGAAGAAGATTCTGAAGCCGTTTACCAAGCGGCAACTGAAGGTGGTGGATGAGGTGCTAGACACCGCCGCCGAAGCCGTGAAAGTGATTTTGACGGAAGGTCCGGCAGCGGCCATGAATCGCTTCAACCGCAAGAAGGAAGACGAGGACGAGCCGGACTAGAAGTAGAAGGTTTGGAGAAAAACGAATGAATCGTACTTACGAACTGATGTTTATCGTCCGTCCGGATATGGCGGAAGAGGATCTCGACAAGCTGATTTCCACGCTGGAGACGGCGGTTTCGACCTCCGGCGGCACGGTGAAGAGCGTTGAACGGATGGGCAAACGGCGGCTGGCTTATACGGTTCGCCGCTTTCATGACGGCGTCTATGTGCTGCTGACCGTGGAAGGCTCAGGCGGATTGATTCACGAACTGGAGCGCCGTTTGCGCGTGACGGAACCGGTGATCAAGTTCCTCAGCGTGCGGATTGACGAGGAGCAGAAGCGGTTGGCCAAGATCAAGGCGATCCGCGATGCTCGCAAAAAAGTGGCTCCGGCCACGCCTGCACCCGCTGCTGAAGGCGGAGAAGCGGCGTCGCCTACGGCTTAGGACCTGGCTTGCAGAGAGCAAATGCCGCGGGCGACGGCGCCCGCGCCACATTGAGAATTTGAAGGAGCATCATGGCTGACGAAACGAAATCACCTACTGCCACGGCCGAAGCGCCGGCAGTGTCTGAAGGTCACACTCAACGGCCACCGTCGCGTGGACCACGTCCAGGGGGCGGTCCCGGCGGTCCGCGAGAGGGCGGGCGCAAGTACTTCCGGCGCAAGAAGGTTTGTAAGTTCTGCGTCGAGAAAATCGAGAGCATCAATTACAAGGACGTTCGTCTGCTCGCGCAATTCGTGGCGGAGAGCGGCAAGATCGTGCCGCGGCGGCTGACGGGAGTTTGCACTCCTCACCAGCGACGCCTGTCGTGCGCGATCAAGCAGGCGCGAAATATCGCGCTGCTGCCGTTTGCCGGACGAGCTATGTAGTGATTGAGTAATTGGGAAATTTGATGATTGGGAAATTTGAAGCCCTCGGCCGGGAGTCGGGGCTCAGCCAATTACCAAGCAGTCAGGCATCAAGTCCGATTTTCGAAATTGTGCGATTTGCAGCGTTACCGACGCTTCACGGGGAATTTTTCAATTTCCCAATTACCAAATTACACAATTTCTCAATGTCAGGAGATTCCATGGAAGTCATTCTGAAAGAAGACGTAGCCAAGCTCGGCTCTCGAGGCGACGTAGTGAAAGTTGCGGAGGGCTATGGACGCAATTTTCTACTGCCGCGGAAACTCGCTATTGAGGCGAATGCGGCAAATAAGGCTGTCATCGAACAGATGAAGGCCGCCGCCGTGCGCCGCTCGGCCAAGGAGAAAGGCGAAGCGGAATCGCTCGCGAAGCAGTTCGAAGGGCTCTCGGTATCATTCCATCGACGCGCCGGAGAGAACGAGCAGCTGTTCGGATCGGTGACCTCCAGCGACATTGCGGAGGCACTCGAGAAGAAAAGCTTCCATATTGACCGCCGGAAGATTCAGTTGCACGAACCCCTGAAGGCAGTGGGCGAGTTCGACGTTCCGGTGAAGCTGCACAAGGATGTGACCGCGCACGTGAAGGTCATCATCGAAAAAGAAGTGGTCGAGTAAGAATCGACCAGTGAATCGCGGCCGCCTCCGTCATGTTCACGGGTGAGGCGGCTTTTCTTTTTGCCTACAGGGAGTTGTTACCACCTTTTTACATTTTTGTAATTCCGCTGGCATCTGTAACCTGTTGAAGGTGGCTTCACACCTGAGCCTGAAACGAATATTATTAATGTAATCAATAGTTTGGGGATGGTCCGCAGGCAAGGCAAGAATCCTGCCAAACCCCTCCATTCCCTGCTCACGCTTGGGGTTCTGGCTCGTCCATTACTACGCAAACCGAAAACAGCTTTGAGCGAGGGTTTGCTGAGGATATCGGACAGACATGCCGGCCGAAGCGTGGGCAGTATCAATTACGGTTGGCGAACGTTCCTACCCGGGCCCACAAAGTGCCCGGGCGGACAAGGGTAGCGGAACCCACGACCCCGCCTTACGGGGCTACATGGCTGGGCAAGGAAACCGCATCGACGACACGATGTTGATCCGCGAGGCGCAGCGGGGAAACCACGCTGCCTTCGAGGAACTCGTTCGCCACTACGACCAGGCGGTGCTGCGCTTGGCGCTGCATCTCACTGGGTCGGAACACGACGCGCAGGATATTTTCCAGGACGCGTTCCTGAAGGCCTATAAGAACGTGGGCAGCTTCCGCTTCGAGTGTTCCTTCTACACCTGGATTTACCGCATCGTTACCAACCTTTGTCTCGATCACCTCCGCAAACGACAAGTCCGCAAGGAAGATGCTCCTGTGAGCACGGATGCTTCGGGCGAGGAATACAGCCTGCTCGACCAGGTGCCCGATGGCCGTGCCGGAGCGAATCCTGAGCGCGATCTCATGCGCCGTCAACTGGGCGCGCGCATCAACTGCGCGCTCGAAAAGCTGACGCCCCGCGAGCGCATGGTTTTCGAATTGAAGCATTATCACGGCCTGAAGTTGCGGACCGTGGGCGAGATTTTGCATACAACGGAAGAGACCGCGAAGAATACTCTCTTCCGAGCCACGCAGAAGCTGCGCGGCGCGCTGGCCGACATGCGTTAGTGAGCTGATGCCCAGGTTAGCGTCCAAAGAACGGACGCGAACCTGGGGCACAGAAGGAGCTTTATAAGGAGTGACCCCGAAGGGGTGCAATTATGAAGTGTGAATGGGTACAAGAAAACATTCTGCTCTACATTTATAGCGAGCTCGCCGACGACGCTCGTTATGAATTGGAGCAACACCTGGGACGCTGTCCGGAGTGCGCGGCCGAGTTGAAGTCGGCGCGCGCATTTCACGCGACCCTCTCCAAGCTGCCGGTTCAGGAACCGTCACCGAATCTGCTGGCGTCGGCGCGAATGCGACTGCAAGAGAAGCTCGAGACCGCGCCTCAGGGCGGATGGTGGCAGCGGCTCACATTCGATCCGGCCAGCTGGCTGCGGCAGATGCGCTTTTCTCCAGCGCTGGCTGCGGCCATTTTCATCATTGGCTTTGGCGGCGGCATTGGCGCAATGTACAAAATGAGGCCTGCCGACGGCGGCACGATCGCAGCTATTCAGGAGCCAAACGCATCTGCTCTCCCCACCGACCAGGCCTCCATTACCGGCATCCGCTCCGTAGTCCAGGAACCTGGCTCCAACCAGGTCACCATCAAATACGACACGCTTCACACCGAACAGGCGCAAGGCTCATTGAATGACCAGCGCATCCAGCAGCTGCTGTTGTTTGCGGCTCGCAACAATTACAGCTCGGGTGTGCGCATGGATTCGGTAGACCTGCTCACGCAGAAGCCGGACGACACGCGCGTGCGGGAGGCTTTGATCTATTCACTGCGTTACGACACGAATCCCGGTGTGCGTCTTAAGGCAATTGAGGGACTGGGCTCGTACGTGAAGGATGACACCCGTGTTCGCGATGCCGTCCTGAATGCCTTGATGACCGACAACAATCCTGGCGTGCGCACCCAGGCCCTGTTACTGCTACAGCCCGTGAAGGCCGATAGCAGCGTGCGCGCCGCCCTCCAGCATCTTGCCGAGACGGACCAGAATCAGTACATTCGCTCGCAAGCGCGCACGGTGTTGGCGCAGTTGCCAGAGATTGATTAGAAGGTTCGAGTTTCGGGTTTCAAGTTTCGAGTGGATCGCAAGATCGAGAAGATTTACCTCGAAACTGGAAACTGGAAACTGACCCGGAGCTTCGGCTCTTGAAAAAGGAGAAATGCCCCATACTCAACGGGACCTGCTAGACCCCAAAAGTTTCGGCTAAACGCGCCATGGTCAAGAAGTATTCA
>QIAH01000063.1 GCA_003225465.1 Acidobacteriota bacterium | reverse complement strand
GGCGACCCCTTCAGAATCGCCGTGGCACATCTCCGTGATGGCCCGTCCACTGCGGGTCCCGTTCGGGGGGGACGATCTCGCCGTCGCGCATGTGAATGACCTCGTCGCCATACTCCGCCGCTTCCGGATTGTGCGTGATCATCAGGACGGTCTGGCCGAGTTCCTGGTTTGACTGGCGTAGCATGCGAAGCACGATTTCAGAGTTCTTGGAATCCAGGTTGCCCGTAGGTTCGTCCGCCAATACGATGGCGGGCTTATTGACCAATGCCCGCGCCAGCGCGACCCGCTGCTGTTCGCCTCCGGAGAGTTCCGCGGGACGATGAGAGAGACGCTGGGTGAGTCCCAGCAGCTCAACGATTCGCTTGAAGTGAGCTTCATCGAACTTTCCGTCGCCGGCGATGTCACGGGCAATCTCGATATTCGAGCGTGCATCGAGCGTGGGCAGCAGGTTGAATTTTTGGAATACAAACCCAATTTTGCGCTTCCGCATACGGGTCCGTTCCGCATCCGAGAGCTGCGAGATATCCTCCCCGTCAATCACGATGCGCCCCCCATCCGGGCGAGTCAGCCCTCCCAACAGATAGAAGAGCGTGGACTTCCCACTCCCGGAAGGCCCAACCACGCTGACAAATTTCGCCCTTTCCACGCTGATCGTCACACCACGTAAGGCTTGCACCTCAACCTTGCCCACATGGTAGGTCTTCCGTAGCTCAACGGCTTCGATGAAAGACATGCAGGATTAACGATACTACAGACGGTCGGAAGGGTTGTGCGACGGGTGCCCGCTCAGGCTGCGCCGATGTGCGATGCATCCCGCGGAGGATGGGTTCGGCTCGGTCCGCGCTTGCGGACTAGCAGGAGACGAATGCGTTCCAGAAGTTCGGCGGGCACGTGCATGCCTTTCGGAAGAAAAACGTCGGCCTGGGTGTCGCGATCATAGATACGGACTTTGCCCGAGAGCAGGATCGCGGGAGTGCGCGGCGAGATGGCTTTGATGGCTTCGATGAGTTTGGCGCCGTCGAGACCGGGCATGATCAGGTCCGTGAGCACGAGGTCGACGCCACCCCGCTTAAAGCGTGAGAGGGCATCTTCTCCGTTGAGGCAGGAAATCACGCGATAGCCGCGGGTTTCCAGAAGAACTTTGCGGATGGAGAGGGATTGTTCGTTGTCATCGACACAGAGAATCGTGCGTTTCGGTTTCATTGCTTTTCCCGAGCGTGAAGTAGCCGCCCAACCGCGGCAGGCAGAAAGAAGCTACGAATGCTGGTGATCTTGTTCATGGAGAATTTCAGAGCGACAAAATCCTACGTTCCGATTCGAGTGCTGTAAAGTGCCGCCGATGCCAATGGGAAACTTTTCCTATTGACTTTTCTCAGGCGTGTTGTGGGCGTGATTTTTCGCGGAGAAGAGAACTGTTGTCAGAAGGAAAATTCACTGCGCATGACTTCGACGGCGTTTCCGCCGACTCGCACGTTAACCACGCGGTTACCATCCTTGGACGCACGAACGAAAATTTGGCTCGGTCGTTTCATTTCGATTCCTTGTTCGATGAGTACGCGCTCCTCGGGTTGGGCCACGCCATGAGCCACCATCCACGCCGCCGCGCATCCCGCTGCAGAACCCGTGGCGGGGTCTTCGGTCCCGTAGAAGAGCATGCGAGCGTGCAAACGCGCTTTGGGATCGACGGTTTCACGGGAGACAAAGTAGAAAAACTTGCCTCCGTGCTCAGCGAGATATTGCTGCCCGCGAACGGAGTCGATGCATAGATCCCGCAGTACCGCCAATGAACGAATGGGAGTGATCGTGTAGGCGAGTCCGGTGGACACCGTTTCCACGGGCAGTGACGGATCAAGATCCTCGACCCTCAGCCCGATTGCCTTCGCCACAGCCGCTCGATCGTGCTGCGCCATAAATTGCGGCTCGACCTGCGTCATCTCTCCGAATGAAGGTTGTCCGTGCAGATCTTCAAAGCGAACCGGAACCACTCCGACGTTCAACTCAAGCCGTACCTCGGAAGCGCCGCTTGATCCGCGCAGCACGAATGCCGTGCCCAGCGTAGGGTGGCCGGCGAACGGAAGTTCCTCCGCTACGGTGAAGATGCGCACGCGGATTCCGCGCTCGCGCTCGTTTGCGGCGTTGGCGGGCACGACGAAGGTCGTCTCCGAGAGATTAGTCTCCCGGGCGATTGCCTGCATTTGCTCCGTAGTCAATTCGCGGCCATCGAGGCACACCGCCAAGGCATTGCCTGTGAGCGGGCATTCTGTGAACACATCGATCTGCACGATTTGCAACTTTTTTGAAGTTGCCATAAAACTTAATCCTCCTCGCCGGCAACACCAGACCCGTCACGTGCGATAACATAGAAACAGACGGAGATTGGATTATCTGGACCGTTAGCGGGATTCGGGACTTCGTCACACTCCTGACTCAATTTGGCTCGCGACGAGCCACCCTAAACTTAGACAGACGACGAGAGGAAATGACATGTCTTTGCGCATCAATTCGGAAGCACCCAATTTCACGGCGGAAACAACCCAAGGGAAGATCAACTTCCATGAATGGCTCGGGAACGGATGGGCGATTCTGTTCTCGCACCCAAAGGATTTCACTCCTGTCTGTACAACCGAACTGGGTTATATGGCTGGCCTGCAGCCTGAGTTTGCGAAACGCAACACGAAGATTTTGGGGCTGAGCGTGGACCCGGTGACGAGCCACGGTAAATGGTCGTCTGACATCGAAGAGACCCAGGGCCACAAGGTGAACTATCCCATGATCGGCGATCCCGAACTCAAAGTCGCGAAACTCTACGATATGCTGCCTGCCGAGGCAGGCGATAGCTGCGAGGGCCGGACCCCCGCCGACAATGCGACCGTGCGCACCGTGTTCATCGTCGGGCCCGACAAGAAGATCAAAATGATGATGAGTTATCCGATGAGCAGCGGACGCAATTTCGACGAAATTCTGCGGGTTCTCGACTCCCTGCAACTCAGCGCCAAGCACAATGTGGCGACCCCTGTGAACTGGAAGCCCGGCGACGACGTCATTATTCCAACTTCCGTTTCCGAGGAACAGGCAAAACAGAAATACCCGGGCGGCTGGAAGACCTTGAAGCCATATCTGCGAGTGGTGGCTCAACCGAGATAAGAATAGCCACGGACTAGCATCTGAAAGGCCACGGAATCAGGCGCGAAGTCCGTGGCCTTTTTGTGTTCACCAGAGTTTGCTTGCCAAGTCCTGACTGCTGGCCGTCCTTTGTGCCCCTGAGGCCGACAAGTGAGCGTTTGAACAGCTTGCTGAAAACGTCTTGCGATAGCTGCGTTTTGAAAGGGCCTCGCCTTCTGCCGAGCCGTAACAGCGGCAAACATGACGGGCTTTTAGCCGCTGAGTGGCGGGCGTCGCCGGGCAGCTGTTTAAAGCAAACTCTGAAGTCCACATATGGTGCATGCAATCAGCAGGGCTGTTCCTGTCGTTCTCAAGCTGGCGAAATACCGACGGATCAGAAAGCCCTTGGCCCACGCAGCCGTTTTCAGAAGAAAATGCAGTAAGTAAAGATTCGTAAAAAGTATCTGATTTTGACAACTTCAGCCCGATAATCTGGTTCATACCAGTGGACCCTAGTAGATTTTTGCGGAAGGAGATTCCTATGTTACGACGCAGTCTACTCGCGCTAACGCTGGCCGGCTTGCTTTATGCCGTCACGCCGCTGGCTCTTGCGCAATATGGCAGTAACGATCAGCAATCGGCGCCCGCCGGAGAGGCCTCCGAACACGGGCCTGGACATCACCGTTTCGATCCAGCGAAGCGCACCGAGATGCTGACCAAACAGCTCAACCTCAGCTCGGATCAGCAGGCCAAGGTACAAGAAATTTTGAAGTCGGAACAAGCGCAAATGGAGAAGCTTCACTCCGATTCGTCAGTCTCGCAACAAGACCGACACTCAAAAATGATGGA
>QIAH01000348.1 GCA_003225465.1 Acidobacteriota bacterium | reverse complement strand
TCGCCGCCCGCTATCCTAAAAGCCAAAAGCAGCCACAAGGCTTCACCCCGAGAACCTTCGTTTCCTTCGTGGTTCAGTCTTTCGCCTTTCTCTGTGCCTCTGTGTCTCTGTGGTGGGTGGAGGTCGACTGTTATCCACAGAAATGTTGCCAGCGCAAGTAAAATGAAAGGCGAAGAAAGAGGGAAAGAACCCATTCTCTAAACGCAACATCTTGTGGTCACCGAAACAGTAAGCTACAAGAACTCGCGCTTTTGAAAACCGACCTGTAGAGACCCCTGCGACCTTGAACTTTGTTATTGACAACAAACCATTTAGGCGTAGGATGTGGTCAAAAGTGGTACAAAGTGGTCAAGTCAGTAGAGGTCGTGGGCAGCGGTGATGCATTTTGAGGCGCCAGTGGAAATAACGACTGACACCCTGAAAAACAGCCCGAACGAACCGGAAATGACCACGTTGCAAGCCGCTTTTACCTCCTCCCTGGTTGCTGTTGTGGCAACTGTCAGCGGTACCGGACGCCCTCACCGGCGCAAACGAACCTATGTTTCGCGGCAATCACCCAACTCGCGTCGACGACAAAGGGCGTCTCAAGGTCCCGGCCGAGTTCAAGCGCGTGATCGACGAGAAATACGGCACGCAATTCTACATCACAAGTTTGGACGGGAGGGTTGCCCAGATATATCCCTTCGAGGAATGGGAGCGGATCGAGCAGAAGCTGGCCAATCTCTCCACTTTCAATCCCACGAAGAAGAGGTTCCTCACCCGGGTGAATTACTGGGGACAGCAGGTGGAAATGGATGGGCAGGGCCGGTTGCTGATCCCGCAGTTGCTGCGCGAGAAAGCGGTCATCAAGGGCGAAGTCGCGGTGCTCGGGAACTTGACGTATCTGGAAGTGCGCAACCTGTCAACGTTGCAAACGGAGATCGAGACCGAGTCATTCACCGCGGACGATGAGAAGACGCTCGACGACCTGGGCATCTAGTGGACGAGGGTTTTGGACGAAACACCCCCGAGCGGGGGCATGGTGGCAAGGCTGGCCATGTACCGGTTCTTTTAAAAGAAGCGATCGATTTTCTAGCCATCCAGCGCGGTGGGACGTATATCGACGCCACGGTGGGCTTGGGCGGGCACAGTTACGAAATCGCAAAACGCCTCGGCGCACCGGGTCATTTGATTGGGGTCGATAAGGATCCGGCGGCTCTCGAAAGAGCAGCTGCCAGTCTGCAGTCGCCAGTCGCCAGCGAGGTCAGTGGAGCGACGGGCGTCCTCGCCGGTCGAACCGATTGGCCGCAGGTCGAGTTGATACATGGTTCGTTTGCAGATTTGGCCAACGACCAACGACCAACGACCATCGACGGTTTACTCGCAGACCTCGGCGTCAGCAGCCTGCAGCTCGACAATGCCGCGCGCGGATTCAGTTTTCAGGCGGAAGGACCGCTGGACATGCGCATGAACACGCAGTCCGGCGAGACCGCCGAACAAGTGGTAAATCAGGCCGACGAGGTCACACTCGCCAACCTGATTTACGAATTCGGTGAGGAAAGGAGGTCGCGGAGAATCGCCAGAGCCATTGTCCGGTCGCGGCCGATACGCACTACCGCGCAACTTGCGGAAATCGTTTCAGCCGCGGCCCGGCCAATGAACCAGGCGGAAAGAAGAATTCATCCCGCGACGCGCACCTTTCAGGCTCTCCGAATCTTCGTAAACCGCGAACTCGACGACCTGCGGGCGCTGATGGAAGCAGCCCCGCGGTTGCTGAAACCGGGAGGCAGGCTGGTGATCATCAGTTTCCACTCGCTGGAAGACCGCATCGTGAAAGATGCTCTTCGCGAAGGCGCGAAACGAGGTCACTACCGCTTGCTGACGAAAAAGCCGGTGACGGCCGATGAAGAAGAAATCGATCGCAATCCGCGGTCGCGCAGCGCGAAGCTGCGAGCCGCCGAAAGATTGTAGCGCCGGCGTCTCGCCGGCTGTCATGCAATCAAAAAGGGTTTTCCTCCGAAGAACCCATCGGGGGCCCCAGCGTGATGCATCCGCGTTGGGGAAAGATTGTGGGTGAAGTAAGCCCGGCACGCACCAGGGAAGGCGTGCCGGGGCAAGGTATCCAAGGCGGCATCGCCTCTCACAAACGAGGCGAAAAAAGAAACAGGACAGGAGTCAGGGCCATGTACACAGGAACATTGATCAAGGAAATAATGGCAATCGTCGAGCGTTCGGAAGCTCGCATTCGCGACGCGAATCCGCAGAACGAACTCGAGCGCTGGTATGCATCCCAGCATCAGAGCGTGCACGTAGACGCCGATCTCGTCGGGGTAGCCTAAATGCCAGCCGCCGCGACCGCACAAGCCATGGCCAACAGCCAGCGCAAATCGTTCTGGGTTGGAACTCCCGAGATTTACTTTGCGAAGACGATCGACAACTCGCGCCTGGTCAAGGTAGAAGATCCGCGCCGGGCCCGCGAAATGCGGCATTTCAGCATCGCGCTCTGTTGTCTCTTCCTGCTGGTCATGACCTATGCGTGGCAGCACTTCAAAGCCATCGAATACGGCTATCAGATCGAGTCGCTCAAAATGCAGCGCGACAGCATAGTGGAAATGAATCGGGAGCTGCATCTGGAAGATGCGTCCCTGCGTAACCCGGAGCGCATCGACCTGATGGCCCGCAAACTAGGCCTGCAATCGCCACAAGCCGGGCAGGTGATGCGGCTGGACGCCTCGGCCGATGGCGGCACCCCAGTTATGGCAAGCATGACTCCAATTTCTGTGATCTCGGCACGATAAGCAGCAGCTGAGCGGCATGAAAGAAGTTTTGCCCCTCCCCTGGCAGTACTTTTTTGGCGGCTTGCCAACATGGTGAGCCGCCATGTTTGTCTCTGAGATGGATGTCGTGAGGAACTGACCTTGGCCACGCCTCGCAGCCGCGCGAACCACCGCCTCTACATCCTGGGCGGTCTTCTTCTGCTATGGCTGTGCGTGATCTGCCTGCGTCTGGTCTATCTGCAGATCTTCCGCTACGGCGATTTCCAGCAGCGCGCCGACCACCAGCAACAGCGTTCGATCAACGTGTCGGCCAAGCGCGGCATTATCTTCGACCGCCAGGGCAACGAGTTGGCCATGTCCATCATGGTGGATTCGGCCTTTGCCGTGCCCAGCGAAGTGCCCGACCTTCCCAATGCGATCTCTTTGATCACACGCATTACGGGTGAAGACGCGCGCTTCGTCCTGGCTGATTGCCGCGCTCACAAAACGTTTTGCTGGGTCGCACGCAAAGCCAATGCCGAGACCATCGAGCGCATTCGTGCTCTGAATCTGCAGGGAATCCATTTCCAGAAAGAATCGAAACGCTTTTATCCCAAGCGCGAACTGGCGGCACAGGTGCTCGGCTATGTGGGCACCGACGATGGCGGCCTGAGCGGCATCGAGCGCGGATATGACGAACAGTTGCGCGGCCAGCCCGGCCGCATGCAAATCTCGGTCGACGCCCGCAAGAAGTGGTTCGCCCGAATTGAGAAAGAACCCGAGGCGGGCGACAATCTGGTTCTCACCATCGACGAAAAAATTCAATATATTGCCGAGCGAGAACTGGAACAGGCCATTAAAGATACCCACGCGATTGCCGGCACCGTGATCGTGGAGAATCCGCGCACGGGAGAAATCCTGGCGCTGGCAAATCGCCCGACTTTCAATCCCAACATCAAAAAGCAAATTAAGAATGAAGCTCTGAAAAATCGCGCAGTGAGCGATGTCTACGAGCCTGGTTCTACGTTCAAGCTGGTCACGATTTCCGGAGCGCTCGAGGAAAGGATTACGCGGCCGGAGGAAGTGTTTGATTGTCAGATGGGCTCTATCGTGATCAACGGCATGCGTATCCGCGACAGCAAGCCGCACGGACTGCTCACGGTTTCCGATGTACTTGCGGAGTCGAGCGACGTGGGCGCCATCAAGATTGCGCTCCGCCTGGGCGAAGATCGCTTTTACAAATACATTCGCGCATTCGGTTTCGGCCAGCAGACCGGCATTGAACTGCCGGGAGAAACACGCGGCCTGACCAAACCCGTGAACCGCTGGTCAAAAGTGTCGATTGGCGCGATTTCGATGGGACAGGAGATTGGTGTCTCCCCGATCCAACTGGCTGCCATGGTTTCAACCTTCGCGAACGACGGTGTTTGGGAGGCGCCGCGCATTGTGGCCACGACCACGCCGCCTTCGATCATTCCGCAGACTTTCGTATTCCGTCCCGAACACGAGCGCCGTGTCATCTCAGCGATTACTGCAGCCCAGATGCGGCAGATGATGCGCGGGGTCGTCTTACATGGAACCGGCCGCAAGGCCGTGCTCGAAGGCTACACAGCGGCAGGGAAGACTGGCACCGCGCAGAAAGTCGATCCCGCAACCGGCGGGTATTCACGGACAAAATACGTGGGTTCGTTTGCAGGCTTCGCCCCCATCAACAATCCCGCCGTGACAGTCGCGGTCATCCTCGATTCGGCGGTCGGGCTGCACCAGGGCGGCCAAGTCGCCGCGCCTGTGTTTCAGCGCGTCACACAGCAGGTTCTGGAATACCTGCATGTGCCGCACGATATGCAACTGCCACCCAATCGCCAGGTCTGGCTGGCACAGAATAAGGTGAAGGACTCCGATCTGGACGAGAGCTCGCCGGATCACCTCGGATCGTCGCTGGAAGTCGCCGACGTTGGACCGCTGGATTCGGCGCCGCGTGTAGCCGCCGTCCCCCAGCAAGCGCCTAAACCCTCAGCCGCGCAAGGAGGAGTGGTTCCGGCAGCCCTCCGCGCAAAGGAGACAGCCCCACAGGCTCCTTCCGCCGTCTCTCTGCCGGCCAATATTACAGATCCCGCAAAATCCGCTTCCAACGAAACCGTAGTTCTCGACGTCGAGCAAGGAGGCATCGAGGTGCCTTCGTTCATCGGCAAGAGTGTTCGCAATGCGCTCGAGCTCGCGGAAGACAGCGGTCTGGAACTGAACCTCGTAGGCAGTGGAATTGCCCGAGAGCAGTCGCCGGCCCCAGGAAGCCACGTGACCTCCGGGTCAAGAGTGGTCGTGAAGTTTGGCCGCTGATTTGGCTGCCCCATCCCAACCTCACGTTCTTTGCGAGGGTAGGGTGGATTTTCCCCGGAACGACACTCTTTTCGTGGGTCGCTCAACATAGCAACAGTCTTTGCTTCCTCGTACAATAAAATCATCGTAATGACTTTTGAGCAGATGCTGCAGGGAGCGGAGGTCCTCTCCCTGAGTGGGAACGCCGACGTCACCGGCCTGGCCTACGACTCCCGCCAGGTGAAGCCCGGTTACGTCTTCCTCGCCATGCGAGGGGAGACCAGCGATGGCAATCGCTTCATCGACCGGGCGATTGCTGCCGGCGCAGCCGCGATTGTCACCGATTCCGCCGTTGAGCAGCCTCGCCCGGGAATTTCCTGGGCACGCGTCGCCCACGGTCGTCGCGCTCTCGGCCGCTTGAGCGCGAACTTCTACAAACGGCCAGCGGAGCGGCTCGCCATCACCGGAATCACAGGTACAAATGGCAAGAGCACGACGGCTTTCTTGGTCGAATCCATTCTTTCCGCCGCAAAACGGAAGAGTGTGCTCGTAGGCACCATCGAGTACCACGTTGCCGGCAAGATCCTGCCCGCACCGCACACTACGCCCGAGTCTCTCGAACTGAACCAGTTCCTGGCGGAAGGGCTTGGCCAGGGCGCAACGGAAGCGGTCATGGAAGTCTCCTCGCATGCCTTGGCCCAGCAGCGGGTATTCGCCGTGCCTTTTGATGTGGCGGTGTTCACGAATCTGACACGCGATCACCTCGATTATCACCACAGCATGGACAGTTACTTCGATGCCAAGCGCATGCTTTTCGAAGGCTGCGGCACCGATACCCCGCGCAGTGCAGTTATTAACACCGACGATGAATACGGACAGAAGCTGGTCCAGATCAGCAAAAAATCAGGCTCCAGGGTTTCCACCTACGGCTGGACGAATGGAGACTTTCGCGCCAAGTCGGTGGAGATCACAGCGCGCGGGACACGCTTTGACATGATTACGCCCAATGGGGCGATTGCCCTGTTTTCGCCGTTGATCGGCAAGGTGAATGTCTACAACATACTTGCGGCGGCCGGAGCCGCTATGGCTCGCGGGTGTTCGCACGAAGACATCGCCAATGGAGTCGCTTCTCTGATCCGGGTTCCCGGGCGGTTCGAACGGGTCGACTGCGGTCAGCCGTTCACGGTTGTGGTCGACTATGCGCACACCGACGATGCCCTGCGGAATTTGACCGCTTTGGCGCGGGAGTTCGTCACTCAGGCAAACCACAAAAGACGCGTGCTTACCGTCTTTGGATGTGGTGGCGACCGTGATCGCGCCAAACGTCCATTGATGGGCGAGGCAGCGGGCAAGGGCAGCGATTTTGTCGTGCTTACTTCCGACAATCCGCGCAGCGAAGATCCGCTGGCGATTATGAATGATGCCGTTGTCGGTATTCAGCGTTCGGGCACGAAATATGCAATGGAGCCGGACCGGCGCGCCGCCATCGCTCTTGCGGTCCGGGAGGCGGCTCCGGGAGACATCGTGCTGATCGCCGGCAAGGGTCACGAAAAAGTGCAGGTCTCGCGCGAGGGTTCGGTCCCGTTTGACGATGTGAACGTCGCCCGCGAGGTTCTGGCGACGGCAGGCTACGAGTGCCAGGCCGCCACAGCGGGAGCGGGGCAACAGGGATGAAGCTGCCGCTGTCGAAGATCGAGGAGTTTCTGAACGCAACCGGCGAATGTGAGTTGAAAGAAATCGCGCAGGGATACTCGATCGACTCCCGCACCGTTCAACCCGGTGAACTTTTCTTCGCAGTCAAGGGTGAGCGCCTGGACGGCCACGACTTCGTGCACCAGGCGCTTGAGCGGGGAGCCGTATCCGCGGTCGTGCGCAAGGATCAACTGGCACGTTTTCCGGTGAAAACCTGCCTGCTGGCAGTCGATGACACTCTCCATGCGCTGCAAACGCTAGCCACCGCCGTGCGGCGCATTTGGGGAAAGCCTGTCGTTGGCGTCACGGGATCTGCCGGCAAGACCACTACCAAAGAAGCGATTGCGCACGTGCTGTCGAGCCGTTATCGCGTTCTGAAATCGGAAGGCAATTTCAACAATCACTTCGGCCTGCCCCTGATGCTTCTGAAACTCGAGCCGGAACACGACATGGCCGTCATCGAGATGGGGATGTCGCACGCCGGGGAAATCTCGGCCCTGGCCAAAATCGCGCAGCCTGAAATCGGGGTAGTCACCGTGGTGGCTCCAGTCCACCTCGAATATTTCGACTCTCTCGCGTCGATCGCCCGCGCCAAATACGAATTAATCGAGGCGCTACCGGCGGGAGGCATCGCCGTACTTAATGCCGACGATGAGTATGTTTCGCAGTTTGGCCGCGACTTCAAGGGCAAGGTGGTGATGTATGGCACGCGCGCAAACGCCGACATCCGCGCCGAACAGATCCAGTCCCGAGGCGCGGAAGGCTCCGCGTTCGATGTGGTCGTAAACGGCGTGCGCGAGCGAGCCGTTTTGCCGCTGGTAGGCACTCATAACATCTCCAATGCACTGGCCGCAGTCGCAGTGGGCTTCGAACGCGGCATCACGCTCGCGGAAGCGGTCGCGTCCCTGGCAACCATGCGGGCCGCGGACAAACGTGGCCAGGTCGTCCAGTTGGGTAACATCCGCGTCATCAACGATTGCTACAATTCCAACCCAAAAGCACTCGAAGCGATGGTGGACGCGCTCGCCGCCATGCCGGCAAAACGGCGAATTGTGGTTGCCGGGGAGATGCTGGAGTTAGGTCCAGCCGGCGAAAAGATGCACCAGGCGGCAGGGCAGCACATCGCGGAGAAGAAAATCGACGTCCTGATCGGAGTTCGCGGCCTCGCGCAACCCATGGTGGAGGCGGCGAAGACCAAAGGTATGCAAGCCGAATTCGTCGCCACTCCGGAAGAAGCGGGCGAGTGGCTGGCTGGGCAATCCCGCGAAGGAGATGTCGTGCTGCTCAAGGCTTCTCGCGGAGTCAAGCTCGAGAAAGCTTTGGAGAAGTGGAAGGAACTGGCTGGTAGTCGTTAGCTGATGGTCGTTGGCTGATGGTCGTGGCTGATGGCCGTTCGCGAAACACGCGTCCTGGAGTTAAGCATGAGCACAGAACCAAGAACAGCAGCGCAGGTCTCTTTAGGCGACGACCGGCAATCGAAGGGCGACGATTCGCCAACGACCAACGACCAACGACCAACGACTAAATAGCGACCAACGACTGAATTCGGAGGCTGATTGCTTTACTGGCTGCTGTTCGTCAAGCTATACCATTATTTTCCGCCATTTCGTATCTTCCGCTATCTTACGTTCCGTACTGCGTTCGCGAGCCTCACGGCGCTCTTCACCGGGCTTATTGTTGGGCCGCTCGTGATCAATCGCCTGAGGGACTTCCAGATCGGGCAGTACATTCGCGAGGAAGGTCCCAAAGCCCATCAGAAGAAGGCCGGCACTCCCACCATGGGCGGGTTGCTGATTGCGATCGCCATCGTGGTGCCCACTTTGTTGTGGGCGGATCTGGCGAATGTATTTGTGTGGCTCGCCATCATCTCGACCTGCGTGTTCGCGGCCATCGGCTTCACTGACGACTATATAAAGGTGGTGCAGCGCCGCAATCTTGGTCTGACGGCGCGCGCCAAGCTCGGCCTGCAGATCCTTACCAGCCTGCTGATTGCGGTCGCTCTCATTGCCATGCAGAAACGCGGCTTGTACTCCACCAAGCTGATCGTTCCCTTCATCAAGCAGTTCCGGCCTGACCTCGTGATCGAGCGCTGGGCACACAATCCTCACTTGTGGCCGCTGGCCTTCTTCCCGTTCGTGATCTTCGTCTGCATAGTGATCGTGGGCTCGAGCAATGCGGTCAACTTAACGGACGGGCTAGACGGTCTGGCAATCGGTTGCACCGTGATCGCGGCGGGAGCCTTGACCGTGCTCACCTACGTCAGCGGGCATGCGACCTTTGCGTCCTATCTGGAATTGCAGCGCATGCCCCAGGTCGGCGAGTTGACCATCTTTTGTGGCGCGATGGTGGGAGCGTCCATCGGATTCCTCTGGTACAACGCCCATCCTGCGGAAGTCTTCATGGGCGATGTTGGCTCGCTGGCCCTCGGCGGGGCGATCGGCACAGTGGCCGTCATGATCAAGCAGGAACTGCTTTTGCCGTTCATCGGCGGCGTTTTCGTAATCGAAGCGCTCTCGGTGATCCTGCAGGTCGCGTCCTACAAGCTGCGTAAAAAGAGAATCTTCAAAATGGCTCCCATCCACCATCATTTTGAATTGATGGGCTGGTCCGAATCCAAGGTCATTGTCCGTTTTTGGATCGCGTCGCTGGTTTTTGCGTTATTCGCATTGACCACGTTGAAGCTGAGGTAGATAAAAGAAGCAGGGCGATGGACCTCAAAGACAAGCGGGTTCTGGTGGTGGGTCTCGGCAAATCGGGGGTGGCCTCCGCGCTATTCTTGAAGGAGCGCGGGGCGCGGGTGACGGTCTCCGACACCAAGTCTCCCGACCAGTTGCGTGACGAAATTCCGGTGCTGCTCGATCACGGCATAACGGTCGAGACGGGAGGCCATGGGGAGCGCACTTTCCGAGGACAAGATTTGATCGTGGTCAGTCCCGGTGTCCCGGTCGACGCGGCCCCCTTGGTGCAGGCGCGCGCCGCCGGTGAGCCAGTGATCGGGGAGATCGAACTGGCCGCGCAGAATCTGCCCGGTGAAATCGTCGCCATCACCGGCTCCAACGGCAAGACGACGACCACAACGCTGGCGGGCGAGATTCTTGCTGCGGGCGGCTTCCCGGTATCGGTTGGCGGCAACATTGGAACTCCGGCGATCTCGCTCGTGGAGCGCGCCACCAGGCAGACCATCGTGGTCCTCGAGGTTTCCAGCTTTCAACTGGAGACGATCCAAACCTTCCGGCCGAAGGTTGCAGTTGTTCTCAATGTCACTCCTGACCACCTCGACCGCCACCGCACCTTTCAAACCTATGTTGACGCGAAGACGCGGATCTTCGAGAACCAGCAGGCATCGGATTTCGCCGTCCTGAACGAAGACGATCCAACCTGCCGGACATTGCGCGATCGAACACGCGCCCAGGTGTTCTGGTTCAGCCGCAAGAAAGAGGTTGAGCAGGGAGCCTGTGTCCGCGACGGCAAAATATTCTTCCTCGATGGCAAATCCCAGCGTGAGGTCATGCTGGTCAGCGAGATTCCACTTAAGGGCGCGCACAACGTGGAGAACGTGCTCGCCGGGGTCTGTGCCGGCGCCCTTATGGGATGCGAGCCCCCAAAAATCCGCCAAGCCATCCAGAACTTCAAGGCTGTCGAGCATCGCCTCGAATATGTCGCGACCATCAAAGGGGTGCAGTACTTCAACGACTCGAAAGCAACGAACGTAGACGCCACCATCAAAGCACTCGAATCGTTCCCGAAGAATATCCACCTGATCCTCGGAGGCAAAGACAAGGGCAGCGATTACACGGTGTTGAACGATCTGCTCCGGGAGCGAGTGAAGCGTGTATACACAATCGGCGCGGCTGCCGAGAAGATTGAATCGCACATCAAGGGAGCGGCTGAGGTCGTGCACGCCGAGACGTTGGAGAATGCCATCCGGCGCGCATCGGCGGTAGCTGAGCCCGGAGACATTGTGTTGCTAGCCCCGGCCTGCGCGAGCTTTGATCAGTTCCAGAGCTACAACCACCGCGGCAGAGTTTTCAAAGAAGTTGTCCAGGCCCTTCTTGGCGAACCGCGTCCTGGGGCATGACTCTGATTCATGGCTTGAGTTTTTTAGAGCGCTCTCTTACCAACTTTGTCATCCTGAGCGCAGCGAGGCGCCAGCCGAACGTAGTCGAAAGCCTGCCCTGAGCGTAGTCGAAGGGGACCCCACGCAAGTTCGCAGTGCCACCGGCCTATGGAAATTTTCCACCACAAATTATCTTCCTGTAATTGACTCCCCCGGAAATGCCATCTGCAACTCCACTCCTCCACCAAATCCTCCCACTGCGGATTGTGGGACTCAATCAGGCGTGCATCGATCTAAGTCCAATTTGTATGGTCCATGCTCGAAAAGCTCTCTAAGATCGTCTCGACGCGAGCAGGTGAGGGGTCCTTCGACTCCGCTCGGCTGCCGCCTCGCTGCGCTCAGGATGACCGAACGAGAAAAACGATGATGGCCACAGTGCGCTGTGGCGTGCTTTGAAAAGACTTCCACAATCGGAACCGCCGAACCAAACTTGCCAATCACGCAGCAAAAATTCGGAATCTAAAATCTCTCCTGCCTCCCCACCCCGTGGTCAAATAAACTTTCATGGCCAAGCGTGTCAGTGTCGATCGATGGTTGTTCACGGTCACGATGCTGCTCGTGTTCGTCGGCCTGATCATGGTGTTCAGTGCTTCCGCCGTGATGGCCAAGGAACGGTTTGGTTCGCCCTATAACTTCGTCCTGAAGCAATTGTTCTGGGCACTGGGCGGCATGTTGGCCATGGCGTTGGCCATGAAGATCGACTATCGCCGGTACAAGCATCCGGGCGTGGTTTTTTCGTTGCTGGCCGTCACCACGTTGCTGCTGCTCTCCGTGTTCTTGCTCGACCGCTCGCACAATACCCATCGATGGATCCACTGGAGCGGTTTCTCGTTTGAACCTTCCGAACTCGCCAAGCCCGCGCTGATTCTGTTTCTGGCATTTTTCCTCGAAGGCCGAACCAAGGCGATTGCAGACTGGAAGCACACCCTGTTGCCGGCGGCCGTGCCGACGATATTATTTCTGCTGCTGATCGTCGCCCAGCCCGATCTAGGGACGGCGATTGCCTGCGCCGGCATTACCGCCGCGATCCTGTTTGTCGCGGGCATGCAGCTTCGCTATTTCGCATACGCATTTGCTGCCTCGGTGCTGCCGCTCTATTTCCTTCTGTTCCACGTCAGTTGGCGGCGCGACCGCATGCTGGCGTTTCTGAACCCCTATGCCGACCCCCGCGGCACCGGTTTCCACATTATTCAGTCGCTGATCGCGGTCAGTACCGGCGGCCTGACTGGAATCGGTCTGATGGAAGGGAAGCAGAAGCTCTTCTATCTTCCCGAGCCGCACACCGACTTCATCTTTGCGGTCACGGCAGAAGAACTGGGGCTGGTGGGAGCCTTATTTGTGGTAGCACTCTTTGCAGTGTTCCTATGGCGCGGAACCCGCGTTGCCCTCCGCACCGAAGACCTGTTCGGCCGATTCCTCGCCGTGGGCATCACCAGCATGATCATCCTGCAGGCCTTCATCAACATCAGCGTGGTCCTTGGCCTGATGCCCACCAAAGGAATCCCGCTGCCGTTTGTGTCCTACGGCGGCTCGTCATTGTTCGTCATGCTGGGCTGCGTAGGTGTTTTGCTGAACATTTCAAAGCAAGTGGAATGAGCTGCGAGCAAACAAAGGTCTGGACTCTACTCGAAGCTCGAAGCTCGCAGCTCGCAGCTTAAATCAACGAGACTCCATGCGCGTAGTGCTGGCAGGCGGTGGGACCGGTGGACACGTAATTCCCGCGCTGGCGATTGCCCAGCAGTTGAAGAAGACATTCTCGGCAGAATTGTTGTTCATCGGCACGCCGCGTGGAATGGAAAATCGACTTGTCCCGGCCGCCGGCTTCGACTTGCGCCTGGTGCAGGTCGGCGCGCTGAAAAACGTAACCCTGACGACCCGCCTGAAGACATCTTTGGATCTGCCGCGCGCCATTGCGAATTCCTTACGCATGCTTACCGAATTCCGGCCTGACGTTGTGATCGGCGTTGGAGGGTACGCTTCCGGGCCAGCCATGGCGGCTGCCATCCTGCGCCGAATCCCTACCATCGCGTTCGAGCCCAACGTCATGCCCGGATTCGCGAATCGCGTGATCGCGCGCTGGGTCTCGGCCGCCGCGGTGCATTTCGAGGAAACCTGCCGATTCTTTCCGAATTGCCGCGTGACGGGCGTTCCCGTCCGATCCGCTTTCTTTCAGATTCCCTCGAAGACGGCGGGCACCCAGCCCACCCTGCTGGTTTTCGGCGGAAGCCAGGGAGCACGCGCCATCAATGACGCGATGATCGCGTCGCTGCCAGGTCTTCGCGAAAGAGCGCCGGCGCTGCACATCATTCATCAGACTGGCGAGCGCGACTATGAGCGCGTGCGGCTCGCCTACGAGCAGTCCGGCATCTCCGGCGAGGTTCACAAGTTCATCGACGACATGCCGGGAATCTTTGCGCGCGCCGATCTGCTGGTCTGCCGCTCAGGCGCCAGCACGGTCGCCGAGATCACGGCTGCCGGAAAGCCGGCCATCTTCGTACCTTTTCCCCGCGCCGCCGACGACCATCAGAACGTGAACGCCCGCGCCCTGGAAAGGGCAAACGCGGCCGTCGTCGTGGAAGAATCGAAGCTCGATCCGGCGTACCTGGTCGACACGGTCAGCGCCCTGATCAACGACCCTGGCCGCCTGAAAAGAATGTCGACCGCCGCCAGATCCCTCGCCCATCCCCAAGCAGTCGAGGAGATCGCTGCCATGGTGGAAGAGCTAGCCTCGCGCAAAAAGTAGCCGAGTAAATCGCCCTTCACTCCGGGGAATTTTCAACCATGTCGATGTCCCCAAAATGCTTTATCCTACGGTTTCGTTCACCTGACAATTGCGGGCCGAGGCAAAAGCTAAAAGCCAATAGCTAAAGGCCAAGAGCTAATTCCATGTTTGCCAAGATCCAGCGCATCCATTTCGTAGGCATCGGCGGCATCGGCATGAGCGGCATCGCCGAAGTACTGCTGAACCTGGGCTACAGGATCTCCGGCTCGGATTTGAAGAGTTCCGCGGTCACGCAGCGGCTGGCCAGCCTGGGCGCCACCACGTTTGAAGGCCATGCCGCCGAAAATGTGATCGGCGCGGAGGTGGTGGTCACCAGTTCCGCCATCGCCACCGACAACCCCGAAGTGGCCAAGGCTCGCGAGCTTCACATTCCCGTAATTCGGCGCGCCGAAATGCTTGCCGAGTTAATGCGCCTGAAGTACGGCATCGCGATCGCGGGCATGCACGGCAAGACGACCACCACGTCGATGGTGGCCGCCGTGCTCGCCTCCGGGGGACTTGATCCAACCGTGGTCGTTGGTGGGCGTGTGGATGCCATGGGCTCAAACGCCCGTCTCGGCAAGTCGCAGTACCTGGTCGCGGAAGCGGACGAAAGCGATCGATCATTCCTGAAGCTGTCGCCGATTCTCTCCGTCGTCACCAACATCGACCGCGAGCACATGGACTGCTACCGCAACATGCGCGATGTCCGGCAAACCTTCCTGGAATTCATGGATCGGGTGCCGTTTTACGGAATGATCGTGGCTTGCAACGATGACCCGGTGCTGCGCAAGTTGCTGCCTCAGGTGCAACGGCGAGTGGTGACCTACGGGACGCGGCGAGGCTCAGATTTTCTTATCAAGCCGGGCACAATCGAACAGCTGCCCGGCGAACATCGTCCGTTAAGTCATTTTCGAGTCAGCTTCGAGGGGAAGGATCTAGGCGAGTTTTTGCTGCATGTGCCGGGTACCCACAACATTCTCAACGCGACGGCCGCAGTTGCAGTAGGGATCGGCCTCGACCTCCCAGTAGAAAGCATTCGTGCCGCGCTCGAGAACTTCCGCGGCGTGGATCGCCGCTTTCAGTTAAGGGGCAGGGCTGCGGGCGTCAGCGTGGTCGACGACTACGGCCACCATCCCACCGAAATCCGAGCGACGCTTGCCGCCGCCAGGCAGTGCGGCTTCGGCAAAGTTCACGTCATCTTTCAGCCGCACCGTTACACGCGCACCAAGGCTCTTATGGAAGAATTCGGAGATGCTTTCCGTGACGCTGACACGCTCGCCATACTCGACATCTACGCCGCCAGCGAACAGCCCATTGAGGGAGTGAGCGGGGAGGCCTTGGCTGCTCACATCCGCCAAACCGCGGCACAGGATGCCCGCTACATGCCCTCGTTCGCGGAAGCCGCCGAATGGGTGTCGAGCCAAGCCGAGGAGGGCGACATGATTCTGACACTAGGCGCTGGCAGCGTCTCGCAGCTGGGGCCGATCATCCTGGAAAAACTACAGGCTCGTCAGCCGGTTGCGTAATCCAGCGGCGCTAAGTCTCTGATCACAAAAGAACCGCGAGCTCGGTCTCAATTCGAGACGAACCTACCTATTTCTCGAAACTTTTCTTGTCTCCCGCCCGTATCTTTCCCTAACAAACTGAAACTCCCTTCGTCTAAACAGCATTACAGGTTGAGGAGCGGCGTATGCGGTCGCAAACAGGTTGGTATTGGCTGGCGGCGGGAGTTCTGGCCCTGGGATTGAACGGTGCCTATCAGGATGGCCAACTGGGCTGGGTACATTGCCTGGCCGATCGCGCGGCGACTGTCTTCGAGCAGGCTTCCGAGCGCGGTCTGCGGGCCGTGACGATGGCTGAGTTGATGCTCGGGCGAAGCCCTGAGACACTTGGCCGGACCGAAGGTGGCTTCCAAAAGCTCCAGAGCAAGATGGTGGCGCAGCGAGTCGCCCAGGCGCAACGCCAGATTGCGATGGCGCAGGCCCGCCAGCAGATCGCCCAAGCCCGACTGCAAAGAAAGATGGACCTGGTCCACATGAAAATGGACAAGGTTCGCATGGTCGGCATCGATCGCGCGCATGACTGCTCAGGATTCTCCAAGGTGGTCGTCGACCTGGGAGACATGCCGAAGATCGACCTTTCGAATCTGCCGGACATCGATCTTTCCGATGTGTCCGGAGTCGATCAGAATTCCGTGAATGGTTCGGACGGGCCGATTTAGAATATACGGCTCCGCTTCCTGCTGCGCGCGCGACTGCTGTCACTGGCAGTCGCGTTTGTATTGACGGAACCTTGCAGCCGGATTGAAAATTCCGTCGATCGAACCAACATTTTGTCTATTTCAATCCGCAAAAAAGATTTATAGTAATTTCCGCTCAGCGATTTTCTTCGACAACTACCTGGTCTGATGGCGCGGAAAAGCAGTCCCACCATCCTGCAGGAAGAGTTGTATCCGCCGCCGGGCGAACCGGAGCGCGAGCTGGACAACGCGCGCCTGGTGGATCTCGACGTCGAGGAAGAATCGCCTTTTCTGCGCGGGCAAAAGCGCGTCTCCGCCCGGCGCGGCACCCTCCCGAAAAAGACTCTCCATCTGATGGCCTGGTCGGCGATCGCACTCATTCTTGCCTGCGTATCCGGTGTGGCTGGAGCGACCCTGTATCACTACGGCGAGCGCAACTGGCGCTTCCGCATTGAATCCAGCGACGACATCGAAGTCATTGGCACGCATAACGTGCCTCATACCCAGGTGATGGAAGTGCTCGGCGGCGATATCGGCCGCAACATCTTCTTTATCCCTCTCACCGAACGCAAAGCGCAGCTCGAAAAAATTCCCTGGGTCGAATCGGCCAGCGTGATGCGGTTCGTCCCCAATCGCCTGCAGGTTGAAATTCACGAGCGCACGCCCATCGCGTTTGCCCGTCTTGGCTCAAGGATCTGGCTGATCGATGCCGGAGGGACCTTGATGGAATTACCGGGAGCCGGCAAGCAGAAATATTCCTTCCCGGTGATCGTCGGCATGAATCCCGGAGAGCCGCTCTCTACCCGCGCTGCGCGCATGAGGATTTACAACCAGCTAGTGCGCGAGCTCGACTCCGATGGCGCGCACTACTCGCAAGACCTCAGCGAAGTGGATATCTCCGATCAGGATGACGTGAAGGTGCTCACTAACGACTCCGCGGGCGCCGTTCTGGTGCACCTCGGCTCTTCCGATTTTCTGAGTCGCTACAAAATCTACGTGACCCACGTGCGGGGATGGCGCCAGCAGTTCGAGAAGCTGGAGTCGGTAGACCTCCGTTACGAGCACCAGATCATCCTCAATCCCGACATGCAGGGGACGGCCCGAGCGCCGCAAATCACGCCCGCCGCTGCCAGGGCCGCGATCGCCGCGGGTGTGAAGCCGGCCGCCCTCATTCACGTCGTAACGCCGGCCAAGCTCCCAACTCCATCGCATGCGTCGGCTGCACTTCCCCCCAATGGAGGTCCGCAGAAGCCGGTTGCCAAGCCGGTGAGCAAGAAAACTGCGCACAAGAAAACCAGGTGGAAGCCGAAGGCGAGGAAGACAGCAGCGAAACCTGCTCCTTCTCCCGGTGCAAAGGCTATCGGTCCGCAGTCGACAGGGAACGTGGTCGCGAATTCGACCGCGAAGCCGGCGGGCAAGGCAACAATCGTGCCGCATGCGCCCGCCAAGAACAAGCCGAGTGCGGCGATCGCAAAAATTCAGGATCAACAGGATCATCCATAGGATGGCGAACCAGCACGGGCACTTTCTGAACGTCATAGATGTGGGGAGCGCAAAAACCTGTGCGCTGGTGGCGGAAATCACGGAGAACGGTTTGCGCTATCGCGGCCACGGGGTTGCCGAGTCGCGCGGTACGCGCAAGGGTGTGATTGTAGATCTGGAGAAGGCGGTCTCCTCGATTCAAAAAGCGGTGGAGAGTGCCGAAGACAGGGCGGGCGCTCCCGTGGAGCATGCGCTGGTCGGTGTGGCCGGCTCGCACGTGCGCGGCATCAACACGCATGGTGGCATCACCTTCGGAAATCGCCCGCGCGAGATCGCCCACGAAGAAATCCGCATGGCGGTCGACAAAGCGCGCGCCATTTCCCTGCCCGCCGACCGGGAAATTCTCCATCTGCTGCCGCAGGAATTCATTCTCGACGAGCAGTCGGGCGTGCACGATCCGCTGGGCATGATGGCCACCCGCCTGGAAGTCCGCGTCCACATGGTGACCTCCGCTTCGAGCGCCACGCAGAATGTTGTGACGGCCGTCAATCGCGCTGGTGTGCACGTCGATGACACAGTGTTCGAGCCACTGGCATGCGCCGATGCCGTGCTGCGCTCCGACGAGCGCGATCTGGGAGTGTGCCTCGCTGACATCGGCGCAGGTTCGACGGAACTCGTGATTTTTTGCCAGGGAGCAGTTGCCTATACCGGCGTCATTCCCATCGGAGGCGATCACTTTACGAGCGACCTGTCCGTGGGCCTCTGTACGCCCGTGAACGAGGCGGAAAAACTCAAGAAGCTTTACGGAAATGCCATCGTGACCCTGATACCGGAGGGCAACGAAGTCGAGGTGCCCTCGGTCGGCGACCGGCCGTCTCGGCTGCTCACGCAGCGTTTACTCGGCGAGATCTTGGAGCCACGCGCCCGCGAACTCTGCGAAATGTTGCGCGAATCGATGCGGCAGAGCGGCATGTTTGAGGCTTGCCTGGCCGGGCTGGTTCTAAGCGGAGGCGGATCGCGTCTGCCGGGTCTGCTCGATATTGCCGAATCCGTGCTCCGCAAACCGGTGCGCATTGCCTGGCCTGTGCCGCTCGCAAAAATGCCGGTCGAGTTGGCCGAACCTGAATTTGCGGCTGCTCTCGGCATGATCTATTACGGCCATCGCGCCCGGGTGGCGCGCGGAATTCAGGACGATCGCTGGAGTTCGCGCCTGAAAGCGATGTTCGTACGGAAAGGCGCATGAGATTGGTGGATGGAGCAAGTAGGACGGTGGGGTTTTCACGAGATCGGTAGTTCGGTAATGAGAGCTAACAAAATCCTTACGGCGGTGGATATGAAAAAAGACGAAAGCGGCATTCGCATCAGTTTTAACGAAGACAATCGCAACGACGCCAAGATCAAGGTGATCGGGGTCGGTGGTGGCGGTGGCAATGCGGTCAATCGCATGATCGATGCCGGCATGGAAGGCATCGAGTTCGTAGTCGCGAACACGGATCTCCAGGCGCTTCGCATGTCGCACGCGCCCGTGAAGATTCAACTCGGCGTCAAGCTCACCAATGGTCTGGGAGCAGGCGCCAATCCGGAAGTCGGACGCAAGGCGGCCCTCGAGGATTCCGACAAGATCATCGAAGCGCTGGAAGGCGCCGACATGGTGTTCGTCACCACCGGCCTGGGCGGCGGGACGGGCACAGGCGCCGCGCCGATTATCGCGTCGCTGGCCAGCGAGATGGGTGCACTCACCGTCGCGGTCGTGACCAAGCCCTTCGCCTTCGAAGGCAAGCGCCGCATGTCGCAAGCCGAGCGCGGCATCAACGAGCTGATGGAATCGGTCGACACCACCATCGTCATCCCCAACGAGAAGCTGCTCGCGGTTGCGGAGAACGCCGGCTTCTTCGAATCGTTCCGCGTGGCCGACGACATTCTTCGTCAAGGTGTGCAGGGGATTTCCGACATCATCACCATCCCCGGCATTATCAACCGCGACTTTGCGGACGTGAAGGCCATCATGGCGGCCATGGGCTATGCAGTCATGGGCACGGCCACCGCCAGCGGTGATCACCGCGCCACCGACGCCGCCCAGAAAGCCATCGCTTCGCCGTTGCTGGAAGCCGGGGCAATCGACGGCGCGCGTGGCATTCTGATCAACATCACCGGCTCCAGTTCTCTGAAACTCGCTGAAGTTCAGCAGGCCTGCACCATCATTCAAAGCGCGGCTCACGATGATGCCAACATCATCTTCGGCGCCGTCCTCGACGAAAAAATGAAGGACAGCGTGAAAATCACCGTGATCGCGACCGGCTTCCGCGAAGTGCCGGCCATGCGCGCCCGCCAACGCGAAATCCATTCCTCGTTTGCGAGCTCGCACAACGAGTTCCCCGAACCGCAGCCCGCGCCCTTTGAACCTGACCCTGAGCCGGAGCGAATCATGAAGGAAGAGACCCCGGTAGTTGAGCCTGCCGCCTCCGCCGGCCTGCAACAGGTTTCACCGGACGCCGCGTCCCTCGACGCCTTGCGCACAGCCATGGTCTCGAACTTCGAGCAGAATGACCTGGACGTGCCTGCCTTCCTGCGCAAGCGCGGAGAGGTCATGTAGAAAAGCCGGGTGCCCCTCCCTATGCGCGTCGTTTGCGCATAGGGTGGGATTCCATTACCGCAACAATCTTGGACTCTCGACGACCAACGACTGATTCCGATCGGCAAGGGCGACGGCTGGCCTGGAATGGTAGGGCTTCACACCCTTCGCCCTCTTGCATGCCCTTCCGAATATTTGCGACGCGCTTTCCACATTGACAGTCAGAACAGCGACGCACAGAATGTGAGGCGATCGCTGTCGCCTTGGCTCATCTCACAACCTTGCGCATCAGCTGGCGCCACACGCCACACGACTTATCCCACAAGGAGAACGCCCATGTCCCCCGATCTCAGGTATTTTCGTCTGCTGTCTGCGCTCGTCTTGCTGGCGTGCACAACCGTTATTGCCACGGCCCAGGCAAATGACGAGATGAAGGTCAGCAACGAGCCGCCGCAAGCCCGATTCACCACCATGCCTCCGCGCCTGCGCACCGATATCGCTGTTCCGGCAGCCTCCTCGCTGCCGCTGACAACCTGGAATGGCAGCTTCACCCACGCCGGAAGAACTTATCGTTACAACATGGTGGGCACCGCTCCCTCCGCGAATACGAACACCACCATTCCGGTCTACATCATTCCCGTTAAAATTGTGGTCACGAACGGCACCACTAAAACCACGTTTAATCCCACCCACATTCTCTCGAACGGAAACACCGTCATCCAAAACACGGTGGACTCGCCCTTATTCGATTCGACCACCACCTACACACAGCACGGTGTGGACGTCGGCACCACGCAATATATCGACGCCTTTCAGCGCGCGAACTTCTGGGGAACCGTGAAGACCCACACCAACTCGCATCTTCATCTCGGAGGCCCGACCGTGACCGCGGAACAAACGCTCAGCCCTCCTGCGCAATACGGCAAAACGGGCAAGGCCTTCGGTTTCACTGCGGGACTGGTGGATATCAACTGGTTTGACGCACAACTTCCCACCATCATCAGCAATCTCGGCATCGCGCCGCACGCTTTTCCGATCTTCCTGACTTACGACGTCTACCTCACAGAAAACAACCAATGCTGCATTGGCGGGTACCACAGCGCAGAAGGCAGCCTCAGCGCACCCCAGTCCTATGCGCAAGCGAGCTACGTCGATCACGTGGGCGCTTTTTCGCAGGATGTCTCCGCGCTCTCGCATGAAATCGGGGAGTGGGCCGACGATCCCCTGGTCGTGAACATCAATGGGAACAACACGCCGTGCGGCATCCTCGAGAATGGAGATCCACTCGTAGGGAAACCGAACTATGGCGCATATCGCTACGTCCTGCACGGCTTCATCTACAATCTGCAGGATCTGGTGACGCTCCCGTACTTCGGAGCGCCTCCGAGTACAACTGTGAACGATTGGCTGAGCTTTCAAGGTGAGTCGCTGAGCGTTTGCTCGAACGGATCGTAGCCGGCAGGGGCAAGCTAAAACCAACAGCAACCACGAAGAACACGAAGGACACACGAAGGCCTCGTGCCAAGCCTTCGTGACCTTCGTGGTTAATCTTTTTTGCACTTCTCCACGCCTCTGCGGTGGACTTCATTCGTCGGTCAAGGCTTAGCTATTGGATAACGCAAACTTCCAGGAAGCCTCAGGCCGCATTGTCGAGACGACAATGACCCGAACCTCGGCTACAACCTCAAAGAGCGCTCTACGGGCTCCTGAACGCAATTGACGGGCATTCTACGAGACATTGGCATCCCATTTTGTTTGACCAAACGACCCAGAACCTGCTTTCAATAGCTTAGCTCAGAGAGAATCAAATTGAGATTTGCTGAAGCATGCTCGTTCCGGGCGCAGCATCAGCCCGTGATTGCGCGCGCTCGAAAGTCCGCCGTTCCACAAATCTGCGGCTCCCATGTGCAAAATCTTTCTCCTTAAGGGCGGGTATCGACGAAGTTACCGCCTCGATCGATTACGAAAGCCGCAGAACCGGGGTGTAATTCCCATTAACCCCTTCTCACAAACAGGGTTAGAAGGCTCAGTTCCGATCCAAACGTGCATAAAATTTAGATTGTGAGACAAACCTAACTCCCTTATTATCGGGAACATGGATGCCGCACGAATTCTGGCCCTCAGGCTGGCATCAAGCGTGCATTCTATTTGGCAGGTTCGGTGGACGGGTTGGGGGCTAGAAGTCAGTGAACACCAATAATTTCCTCAGGCTCTTGTTCTTAGCGGGTGTGATGTTCGCATTGACGGCGCTGGGCGATGCCGCCAACGTCAATGCTCGAGCACTTACCGGCAAGTCGAAGTCACAAAAAGTGTCAGAAAGCCAGCGTGCGCGGCGACGAATGAGCCACCTGGCGCGAAGCCGAAGTGTCACGACCGCGAGTCGTCGCACGCTAGTACACCATCGCCGGCATCGCTACTACGAACGCTTCTACACCAGCTCTTTCGCGGAAGACATAACCGAAGGCGATGTCGTTACGGGCGAAGATGCGGTCGTGCGGCAGGCCGCCATCGATGCGCTGGGCAACATGAATGGAACCGTGGTGGCGATCGAGCCAACCAGTGGCCGCGTTCTCGCCATGGTGAATCAGAAGCTGGCGCTGTCAAGCGGCGCGCAGCCCTGTTCGACCATCAAAGTCTCCGTCGCGCTCGCAGCTCTGAGTGAAGGCCTCATCGACAAAGACACGCCGATCACGCTTGGCCGTCGCAGCCGCATGAATCTCACCAACGCTCTGGCGCGCTCGAACAATGCGTATTTCGAGGCGCTGGGACGCAAACTCGGGTTTGACAAGGTCAGCTATTACGCGCACGAGTTTGGATTGGGCGAGTTGGCGGGTTACAACATCGACGGCGAGCACCTCGGCATTTATCCCGAGGAGGAAATCTCTTCGAAACTGGGCGGCGTGGGGAAGATGTGCTCTTTTGGAGAGGGCGTATCCATGACGCCTCTGCAACTGGGAGCGATGGTTTCGGCGATCGCCAACGGCGGGACGCTTTACTACATGCAGCATCCGATCACGCCTGACGACATTGCCAGTTTCCAGCCCCGCATCAAGCGGCACCTCGATATTGCCCCGCTGATTCCCGAGATCTCCGACGGCATGGCGGGAGCGGTCCAGTACGGCACGGCCCGCAGTGTCCGCTACAACTTCTCCGAAGAACAAGTGCTGGGCAAGACCGGAACCTGCTCGCGCGACGGTACTCGATATGGATGGTTCGCCTCCTACGCGAACACCGATGTTGGACGCATCGTGACGGTCGTGTTCTTGCAAGGCGGTCGGCCCACATTCGGTCCTAAAGCGGCGGAAATTGCCGGTCGCCTGTATCGGAATCTCTACGACCACAACTTCTTCGTTGGAAAGCCTGCGCTACCCACCGACACGGCTGGAGTGCAGCCGGCGACCACGCAGTAGAGAAGGGTCTCAGTTCAAAACTTCGCCGGCCCGCGTTTTCGCGGGCCGCACTTTTTGTCGCGATGACAAGAATTTTGCCGAAACGCGACAATTTCGTGACATAACGCGATTCAAGCGGAGCATACCGTTACTTTCCTATCAGGGTCCGTCGACGCGCACCCGTCTGAGGATCTCATGTTCAGTGGAGGAAACGTATGTCGTTTTCGCTTGTTCGCCGATGCACATTTGTAGCCAGCCTTTTCGCGCTGCTGTGGCCGGGGCTCGCCGGCGCTCAGCAGTATCATCGCACCAATCTGACCGTGGACAAATCCACGACTGCTCCAGCCCCGAATGTCGATCCCAATCTCGTGAATGCCTGGGGAATTGCCCGTGGCAACGGCAGCCCGTGGTGGATCTCAGACAACGGCACCGGACTGTCAACTTTGTACAACGCCTCGGGTATGCCCTTTGTTCCGCCGGGCGGTACCCAACCTGTCGTGGTAAAGATTCCCACCCCGGATGGCACGGGTACGTCCGCGCCGACCGGCACTGTCTTCAACGCGACTTCCGGATTTCTGATGGGCAACGCCGCGAACTCTCCCAAGGCGATCTTCCTGTTCGTAACCGAAGATGGGACGATTGCGGGCTGGAACCCGACTGTGAATCCCGATGCCGTGATCCTGAAAAATCGGGCGGGCCATGCGATTTATAAAGGATGTGCGATTGCAAGCTTGCAGAGCGGGCCTCGTCTGTACGCGACTAATTTCCAGAGCGGCCGAGTCGAAATCTTCAACAGCAGATTTGTGCGCGTGGAACCGGACAGTCAAACTGCGTTCCGCATTCCTGGCTTGTCCAGCGACTATGCTCCGTTCAACATCCAGAACATAGGCGGGAACCTGGTGGTGACCTTTGCGCACCGGGCTCCGGGTAGCAAAGACGAAGACCACGGGCCGGGATTGGGCTTTGCAGCCGTCTTCAATCCCACGGGTCATTTGCTGTCAACCATCCAACATGGGGGATGGTTCAATGCTCCCTGGGGAATCGCGCTGGCTCCGGGCGATTTCGGCAAGTTCTCACATCGTCTCTTGATCGGCAATTTCGGAGATGGAACCATTCATGCCTTCAATCTCTTCACGGGCAAGCATGAAGGCGCGATGCTGGACGACTCAACCGGACTGACCCTCGTGATTGAAGGACTGTGGGGGCTGAGTTTCGGCGGCGACACAACCAACAACGGATTAGCCACGACTCTTTACTTCACGGCTGGACCCAACGACGAGAACGATGGGTTGTTTGGAAATCTGACGGCAGCGTCAGATCAACCGGGGAATAGCCAGTAGCTTCGGGTGTTGTTATTAAGAACAAGCCCCCTGATCACGAGGGGGTTTTTGTTTTGGAAAAAGAACAGCTCGCTGTATGGTCGCGATTTTTTCCGCCGAGTACCAGCCAATGCAATGTCGAGAATCAGGATTTTGAATCACTCGACATGGCGAGGCTCGTAGAGCACGGCGTTCCGCGCCGCCGGTTGATGCGAGCAATGAGCTTTGCCAGTACTTGGGGAAGGCGATTCACGCCTTTGTCATTCATGACGGTGCTTTTTTCCACGTAGTCCTCGGCTCCGGCGTCGATCAACTTCTGCCGATTTCGCTCGGATAGTCCGCTGAGGGCAATGACGGGGATGTTGGCCGTGGACCGGCCGTGCTTCAGGCGGGTCAAAACCTCCAGGCCGTTCATGCGGGGCAGCAACAAATCCAGGAGAATGAGATCCGGCTTATGTTCCTTGGCACATTGCAGTGCAGCTTCACCATCCTCGGCACAAATTACTTCGTGCCCTGCATTGCGCAGCGCATGTTCGTTACTCAAACGCAAAGCTCTGCTGTCCTCTACCAGGAGAATTTTCACCGGATTCATCTCTAATGTTTCCCATCGGCAGATTTCAGCAAAGTATTAGGCGAATCATGTTCGCCAAAAAGTGAAACGCCCTGCCGATCGGCAGAGCGTTGCGAGACTTCCTTAAAGGCTAAGAACTTATCTTTTCTTCTGGTCTCCCGCGATCACCCCGTCTTTGATGAAGATGACGCGATGAGCATACTCGGCGATGTCATGTTCGTGGGTGACGAGCACGATCGTGTTGCCTTCCGCCCGTAGCCGGTCGAACAGTGCCATGATCTCGCTGCCGGTTTGCGAGTCGAGGTTTCCGGTGGGTTCGTCGGCCAGGATGATCGAAGGCTTATTGACGAGAGCGCGGGCAATCGCGACCCGCTGCCGTTGTCCGCCGGAGAGCTCGTTGGGTTTGTGCGACATGCGCTCTTGCATGCCCACAGCGGCGAGGGCGCCCTGCGCGCGGGCAATGCGTTCCTCCGCCGGAACCCCGGCGTAGATCAAAGGCAGTTCGACATTGTGCAGAGCCGTGGCCCGCGCCAGCAGATTGAAGGTCTGGAACACGAACCCGATTTCCTTGTTCCGGATTCGCGCCAGCTCGTCATCATCCAGTTCGCTGACCAGCTGATTGTTCAGCCAGTAATTGCCTTTGCTCGGAGAATCGAGACAGCCGATCAGATTCATCAGCGTCGATTTTCCAGAACCGGATGGTCCCATGATCGCGACGTATTCGTTCCGCCGAATCTGCAGATTGACTCCGCGCAAGGCGTGCACCTGCTGCTCCGAGCCCATGTCGTACGTCTTCCACAGATCCTCGGTCGCGATCATGCACTGACCCGGAGACTCCAACCCTGTGGGTTGTGCGAAATTCACTACTTCGGCGGTTGCCATTTTTCTCTCCTGGTCCTCTGGGGACACTTCACTTTCTCCATCCGGACGGCTCCCCATTGGACGAGCCACCCCAACCTTTGTTAGTCGTCAAGTCTGGCGTATCGATACTAGTTGCTCTCTTCCTTTTTCGCTGCCGAATTATCGATTTTTACGCTGGTTCCAGGCTTCACGGTGCGCAAGACTTTGTAGCTGCCCGTCACGATTTCATCGCCTTGTGTCAAACCGCTCAGCACCTCAATATCGGTGGTGCCGGTGATGCCGGTCTGCACGGGAACGAATTGAGCCTTCTTGTCACGAATAACGAAGACGCCCTGGACTTCACTCTCTTTCTTATTCTTGGACGCATCCTTCTGCGGAGCCGCTGCCTGTACTGATCCCTTTTCCGCGTTCGCCGCTTCCAGATCCTCCTCGCGACGAATCGTTAAAGCCTGGATGGGAATTGTGACCACGTTGCTCCGGGTTGCGGTGGTGATTTTTGCGGTCGTCGATAATCCCGGCCGCAGGTCCTCAGGAGGATCCTGCAGCGTGACCACAACCTTGAAATCTTTGGCTTCCTGGCTCGCGCTGGCTTGCTGCGACGTCGCGACACCGGTCGATCGCACAATCGCGTTGTTCCCGATCTCGCTCACCGTCGCGTGGAAAACTTTCTTGGGAATCGCGTCAATCGTTACTTCTGCGGTCTGTCCGAGCCGCACATTCACGATATCGGTTTCGTCAACCTTTACCTCGGCCGTAATGACCGACATGTCGGCGAGCGTCATCAGCGTACTGCCGGGAGCGTTCTGAATGCCGATGACGACGGTTTCTCCTTCGCGGACTGGAAGATTGGTGATCATGCCGTTGTAGGGCGCGGCGTACACGGTTTTCTGCAAGACGTCCGATGCGCGCGTCAGAGTGGCATCCGTTTGCGCGACGTGGCGCCCGGCCGAGTCCAGTTGCGCCTTGGCTTGCGCAACCCGCGCATCAGCCTGAGCCAATCCGGCTTCTGCTGATTGCCAATTGGCCTTGCGAGTTTCGTATTCTGCCTTGGCAATCAGTTCGGCTTTGTAAAGACCTTCTGCCCGGTCCCAGTCCAGTCGCATCCTTTCCGCGTCCGCCTTGGCGCGATTCAGGTCCGCCTTGGCAGTATTCAAGTTGGCCTCGGCTGCCAGAGCGTCGGTTCGCGACGCCTCCAGCGAAGCTTTCGTGGCTGCCACATCGGCTGCCGACTGCACGTTCTCAAGCTGCGCCAGCAATTGACCTTTCCTGACCCGATCGCCCTCTTTTACATACAGATGGGTGATCTTTCCGAAGGCATTGGCGCCGATATTGACGTAAGTCTTCGGCTTGATCTCGCCCGAGGCGCTCACGATGGAAGAAAGATCCTGCCGTTCAGCTTTGCCGGTCTGGACCGTGACCACGCCCTTGTTACTCTCGTGTACGGCAACGCCGAGCACGATCAGAGCGGCCGAGATCCCAACCACGCCGATCAGCACCTTCTTCCAAGTCTTCATGCGTCCTTGCCCGCTCCCCGAAAAACCGGCGTTCGCCGGTGGCTCAAGTCGGTCGAGCCGTCCCACTCAGAGCATTCCCGGTGCGAGCTGGCAGCACGCTCTCAGATACGGGTGCCGGGGTGTGAAAGTTCCGGCAACCGTTGTGAAAGTGAACACCGGCCGGAGGGAAATCCGGGTATGCCTGAGGTAAACCCTGAATTATAAATGGTTCACAGAAGTGTTCGCTGTGATGCCCGGCGTTCAAAATGTTGCAATCGCAGGCAACCCTGGCACGGTAGTAATGATTCACAATAGACTCTAGGGGCGAGACTTAGCCTTGCCTTGCCGGTCTGAAGGCCGTACAATTCGGTTACTAGTGTGCCAGTAGAGGAGTGACCCTCGTCATGTTCCTGGTAGGTTCCCGTTACCGCGTTCTGGCGTTCCTGCTCGCAATCACCTTTGGCATGTTCGGACCGACCGCGGCTTGGGGACAGGATTCTAAGACACAGGATAGTAAGGCGAAAGCGGACCAGAGTTCAGGCGATTCTTCGAAGGATTCCGCCGGTCAGGTTGACCCTCTCAAGCGTCCTCTGAGTGACAAGGAAAAGAAGGCCAACGAGAAGCGCTTCAAGCAGGAAGTTTCGGGCTCCTACAAGAAGTGGCTCGACGAAGACGTTCGCTGGATCATCACAGACGAAGAGCGATCGGCCTTCAGGCAACTCTCCAACGACGAAGAGCGCGACCAGTTTATCGAAGCTTTCTGGCAACGGCGAGATCCTACCCCGGACACTATCGAAAACGAATTTAAAGAAGAGCACTACCGCCGCATCGCTTACGCGAACGAGCATTTCGCTGCAGGCATTCCCGGATGGAAGACCGACCGCGGCCGCATGTACATCATGTATGGGCCTGCGGACGAGATCGAGTCTCATCCTTCGGGCGGCAGTTACGAGCGTCCGATGGAAGAAGGCGGAGGATCGACCTCCACCTATCCGTTCGAAGATTGGCGTTATCGCTACATCGAGGGCATCGGTCAGGAAGTGATCATCGAGTTCGTCGACACCTGCATGTGCGGCGATTACCACATGACGCTGGATCGCTCCGAAAAAGATGCCCTGCTCTACACACCCAATGCGGGTTTGACGCTCTACGAGCAGATGGGCATGGCGAACAAGACGAGCCGCTTCAATGGCGGCGGTCTGGAGAGGCTGGGCGTCGGGCCGTTCAATCAGGATTTGCAGACCAAGCAGTTTGACCGCCTGGAGCAGTTTGCGAAACTGAACAAGCCGCCGGCGGTGAAGTTCAAAGATCTGGAAGAAATCGTTTCTCACAAGATCACCGTCAACCTCATGCCGTTTGACGTGCGCGCGGACTTCGTGAAGGTGACCAGCGATACCGTCCTCACGCCCATTACGATCCAGGTGAAAAACCGCGACATCACCTTCGTTAATAAAGAGGGTGTGCAGCGCGGGACCGTGAACATCTTCGGACGTGTAGCCACGTTGAGCGGCCGCATCGCGCAGACTTTTGAGGATACGGTGCAGGTCGATGTACCCGCGGAACTGCTTCCCAAGACCGCAGAGAACTCGCAAGTGTATTGGAAGGCCCTGCCTCTGAGGCCCGGCCACTACCGCCTTGACGTCGTCGTAAAGGACGTGAACGGAGACCGGGTAGGGAACTGGAGCAAGAGCCTGATGGTGCCGGATTTTGGCGATGAGCGCTTGACCAACTCCTCGCTGATCGTGGCCGACCAGATGTATCCGGTCGCGACCAAGGATATCGGCACCGGCAGTTTCGTGATTGGTACCATGAAAGTGCGTCCCAGAGTTCCGTCGGCGGACGGCAAGCCGATCAGCTTCAAACGAAATCAAAAAATGAACTTCTGGATGCAGGTGTATAACCTGAGCGTGGACGAGAAGACGCACAAGCCCTCGGCCACCTTCGAGTACGATGTCGTCAACACGGCCACCAACAAGGCCGTGGTTCATACAACGGAATCAACCGAGCAAATGGGGAATGTCGGCGACCAGGTGACGCTGCAAAAAAGTCTTTCGGCCAGCAACCTGGAACCCGGGTCATACCGGATCGAGATCAAGGTCAACGACAACATCTCCAAGCAGACGGTCGACCCTACTGCCACCTTCACGGTGGAGTGAGTCGCGCGCTTGACCCCTGAGGTGGAGTGATGCTGCGAAAGTTCGGATTCTTCGTCGTGTTTTTCGGCTTGGCGCTGCCTGTGCTGGCCGCCGACAGTCCCGGTTCGATCTCCGGCTACGTGCGCAGCACCGCCGGCGTACCGCAGATGGGAGCCGCGGTGGAAGTGTTGAGCGCGGCAGCCCGCACCTTGAAGGTCTTCACCGACGAAAACGGTTTTTATTCCATCCACGATTTGCTTCCCGGCAACTACAGCCTCAAAGTGACGGCACCTTCTTTCCTGCCGGCATTGCGGGACCGCATTGGCCTGCGGGCCGGTTCGACGATGATGGTGAATGTCACGTTGAATACTCTTTTCGAGGCCATCCAGCTTGGGCCGTTGCGCGGTCCGGCAGAGGATGATGACTGGAAGTGGACGCTGCGGTCGATGGCGAATCGTCCTGTGCTGCGCGTGCTGGATGATGGATCTTCCGTGACTCAGGTGAAGAGCAGTGGCGAAGGCGAAGGGCACGATCTAAAGGCGAGCCTTTCGTTTCTGGCCGGTTCTCCTTCTGAGGGCTACGGCACGGTTTCGGACATGAGCACCGGCTTCTCGCTCGAGCACAAGATTCTGTCCGATGACGCCATCAGCCTGGAGGGGAACGTCGGCTACGGCCAGGGCGCTGGAGCAGCGATTCTGCGGACGTCCTATACGCACCACTCGGAAGGCGGCTCGGAACCCGAGGTGTCGGTCACCGTGCGCCGCTTGATGCCGCCGGTGGGCAGTTTCCATGATCAGGGTCTGCAAGCTTTCAGTCTGGCGACGACCGACAACCTCACTGTAGGAGACGTCCTCGAACTTCGTTTCGGCAGTGAGCTGCAAAGCGTCCAGTTCATGGACCGGTTCACCGCATTCCAGCCGTTCGCAACGGCGGACCTGCATCTTTCTCCGGACACCGTGGTGGAATATCGCTATGCCAGTTCTCGCCCACCGGGAGCGATGGCGAAAGAAAATGATGTCCAGGGCAGTATCCTGGCGCAGTCTGGGCCGCGTGTGAGTCTCGCCAGTTTTTCTCCTGCGTTGGAGCGCGCCCATCACCAGGAAGTTTCCCTCTCGCGACGGATCGGCAGGACCAATCTGCAAGCCGCTTTCTACGCCGATCGGGTTGCAAACACTGTTCTGACAGGAGTCGGAGTCGGAAACGCGGGCACCGGCGAAATGTTGCCGGACGTGGACTCGGGTACGTTCTCCTACCAGGGAACAAACCTGAACACGAATGGCGTGCGGTTAGTGATGCAGCGCAAGCTGACATCCGATCTAACGGCCACCGTCGACTACGGCTACGGAGGCGTGCTCGATCTCGGGCGCCCGGACGTGGAGTTGCAGAGCGCCCGGCAATCGCTAACCACTGTGCATCGCCACGCGCTCTCGGCGAAGATGAATGGCAAGCTCCCGGGCTGCCGCACACGCTGGACGACTTCTTACGGCTGGGTCAGCGGCGGCGCATTGACCCAGGTGGATATGTTCAACTCCTCTGCCGGGCAGTCCGATCCCTACCTGAATGTCTTCGTGCGGCAGCCTTTGCCGGGATTCGGCTTCCTGCCTCTGCACATGGAAGCCATGCTGGACTTGCGCAATCTGATGGCGCAGGGCTACGTGCCCGTGATGGGCCAGGACGGCAGGACCGTGTACCTGGTGCAGTCGGCACGCTCGGTACGCGGCGGCGTCGCGTTCATCTTCTGATTATGAAGCCGGGTTTCGCTCGGCTGGGCAGAGGGGCGTCTGCCCCTACGCGAATTTCCTAGGCAACAATCTTGCGCCACCAGGCCTTCTTCGCGGAGGAGGCTGGCTTTTTCTCGAGAGCCGGAACAGGAATGAACGGGGAGACTACGTTCTTCGGAGGGAACGGAGCCGTCTCGAGCGCAGGGATATTGCGCTGCGAAAAGCGCGCGATCAGCAATTTCCCCGGAGTGGAGGAAGGAAGCACGATCACGGAAGGGCCGGGGTTGTGAAGGGCGGCATCCACAGGAGTGTTGCTTTGAATCTCCGCCGCGCCTCGGCGTAGGCGACTCACCACCGCTTCAGCAGTCTCGTCATCAAACGCAATCCAGCGAACCATGGAAGAACCCCGGGCCTGGCCGCAATGAGTCGGCCGATAAGAGCCTTCAGATTTTACCCTAACTGCCGCGCCCACCAGGAATCTTTTCTGCGTCTTGACTCCCATCCTCGATTGGATTAGGCTCGTCCGCCAGTTTCAAGAACCGAGCTGGCGGCTGTCATTGTGAGTGGATTCGGCGCCTTTCGATGCGTCGTCCTGACATGTCGAATTACACAACCACTGATGTAGCAAATCGAAATTTGTTCTGTCGTTCCCGCCAAGGTTGGCAGGCGGTGTGCCTCCGATATAGAAGATCGATTAGTTCTACGAAAGGGCAGGCTCGGTTCAGTTCGAGCAGGAGACTACGCCTAAATAGTTTGTTTTCTTCATCAATTGCACGAATTTACGCAACAGGAAGGGCGGAGCGTACGCCATTCCCGGATACGTTTTTTCATATTGGTGGCGCCTAAATTTCTAAACGACATATTTTTGCAAGCGCCTTATGGCACGCGAAGTATTCGGCATCATGCGCAAGCAGCATATTGCATGGCAATCGGCTGGAATGAGCCAGCCATCTGGGGACGAGTTCTGCGGAGGAGAATTATGAGACGCGTACTGGGAAGCATCTTCGTACTTACACTGCTAGTGGCTGCAGGGTACAGTCAGACATTCCGGGGAGCCATCAACGGCACCGTAAACGATCCGAGCGGAGCGATGGTTTCGGGCGCCAACGTAAAGGCCACCAACATTGCGACCAGCGTAACGCTCACCACCACCACCACCAGCGATGGACAGTTCTCGTTTCAGGATTTGCCCCTCGGCTCCTACAGGATTGCGGTTTCGGCAGGCGGCTTCAACGCTGCTACGGTTGAGAACGTGCCCGTCACCGCAGGGTCAGTTTATACGCTACCTGTAAAACTTAAGGTCGGAACGTCGACTACTTCAGTGGAAGTCTCCGCTGAAGCGCTTACGCTTGACACGACGACGGTCCAGCAGAACAACGTCATCCCGACCGAGCAAGTGCAAAATTTGCCCATGAACGGGCGCGACTTCACCCAGTTCACGGCTACGACACCGGGCTATGCGGGATATTCGGGAGCGCAGGCTTTCGGGTCCTTGAACGGAACACGCGCCAATCAGATGAACTGGCAGATAGACGGCGTCGACAATAACGATTTCTGGCACAACCTTGCGGCGGTGAACCAGGGTGGCGTATCGGGCATTGCGGGCACCCTAATGCCGCTGGATGCGATCGATGAATTCGGCGCGCAGACGCAATCCAATGCCGAAGCCGGGCGCAATGCCGGCGGCGTTATTAACGTTGTTCTGAAATCCGGAAGCAACCAGATTCACGGTTCTGTGTACTACTTCAACCGCAACACCGCACTTGGAAAGCCCACCGCCTTTTTCAATCCCAGCACCCTTCCGCCCGGCGCACCGACCAACAAGCCCCCGCTTCGCAATGAGAACTATGGATTCTCTCTTGGTGGACCGATTATCAAGGATAAAACTTTCTGGTTTCTGTCCTTCGAGAAGCAAAAATATACAATTGCGCTGTCAGGCCTGAACACCGAACCTTCTCCTGCCTATCAGAACCTCGCCTTGTCGCTGCTGCAAGCCGACGGCATTCCGGAGAGTCCGATCTCGCAGGCTCTGATGGCGAATCTCTGGCCCAGCCTGATCAACCAATTGCCGGCGCAGCCGAGCAACTATTTTGCGACTAGCCCTTCGACTGGATATAGCTACAACGGAGTGATCAAACTCGATCACAACTTCAATGACAAAAATCATCTTTCGGCACGCTGGTTTGGTGGACAAGGAAGCCAGACCGCTCCCACAGGCGGCAGTGCAGCGTTAGCGACGGCCAGTTCCAACCTTCCGTTCTATTTTGAGAAGGCGCCGATTCACGTGTTTAATTACGCGGTTACGCTGAACTCTGTGCTTAGTAATCGCATGACAAATCAGCTGCTGGTCGGTGTCAATTACTTCAATCAGGTTTTCCGTGACGCGGTTGCGAGCTATGACACACACACGAACGCGCAGCTGTTCCTGAGTCCGGACACGCCGGTCACGCCCAAATTCTTTGGGTCTCCGAATCTAAGGATCACTGGCTTTGAGCAGGTTGGGCTTACGCCTCCCGAGGGCCGCAATGACATTACCGGGATGATCGCGGACGTGGTTTCCTACAATACCGGCAAACACCAATTGCGTTTTGGCGGTGAATATCGCCAAGCGCATCTTAACGAGTTTTACTTTTTCCACTCACTAGGCAAGTTTATATTCTCTGGCGCACAGGGGCCATGGAATATCGGTACAGCGACAAGCCCAGTCTGTGCCGTAGCTGACTCCAATGTTTGTTCCCTGGCCGACTTTCTTGCCGGATTTGTAGACAACTCGGCAATCAACGTCGGAAATGCGGAACGCAAGATTGTGGTGAATGCCCTGGATTTCTTTGGCTCTGACTCCTGGCAGGTAACTCCGAGGCTGAACATCAATCTAGGCTTGCGCTGGGACTACTTCGGCCCTTTGCATAATGGCAGCAAAGATATTGCGATCTTTGTTCCTGGCCGCGGAATTCAAATTCAGGGCGCCGGACTGGACGGAATTTTCCACAAGAACCTAAAGAATTTCTCACCTCGCTTGGGCTTCGCTTATCAGCCGACAAGTCGCGGAGACTTGGTCGTGCGCGGAGGATTTGGGATCTACTTTGACCAGGTCAATGTGAATCCCTTTATGGACGTCCGCCCGCCGAATAACGCTGACGGCGTACAGGACAACCCAGCTGGGCCACACCCAGTGTCCATCTATACTCAGACGTCTCTCCCGGCGGTGGGCCAGAGTTGCGCCACCTTCCCGACTTGCTACACTTGGCAGCCCAACCAGTACACCTTCGCCCCGGTCCAGTTATGCCCGAGCGGAAACGTTGCGATCGATCCAACCTGCGGAAACTCGGTATTTGCCGCTTACTCGGTCAATCAGAATTTCCACACAGCGTATTTCTATAACTACAACCTGAATGTGGAAAAGAGTTTTGGCAACGGGATGGCGGTCTGGCAGGTTGGTTATGTAGGCAGCGAGGGGCGCAGGCTAACGGTATTGCGGGACATCAATCAGAAAGTTCCAGATCCTGCTGTGCCCGGCAACTTCATTTATCCCTTCTTCGGGCAATACCCGAACTTCGGTGCCATCAACCAGCTAAACAGTATCGGGACGTCCAACTACAACGCTCTGCAGACCACGCTGCGTACGCGCGCCTGGCACGGAGTGAGTTCGCAATTTGGATATACCTGGGCACATAATCTGGACGAGATCACCGCATACCGTGGGGTCATTCCGTTCGACAGCTATAACCTTAAGGCGGACTACGGGAACAGCGACTTCGACCAGCGCCATACGTTCACCGGCACGTTAAGTTGGGATATACCCGGTTCTACCCGCGGACCAAAGGCACTGACACATGGGTGGAACGTTAGTACGGCTTTGGCCTTCCATGGAGGTCAACCGGATGACCAGGTGCGGCCAGGCGTGGACCTTATTGGCGATCCATTCGGCGGTGTTTCCCACAGCTTTGTGAAGAGTGCGACGTTTACCGGGGTGCAATGGATCAACCCGACCGCTTTTGCTACTCCCGATACAGCCACCTGTGCTCCGGTCACTTCCGACGGAAGATGCTACGGTACACTTCGTCGCAACCAGATCCACGGCCCGGGATACAAAGACGTCGACTTGGGAATCAGCAAGAGCTTCTTGATCACCGAGCGCTTCAAGGCTCAGTTCAAGGCGGAGATGTTTAACCTCTTCAACAATATCAATCTGTCGTCGGGGCCGGGAGCGTTTGGTTTAGGCCCGGGCGGCTCGGGCCAAGTCACCGACACGATTGGCGACTTCAACGGAGCGCCAGGCATCGGGCCGGGCGAAGCCTTCAGCACGGTGCTTTCGCTGAGGATAACGTTCTAGAAACTTTGTGGATCTTTTAAGCCCCTGCCGCTGCTGCTGCAGGGGCTTTTTCTTGCTCATCTGGAGTGTGTCGGTTCGGCCTCCCCCACCCGTCGTAACCCTTCCGTCACCTTGGTCCCCTCTAGCGGCGATGCTACGCTTGGCCCGGTAGCCGTCCGCAAAATCTTTGTTTTCTGAGAGAAACCATGCTTCAGCGCCGCCTTCTCGCCGGGTTGGCAGTTTGCCTGACCCTCGCCTCACTCGCTGCCGCCAGCGACAAGAGCTCGAAGACCAAGTCGTCCAAGACCAAGCCAACCATCGGCCTGATGCCCGTCACCGCTGCCTCCGCAAAGGGTCGCGAGCTTTACCAGAAGGGCATGGAAGACTACGAGAACTTGTACCTCGAGCGCTGCAACGAGGACTGGCGCGCGGCCGTGAAGGAAGATCCCAGTATCGCTGTCGCCTGGGCATGGATCGCCTTCAACAGCCGGAATCCTGCTGAAGTCAGTGCGGCACGCGCGCAAGCCAAAGCGCTTCTCCCGCAAGTCACGCCCGGCGAAAAGCTGATGATCCAGTGGATCTCGAACGTGCAGGAAGGCAACTACATCGCCGGCATCTCGGCCATGAATGACATGCTGGCCATGTTCCCGAAGGATAAGCACCTGATTTATCTCGCGGGCAATTGGTTGATGGGAGAGAACGGCGACGAGCAGGCGCTCAAGCTCCTCGAGCGCGCGCTTGCTCTCGACAAGAATTATCCCGCCGCGCTCAACGATGCGGCCTACGTGTACGCGCGCACCCGCCAATTTTCGAAAGCCTTCGCGACCATGGACCGTTATGTCGTGGTCCTTCCCAAGGAGCCCAATCCGCACGATTCTTACGGTGAACTGTTACGCATGGCGGGGCACTTCGACGACTCGCTCGCGCACTATCGCATGGCTTTGAAGGTGGATCCGGATTTCACTTCTTCGCAGGTCGGGATTGCAGACACATATGCGCTGATGGGAAATCAGGGCCAGGCGCGGATTGAGTACGACAAGGCCATCGCCCAGGCCCATAACGATGCCGACCGCATCGACTACATGATGCAGAAGGCGACCACCTGGGTCCGCGATGCCAAGCCGGCGGAGGCCGATGACGCATTCACCGAAACCGCGCAGAAAGCCCACCAACTGGGACTCGACCTGCAGGAAGCGCAAGCTCACCAGCGTATGGCGGCCTACCAGAGTGACGACGAAGTTGCCCTGCAGCACCTGGATGCGGCCGAGGCAGCGCTGGCGCATCGGCAGGACATTTCTCCCCTGGACCACGATGAGGAACTTTCCCGCATTCTGAGATATCGCACGGTTCGAGCCGCGCATGCCGGCAATCAGGAATTAGCGCAGAAATCGCTCTACACGCTTGAGGCCATGGCGTCCAGCAGCCGCAACCTGGTCATTCAGAGTTCGTATCACGGTGCAGCGGGCGCCGTATTGGCAGCGCGGGGCAAGTGGCAAGACGCCATCGCGCACCTCGAGGAAGACGCGGATGATCCGTTCTCGATGCAACTGCTGTCCCGCGCATACTTTGAGGCAGGATCGAACGACAAAATGCACCAGGTCGAAGAGCGGCTCCGCGGAACGAATGTGCCAACGATTGAGCAGGCTGTCGTCGTGCCGGCCGCTCGCTCGCAGAAGCCTTCGACCACGTAACCGCGCTTTCGCGCTCACAGCTGTTCGATTCCGAATTGGCTCCTGGGTACCCCATGGGTTGCTAGTCGTCAGCCTCCAGTCGTCAGTCGTCAGCGAAGCGAGCCTTCAGCTGACGACTAAAGGACTAGCGACTGACGACTGAATCACCCCCTTTCATGTTTGCATCTTGCGAAAAACTCATCGACCACCAAGGCGTTGATCGTGATAGGCTCCACTCCCATGTCAGACGCGAAGACAGACAAGCGCGCGCGCTCGCGCATTCCCGTAAGCATTCCCGCGAAGGTCAGAAGCAAAGAGAGCGCGGCCGAGGTGTCGGCAATCACCCGTGATCTCAGCACGGGCGGGGTGTTTCTATACACCGATGGCCGAATTACCGAGGGAAGCAAGCTGGAGAT
>QIAH01000333.1 GCA_003225465.1 Acidobacteriota bacterium | reverse complement strand
ATCGGCCTGATGAAGGCGGTGGACAAATTCGAATACCGCCGTGGCTACAAGTTCTCGACGTATGCTACATGGTGGATTCGGCAGGCGATTACACGTGCGATTGCTGATCAGGCGCGTACGATTCGTATTCCGGTGCACATGATCGAAACGATCAACAAGCTGATCCGCACTTCGCGGCAGCTGGTGCAGGAACTGGGACGCGAACCGACGTCGGAAGAAATCGCCAAGCGCATGGATATTCCGGTCGCCAAGGTCCGCAAGGTCTTGAAGATCGCGCAGGAGCCCATCTCCCTCGAAACGCCAATAGGCGAAGAGGAAGATTCGCATCTGGGCGACTTCATCGAGGATCGTGGCGTAGTCTCTCCGGCCGAGGCCGTGATCAACGTGAACTTGAAAGACCAGACTTCGCAGGTACTGCGCACGCTGACGCCGCGCGAGGAAAAGGTCATCAAGATGCGTTTTGGTCTCGAAGACGGCAGCGAGCACACCCTGGAAGAAGTGGGCCAGTCGTTCGCAGTGACTCGCGAACGTATACGGCAAATCGAGGCCAAGGCGCTGCGCAAGCTGCGGCATCCCTCCCGTTCGCGGAAGTTGCGGGCGTTCATTGATGGAGTGAGGGATTAAACTTCAGCTGTTAGCTCTTAGCCTCTAGCTGTTAGCAAAAAGAAGCCTCGCTCGGGAGAGCGGGGCTTTTTATTGAAACCGCTGGTGCCCCAGGTTCGCGTCCCCGGGTGGCCCACTCAAGCCCGATTTTGGCTTGAGTGGGGCAGTTCGGTTCGCTGAGCAGGAGGTGAACATGCTCGGGCATAACTACATAGCCATAAAGCGTCAAAAGCAACTCGCGAAGTCTCCCAGCCCCAGGCTGGCGGCCAAGGGCGGTCATGAATCCGCGTCCCTCGCCATGGGCCAGCCGGTCTATTACTTTGGTCATCTTTGCTTCATTACGAGGGTGCAGCACAATGGGCCGGTCCGAAATTCACACAAGCTGGTACAGATATGGCCCTCCCCCTCCTCTCCAAACTCTGGCTCGACGACCAGGGACAAGATATCGCGGAATATGCTGTGACCCTGGCAGTCATACTCGTGATCGTGGCTGGAACCATCCGGCTGGTCGCAAGCAATACCAATGTTGTGCTTTGGTCTTCGTCCAGTTCGGTTCACTAGCGAGTGAGTTTCGACGCTGCCGCATAGCGTCTCTCGTCGCACACATCTCCAATTATTCCCCACAAGATTGTTCTTGCGTCGGCGCGTGGATGGGAGACTCCCCACCAACACGAAACCGGCGCCTGCGTTTGCGTTGACTAGGACGCGAACTTGCGAAATGCGGCTGCCGCATGCAATCTGATGGAGCATGCCAGAGCTGCCCGATATCACTGCTTACATCGATGCGCTTGAGTCCCGGATTGTGGGGCAACGGCTTGAACGCGTCCGGTTAGCAAGCGCTTTTCTGCTGCGAACAGTGCAGCCGCCATTGAACAGTGTGGAAGGGAAGATCGTGCGCCAATTGCGGAGGATTGGGAAACGCATCGCGATGGGCGTGGAGGGCGATCTTTGGCTGGTGCTTCACCTCATGATCGCAGGGCGACTGCACTGGAAAGCAGCCGGAGCCAAACTATCCGGTCGACAGAATCTGGCTGCATTCGATTTCCCGAACGGCTCGTTGGTATTGACCGAGGCTGGAGCGAAGCGGCGCGCATCGCTGCACGTTGTGTTGGGCGAAGAAGGCCTGCAGTCGATGGACGCAGGAGGTATAGACGTCTTCACGAGCAACTTCGAGTCGTTTCAGTCCGCATTGATGGCGGAGAATCGCACGCTCAAGCGGGCCCTCACTGACCCGCGCGTGTTGAGCGGCATCGGCAATGCCTACTCGGACGAGATTCTGCACGCGGGGCAGTTGTCGCCCATTGCGCTCACTCACAAGCTGAAGCCGGAGGAGTGGCAGCGCCTGTTCTCGGCCAGTCGGCAGACGCTCGAATTCTGGATCACCCGCCTGCGTGACGAGGCGAAAACTGCATTTCCGGAAAAAGTCACGGCCTTTCGCAAGGGCATGGCGGTGCATGGACGTTATGGCGAGCCCTGTCCGCGATGCGGCGATAAGGTTCTACGGATTCGTTACGCGGACAAGGAGACCAACTACTGTGCGCGTTGTCAGACAGGCGGGAAGGTGCTTGCCGATCGCGGCCTCTCGCGTCTGCTGGGATCGGATTGGCCGCGCACCCTGGATGAACTCGAGGCCCTCAAGCGACGCTGAGAAGGTTGGGGAAATCCCACCCTAACCTCGCACGAACGCGAGGTTAGGATGGGGTACCCGCACCCGATGGATTGTCGTGCAGAAGAGCGTCGGTGCCAGATGGGAGTTCTTCTCTGAGGTGGTATCCGCTGGTCTGCCGGTTCATCATCTGCTCGATTAGATGAAGGATGCGGGCGCTCGCTTGTGGCACGGGCACGCCACGAACATGGATATTCGAAATCAGATTGCGATTCGCGTCGGTGTGGGATTCGCGTGGTTCGTAAGCCAGGTAAGCCGAGAGACTTTCGGCGGTGGCCAGGCCCGGGCGTTCTCCAATGAGGAGTATGACCACTTTCGGCTGGAGTAACTCGCCAATTTCGTTGAGAATGCCGACGCGGCAATAGTGGATCGCGAACACTTGTCCAAACGTCCAGCCGCGCTCTTTGATTCCTTCGCACAGAAGGGGAACGAGTCCGGGGACTTGAGCGGAGATGGCCGCGATCGACAGTCCGTCTCCAATGACCACTTGCACATCCTTGCCGCTCGGGCAGCGCTTCCGGATGGTTGTACGAGATTCGTTCGTAAAGTGGCGGCCGCGATCTGGGCGCAACAGGTACTCATCTTTGTTGGCCGCCTGCGTAGATACCTCGAACAAATCCCATTCCTCCAGAAATACCGTGCCCAGGTCTCGTTCGAGATTGAGTTCGCAGCGAACCGCGTCTCGCGCCGAGGCGTGGGCATCGCGTAATTCCAGTTGCGTGGCCGTTCGATAAGCTGCGCCGACACGGCCAGACAGCAATCGCGCCGGGGTCTGCGCCCGGATCTTCTCCATTAGAGCAGACCAATCCTGCGCGACCAGCGAATCGTGCCGGTCACGGGCCATTCAAACCGCCCTTTCGAGCGAAGATTCGAAGCCTTGCAGAAGGCGGCGGCGTGCGCTCACGTCCGGCGCCGCAAGCTCTCCCTGGTGATAGATGCCGACGCTTTCCAGCCAGCTGAGGAATTCGGGTGCCGGGCGCAAGTGAAACAGCCGCCGCACGGCTACCGCATCGTGATAGCTGGTGGACTGATAATTCAGCATGACGTCGTCGGAACAGGGAACACCCATGAAATAGTTGCAGCCGGCCGCGGCCAGCAGCAGGAGGAGATTGTCGGCGGAATTCTGGTCGGCCTCGGCGTGATTTGTATAGCAAACGTCGCACCCCATGGGCAGCCCGAGAAGTTTTCCCATGAAATGATCTTCGAGCCCCGCACGCGTAATCTGCCTTTCGTTGAAGAGATACTCCGGTCCGATGAAGCCAACTACGCTGTTCACGAGAAACGGCTTGAACGTGCGAGCGATGCCATAGGCGCGGGCTTCCAGGGTGAGTTGATCGACGCCATGATGAGCCTCGGCCGATAACGCGCTGCCCTGGCCGGTTTCAAAATACATCACGTGATCGCCTTTCCAGGGCACGTCGCGACCGCGGTGATGATCGAGAACCTGCTCGCGTCCCTCGGTAAGCATTGCGAGAGTAATTCCAAAGCTGGCGTTGGCGGCTTGCGTTCCCGCTATGGATTGGAACAGTAAGTCGACCGGCGCTCCACGACGCATGGCTTCGAGTTGAGTAGTGATGTGGGCCAGGCAGCAAGCTTGCGTGGGAATCTGGTAAGCATCGATGAGCCGTTGTAGAGCGATCAGAATCCTGCTTACGGTCTCCACCGAGTCGGTCGCGGGATTGACGCCTAGCACCGCGTCGCCACAGCCGTACAACAATCCTTCAAAAGCCGCGAGCAGGATTCCGTCAATATCGTCGCTTGGATGATTGGGCTGCACCCGGATTCCCAGAACGTCGCGTTCTCCCATGGTGTTCCGGCAGCGCGTGACGTTGCGAATTCGCGCCGCGGCAAGAACGAGATCCTTGTTGCTCATCAGCTTGGTCACGGCGGCGGCGATCTCGGGAATGATCGCGCGCTGCACACCCTCCAGGTCCACTGCAGTGGTGTCGTCGTCGAGCAGATATTCCCGGAATTGCCCGACCGTCATGCTGCGCAGAGAATCGAAAGTGGTCCGATCGAAGGTGTCGAGCAGCAGGCGAGAGACATCGTCAGTATCCGGGTCGATGAGTGGCTGACGAACAATTTCTTCCAGGGTCAAATCCGCGAGTTTCTGCTTGGCTGCAACCCGCTCTCGTTCGGAGCGAGCTGCTAATCCTGCCAATTGGTCGCCGGACTTCTCCTCATTGGCTTTCGCGAAGAGCTCGCGGAGATCGGAGAAGGAGAAACGCTCGATCATGGCGACAGGAGATGGATCTACGGAATGATCCATGGTACAGAAGAATTGGCCGTTGGAAGTGTAGCTTTGTTGGGAGAGCGGCGGAAATTTCTTGGCTGTTGGGACACGCAACGAGGCTAGGATGGTACACCCGCTAGAACTCCAGATGCAGCCGGAAAGATGGAATCAGCACGGGTCCGCGGTCGCGATTGTAGCCGGGATTCTCGATGTGCTGCAGCCCCGGTGCCACGTATATTCCACGCCAGACGTGCGCCGTGTAGTAGGTCTCCACGATATTTTCGCGGCCGTAATTGAGTCGGCCGTCACCGATCAGAAAGCCGTAGCCTCCGTGTGCCAAATAGCTCTGGTGATCTTTTGAAATGGCGTTGGTCACCACAGCCAGGCCGGCTCGATCGAAGCGGCGATGCCACAGGGCGCCACTTGCCCCCAATCCTCCCGCGAAGGTTTGATCAACTTCGGTATAGGCGAAGGATTCGGTCTTGCCATTGTCCCACCCGAAACGAGCAAACGCGGTCAGATTGCGCGCCAGGTTCTGTTCCACATTGACGCCGAAACCATATTTACGCGTGATGCGCCAGGGGTGATGGGTGATGTCGGGCGCCAGAACGAGGCCCTTTTCGAACTGCGCGATTGCCTCTCGATAGATCCCCATGTTGGCGTAATTGGTGTACGCCAGCAGCCGGAGAACGCCGGCCTTCCGCGGAATAAATCCTCGGCGTAACTCGTATTCGAAGTTTTCGGCATGCACCTGCCAAGGTCGCCACACCAGGTCGATCCCGTTAGCGACCTTGGGCATGAGGGCTTCCGCGAAGCGAAATCCCCAATTTCGATCCTGGAATTCGGCAACCGCGCCAACGGTGTAGCCGCGCGTATCGGCAGCGTAGTCGTAGGCGCCGTTGTTGTCGACGGTCCAGTTCGCAAATTGAAAATGGGTGTCCGAGCCCACCGAATTCTGGTCGAAGAAATCGGCCATGCTGAACTTGCCGAACCGGATTTCCAGGCGACGGCGGGGGACTTCATCGAACAGCGAAAGAAAGCTGCGCTGGTTTTCCACCTTATCTTTGCTGAGCGCAAACACTTTGTGAATCATGCCGCGAGCCAAGTAGGGAGCCTTGCTGAGCAGCGGATTGCGAACGATGTCCAAATTGGGGGCCCCAGCGAGACCCAGGCCGGTGCTCAGCGCCGCTCCACCTGTTTCCTCGATGTCGACCAGCAGTTCGGTGGAGTCGTTCAAGCGCACGCCGGTATACAGCGTCAGCACGCGGGAGGTGGCTTTTTCGTAGTTCGGGTTCAAGCTGTTCTGGCCGCTGTACGGAGCATGAAACGGAGGGTGAGTCTGAAAAATAAAGTTCGCCTGCCCAGAGAGCCAAAATCGTGTGTTACGGATGCGTGGGAACATCGATTCGACGGGATTGTCATCCGGAGGATCGGTGGGTGATTCGGGCGCGGCCGAACAAGTCTGGGTAGCCTGGCCGCCGTCTGCACACGCGGCCTGGGCAGCCGTATCTTGCGCGCGAGCGCGAGCGGACGCAAGCATCACGACGCAGATCGCCACAGTGAGCCTCGCCGCTTGCGCCATTGCGCGCACCCAAACGCTGAATTTCGTGTTGTCCCGCCGCATGTATGGTTCGGCCCCGAAATTCAAATTTATCAGCATACCGGGAACCGGTTAATGGAGTGTTCCAGCCTGCCGATATGGCTGCCGGAGAGTACCTTCGCCGATTCGAGTGTGACACATTCTTTTTGGGGTGAGAATCGCTGGTGGGCGGATGGTGATGAGAACGCCAGGAATGGACCTGGCCGAGCCGTCTTGAGTTATTCGAGTGTCCGTAGTTGGTGACGCGTGTCACTGAAAATTCTTTCATGGAAGTTTTGTAATGAAGTGTCCCACAGGGAGGTACATCGTGACCACAATTCATGACGTCGAAGACTTTCTTGCGCTGCACCGCATCGCGATGGTGGGCGTGTCGCGAAATCCCAAAGACTGGCTATGACATGGTTCCGATCAATCTGGGAGCCGACGAAATCGATGAGCGCGAATGCTTTCATTCCTTGCAGGCCGTGAAAGAGCCGGTCGAGGGCGTGCTCGTAATGACGCCGTTCCATGCGACTCTTCAGGTGGTGCAGGATTGCGCCGCTGCGGGCGTTCGCAAGGTGTGGATCTACCGCGCCGGAGGTAAAGGTGCCGTGAGCCCGGAGGCGATCGCGTTCTGTAAGGGGAATGGCATCCGGGTGGTGGATGGACACTGTCCGTTTATGTTTTTCCCAGAGACGAAATTTGTACACCGGGTGCACGGCTTGCTGCAGAAGATTACGCGACGTTATCCGGCGGCCGCTTAGCGAGCAGGTGTCAGGTCTCAGGTGTCAGGTCTTCGTCTCAGCCCGACTCTCCGACAGAAATTTCGCTTGCTACCGCGCAACAGCAAAAGATGAGCAGCCCAATTCACTCCATTTTTCCAGCGCTTTCCACAAAGAATCGCGGCCATCCACAGATTCTGCACAAAGCGGCGCTGGTTTTTGCTTGAAGCGCGCTCGTGCGAGGAGCAAAGTGCTCACATCCAGCGAGATGTTCTGCGTGCCCTGCCTGAGCATTGCGGCAGAGCCGGCGGTTCCTGGCAATTCTCGAGGGTGAGTTGCCGGGAGGGTTCCTCCAGAAAGCGTTTCGGCGCAGAACTGGTTGCCCGGGCGTTGCGGCCTCCTCACAGAGTCCTCCACACACGGCAGGACTGGCCGCCGGCCACCGAAGTGCTGCAGATCGATCGGCGGAGTTTGCTTCGCAGATCGTGTCTGCCGAGTGGCATCGTTTTACGAGCGCTCTTCGGGGCGCAAGTGAGAGATGAACTCCCCCATGCCTCGTGCGTGGAAATGGGCGACAGGACATTCCGCGAAAACAATGCGGTCCAGGTGGCTGGCCTGGACCGCATTTGTTTGGTTGCTTGAGGCGCCCTGTTTGGTTCGCGTGTGGATCGTAGACGCTGTTCTCCGCGAGGATCGACTGGATTTGCAAACTCCGTGATCTTCCGCATAATCAAGCTGCCGATAGCAACGCCCGCCTGCCTCTCCGCAGATTCTGGTATTTCGCTTTTTGTTCGCTTACAATAAATGCCGGAAGAGCATGGTGCTCTGAGAAAAGTCCCGGGTGCAAGTGAGCGACCAAAGATTTTGCATCGTGCCTGACTTTTCCTACAAAGCACTTCTCATCCACAGCGCAGCAGACAGGTATATTGCAATTCGCCTCCACGAAATTTGGCGTTGATGGGAACCGGATTCGAAAGAAAAGAATTGGCGACGACCGACTACAGCATCAGTACCCTTCCAGCGAGCGTTGAGGCCGAGCGTTCCATTCTCGGGGCCATCCTTCTCGACAATCTTTCCTACAACCAGGCCGCGGAGCATCTGCGGCCGGAAGATTTTTCACTCGATTCTCATCGCCGCATCTATGCGCGCATGATCGACCTGGCCGAGTCGTCGCGGCCGATCGATATCATCACGCTGGTCGAAGAGTTGGGTCGGAACAAAGAGCTGCAGGCTATCGGCGACATGGCATATGTTTCGTCGCTGCTGGATGGGGTTCCCGACCGGCCCAGCATCGAGCATTATGTCAAGATCGTCCGCGACAAGGCACTGTTACGTGGGCTTATTCATGCCGCCAATGCAGCCATCGCGCGCGCAGCCGATCAGTCTGATGCGGCCGAAGACATCCTCAACGATGCCGAAGCCGCCATCTTCCAGTTGTCCGAAAAACGCATCGGCCGCGGCTTTCTGGGTATTCAGGACATCGTCAAGGATTCCTTTGGCTCGGTCGATGCGCTGCTGCAGCGTGGCCAGCGCATCACCGGTCTGGCCACCCACTACAGCGACCTCGACGAGATGACCAGCGGTCTGCAGAAGTCGGATCTGGTCATTCTCGCGGCGCGCCCGTCCATGGGCAAAACGGCCTTCGCCATGAACATTGCCGAGAACTCCGCCATCGTCGATGGAAAAGTGGTTGCAATCTTCTCACTCGAGATGTCGCGTGAGGCGTTGCTGCTTCGCTTGCTCTGCTCGCGCGCTCGCGTGGATGCGCACAAGATGCGCACCGGCTCACTCTGGCGCGACGACATGCAGCGCGTAGTGCGCGCCATGGAGGAGCTGGCAAGTTCGCGGATTTTCATCGACGACACGCCCGGTATTTCGCTCAGCGAGATGCGCGCCAAGGCACGTCGATTGCAGCAGTCGTGTGGCGGTCTGGACCTGGTCGTCGTGGACTATCTCCAACTCATGTCCGGTGGCGGCAAGCGCTATGAAAACCGCACCCAGGAAGTCTCGGCGATTTCGCGCGGACTCAAGGCGCTTGCGAAGGAACTGCACCTTCCCGTCATCGCGCTCTCACAGCTAAGCCGCGCGCCCGAGAGTCGCGGTGGCGATCATCGTCCGCAACTCGCCGATCTTCGTGAGTCAGGTTCCATCGAACAGGATGCGGACCTGGTCATGTTCATCTTCCGGGAAGAAGTCTATAAGCAGGATGACCCCGACCTGCAAGGCCGCGCCGAAATCATCATTGCCAAGCAGCGGAACGGTCCAATCGGTCGCCTGAATCTCGCATTTCTCAAACAATCCACACGGTTCGAGTCGCTTGCCGAGGGAGGCATTGGGCCCGACGAATAGGCAGGTCTCGATGTCACCAATCCACCAAATCTATGCCGGGCGGATCTTTCTGTTTTTGGCGTATTCCTCTGGCCGCTTTGACAGCAATAAATGACCAGTTCTGCCTTGGCTTTCCCTGGGGCTGCTAGACCCATCGATCTGTGGAAAAGCTTGTGGAAGCGGCCTACTACGTTTACCTGAGCACTAAAAAGCGACCGCATGGTCGGCGCAAAACTCGGTACTTCTAGATTTTAAGTGACTGAAAATAAATGCCTTAGTTGTCATAGATGAACTGCTGCGAAATGCAGCACACTAGACTGTAAATTCAAGGAATCCTTGAGATTTGCACATCTATGAGTTGTAGCACCACGGACATGCTTCTCTGAGCGCTGCAGAACACATCAGTTTTATGAGCTATTTTCGCCCACTTTGAGCACGGCCAGAAAGGCCTCTTGGGGAATGTCGACCCGACCAATTCGCTTCATCCGGCGCTTGCCTTCCTTCTGTTTTTCGAGCAGCTTGCGCTTGCGCGTGATATCGCCGCCATAGCACTTGGCGAGAACGTTTTTCCGGATGGCCGCGACCGTCTCGCGGGAAATAATCTTGGCCCCCACGGCCGCCTGGATTGCCACTTCAAACATCTGTCGAGGGATCAACTCGCGCATCTTTGAGACCAGCGCGCGACCGCGCTCATAGGCAAAGTCCCGATGCACGATCAGTGAGAGCGCATCCACGGGATCGCCCGCGACCAGGATATCGAGCTTCACCATGGGCGACTCCCAATAGCCCGCGAGGTGATAATCCAGCGAAGCGTAGCCGCGCGAGACGGATTTCAGGCGGTCGTAAAAGTCGAGCACGATCTCGTTGAGCGGCAGTTCGTATTGCAACATGACGCGCGAGCCGCTGACGTATTCGAAGCTTTTCTGCTTGCCTCGTTTTTCCTCGACCAGTTTCAGAATTCCGCCAACGAACTCCTCGTTGGTGAGGATGACCGCAAGGATCACCGGTTCTTCCACCTTGGCGATTTCGCTCTGGTCGGGCCAGCGCGATGGATTATCAACCTCGATGAGACTGCCATCCGTGAGTGTGATCTTATAGCGCACGCCGGGCGCGGTGGTGATGAGCTCGAGGTTGTACTCGCGCTCCAGCCGCTCCTGGATGATTTCCATGTGCAGCAGGCCGAGGAATCCGCATCGAAAGCCGAACCCGAGCGCCACCGAGCTTTCCGGTTCGAAGAAGAACGATGAGTCGTTGAGCCGAAGCTTTTCAAGCGCTTCGCGAAGCTGTGTGTGCTCGTGGGCATCCACCGTATAGAGTCCCGCGAACACCATGGGCTTGATTTCTTCGAAGCCGGGCAGCGGTTCGATCGCCGGGCGCTCGTCGTCGGTGATCGTGTCGCCAATCTTGGTGTCGGCGACGTTCTTGATATTCGCGATCAGGAAGCCTACTTCGCCGGCCACCAGTTCTTCGATTTCGACCGGCTTGGGCGTCAGCACGCCGATGGTTTCCACCTGGAAAACCCGGCCGTTCGACCATAGCCGGATCTTCTGGCCCTTCTTCAATGTTCCTTCGAAAACACGAGCCAGCACGACAACGCCGCGATAAGGATCGAACCAGGAATCGAAAATGAGAGCCTGCAAATGGCGCTGCGGTGATCCCTTGGGAGGGGGGATACGCCGCACAATCACCTCGAGAACGTCGGGAACGCCCTGCCCGGTTTTTGCGCTGATCAGGCAGGCATCGGACGCATCCAGCCCGACCGCGCCTTCAATCATCTCCTTCACGCGCGGGATGTCGGCGCTTGGCAAGTCAATTTTGTTGATGACCGGAATGATTTCCAGGCGGTGATTAATCGCGAGATACGCGTTTGCCAACGTCTGTGCCTCCACACCTTGTGAGGCATCCACCACCAGCAGCGCACCTTCGCAGGAAGCCAGAGATCGCGAGACTTCATACGAGAAGTCCACGTGGCCGGGCGTGTCGATGAGGTTCAATTGGTAGATTTTTCCGTCGTGCGCCGGATACGCCATGCGCACGGCGTGTGCTTTGATCGTGATGCCGCGCTCCCGCTCCAGGTCCATCGCATCGAGCACCTGCGCCTGCATCTCGCGCGCCGTGAGCGAACCGGTCAGCTCGAGCAGGCGATCGGCCAAAGTGGACTTGCCATGATCGATATGGGCGATGATGGCGAAGTTGCGGATGTAGGCTGCGTCCATCGGAGTGAGGGTTAATTCTTGATTCTAGCAGGGTGCGGCGGGAACTCAGGTGGATGCACGATTTAAGGTAGTGGTGCAAACTGCACCACTACCCGATTTAACCAGGTTGCGGAAAAAGTGGAGAGATTCAGGTTTCTCCGCTCGTCTTCACCGCGCAAGCGCGGCTACGGACGGCTCGAAATGGTTTGCGTAGGGGCAGACGCCCCGTCTGCCCAGCGGAGCGAAGCTCCGCTTCAGACACTATGACCAGGCAACCCTTCTTGCGGTGGATGGAGGAGACCGCGACCTACTTGGGCGCGACGCGGGCTTTGCGCATCCGTTGAGCCCGCCGGGCTGGCGCCCGGCTGCCCAGACGAGGGCGTCTGGGCCTACGTGTGCATCGCGGCAAATCGACGAAATGCTGCGCTCACTTCCGATATACTCCCCCGGGGTTCAGGAGGATACTGCGTGCTATCGCGAAGAGATTTTCTCGGGTATGGCAGCGCTTTGGCGGCTTTTGCAAGCGTGAAGATCAACCCGCTCTTCGCAAACAGGCTGCCGGGTGCATTTTCGAAGGGGTATGGATCCGCGCTCCCGTCCCAGGCGCAAGAACCCGATTCGGCGCTTCTGGACCGGGCACGCGCACTGCTGAAGGAAGCCCCGCTCATTGATACGCACAACGACCTGCCTACCATGTTGCTCGAATTGCATGGAGACCTGTCGCGTTACGATCTAGGCGAAGTCCAACCCAGTTTGTGTGCTGACATTCCTCGCCTCCGGGAAGGCCGCGTCGGCGGGCAATACTGGTCCATCTTCGTCGAATCTGCTACGCAACGAACCCACACGTCTTTGCACGAGGCGATGCGCGAATTTGATGTGGCCCTTCGCATGATTCGCAGCCAGCCCGGGTTCGAGCAGGCGCGCACGGCCGACGACATCGAGCGGATCCACAAGGCCGGTCGCATTGCCTGCCTCCTCGGGGTTGAAGGCGGTCACATGATGGAAAATTCGCCGGCAGTCTTGCGAACTTTCTACGAACTGGGCGCGCGTTACATGACGCTTACCCACTGGGACAATATCGACTGGGCTGATTCGGCGACGGACCGGACCGAGCACTACGGACTGAGCGGCTTCGGCAAGCAGGTGGTGCACGAGATGAATCGTCTCGGCATGTTTGTCGATATCTCGCATGTGAGCGCCGATACCATGCGGGATGCGCTTTCCTTCAGCCGCGCGCCAGTAATCTTTTCGCACTCGAGCGCCTTTGCGATCAACCCGCATCCGCGCAACGTGCCCGATGATGTTCTTCGCAAACTCGCTTCCAACGGCGGCGTGGTGCACGCCAACTTCATCAAGGAATTTATCTCTTCTAAAAACCCGGCCTGGCAGCAACAGCGAACCAAGGCTCTCGCCGAATTGCACACTCACCTCGATGCCGATGAGGCAGGGAAGACAAGAACCCGTACCCACGGCCGACGATCTCCGAGGTTGCCGACCACATCGATCATCTTCGGGATGTTGCAGGCATCGATCATGTCGGCATTGGCGCGGATTTCTATGATGTTGGCCATAACTCGATGGCGGAAGGCCTGGATGATGTAACCCGCTATCCGTACCTGTTCGCCGAACTGCTGCGACGGAAGTATTCTGATGAGGACGTTCGCAAAATAGCGGGGCGAAATCATCTGCGTGCGATGCGGCAAATGGAACAGGTGGCAGCACAACTTCAAAAATCCGAGGGCCCATTGCTCACTGAAGGCGCGAAAGGCGCATAGCCGACCCTTGTCTGAAGATCCTTTTCTTGAGATCGATCACGTGCAGCTCGCCATGCCATCAGGCGGGGAGGAGAGGGCGCGTCGCTTTTTTGTTGATGTACTTGGCATGACGGAAATCGCAAAACCACCCGAATTGGCCAAGCGCGGTGGCTGCTGGTTTGCGAGTGGTAAGGTTCAGGTTCACCTCGGCGTGGAAAATGATTTTCGGGCGGCGAAGAAGGCGCACCCGGCGTTGCGCTGCCGTAACTGCGTCGTTGCCGGCGCGGATTAGAACTCAGGGGATCGAGACAATCGAAGCGGAAGACATCCCAGGCGTGCGCCGTTGTCATATTTTCGATCCCTTTGGAAACCGAATCGAGTTGGTTGCCGACTGAGCGCGCGAAATTCCGCTAGAATTCTGTCGATGGCTCTCGTACTCGCCTCCGCTTCGCCCCGGCGTCAAGAATTGCTTCGCGCAGCCGGCATCGCAATCACGGTGCAACCCACCAATATCCCGGAAACGCCTTTGGACGGAGAAGCGCCCAAGATCTTTGCCGAGCGCCTGGCGCGAGAGAAGGCTTGGGCCATCTTCAAGCAACGGCCAACCGACCTTGTCCTGGGAGCGGATACGATCGTGGTGGTGGACCGACAAATTCTTGGCAAGCCCGTGAATCCCGCGGATGCGGAGCGGATGCTGCGCTTGCTGGCCGGCCGGAAGCATGAAGTCACGACTGCGGTCTGCCTCATGGGGCCGAAATCCGCGGCGAATTCCCCGACGAGTTCCAAAGGCGAGAGCACGCTTGGAGAGACTCGTTCAGATACCACCCTCGTCACCATGAGTGCATTGAGCGATGATGACATTCGTGCTTATGTCGCAACCGGCGAACCGATGGACAAAGCGGGTGCCTATGCGATCCAGGGCATTGCTTCACGCTGGATTCCGCGCATTGAGGGGGATTATTTCAACGTGGTTGGGTTACCGATTGCCCTGGTCTACCGAATGTTGAAGGAAGCAGGTGGGATTTAGCAGCATTGGAATATTAATATTTAAAGACGCGGTCAAGGCTGACCTGTGATCGTGAAAATACGATGGTACCTGCCGTTTGCCTTCAGGATTTTTTCTCTGAATCCTGTTCGCCATCTTTGACGGCTGATTTGAAATTTTTGATGCCCTCGCCCAAACCCTTGCCGAGATCGGCCAACTTGCTCGGCCCAAAAATTAGCAGGGCCACTGCCAGAATCAGCAGAATTTCGGGCAAGCCTAATTTGCCACCCATACGATCCTCCGCGGGGCCTCCGACCGAACCCTTCGCAAAACCTCTTTTTGACGCAAGTCCCCTTGCAGCAAGTGTAGGCCAGGGAAGGGTGGGAGTCAAAGAAGAGTCGTTGGTCCATGGTCGTTGGTCGTTGGCAAGGCACTCGTTTCGCGGACCGGTTTTTCACTTTGAAGATGTGCTTTCCATGCCACGGAGTCGTATGAACCGGGCTTCGCCAACGACCAACGACTAACGACTGCCTTCACACACTTTCCATCAAGCCCGCCAGCAGGGCTGCGCGGCGGGGCAGTTCGGCAATGGTGATGAACTCGTGCACAGCGTGAGCGCCATCGCCCACACCCCCCAAACCATCCAGTGTGGGAATGCCGAGCCCGGCGGTGAAATTGCCGTCGGAGCCGCCTCCGACCGCGGCTTCCGACAGTTTCCAGCCCAATTCCCGTGCGATCTGCGAGGCTTTTATGTAGAGCATCGCGACCCCCGCGGTCCGCTCCATCGGAGGGCGGTCGACCGCTCCACTGATTTCCAATTTGCATTTCCGATTGAAAGGCTTGAGCGACCGTAGCTTCTTGTCGATGCTCGCAGCGTCCTTCATCCGGGCAACGCGCACGTCGAGGCTAGCCGTGGCTTCTGCGGCGACCACATTGACGCGCGTCCCTCCCTGCACCAGGCCGGCATTGAGGGTAAGTCCGCGTTTTACCTCCACCAATTTCGAAATGGCCAGAATTTGTCGCGCGAGTTCGAGGATGGCGCTTTGCCCCTTCTCAAAATCAAGACCCGAGTGCGCAGCGACCCCCGTGACTTTCACCGAATATTGACCTACTCCCTTGCGAGCCGTTTTTACTGCTCCCTTTGGTCCGTAGGAGGGTTCGAGCACGAGGACGGCGGAGGACTGCTTGGCGAGACTCTCCGTGATGTGGCGCGATGACTCGCTGCCGATCTCCTCATCCGATACAAGCAGCACCGTGACCGGCCGCGGAAGCTGTCCATACCAGGCCTGAAGTCCCTGGATGGCGTGCAGCATGAGGGCGATGCCGGACTTCATGTCGAGGACGCCCGGCCCCCGAAGGCGTCCATTGCCCTTGCGGCAAGGCATCGTGGCGAGCGTCCCAAGCGGGTAGACAGTATCGTAATGGCCAAGCAGTAACACAGGTTTCTGTTGGGTCTCGCCGCTGAAATCCACCTGCAGGTGGTTGCCGAAATCATTCACGCGGTGAAAATGGGCGTGTCCGCCAAGCGCTGCGAATTCTTCCGCCGCGAAGGCGCTGCAACGGTCGACGGCCTGCTTGTTATCGCTCGGTGATTCAAGCTCAACGAGGCGGACAATTGTGTCGACGATCTGATCGCGATGCTGCTCGAAATAACGAAGCCGGCTTTGTGCCTGTTGGCGGGTGGATTTGAAGGGACTGTTACCGTCGTCTTTTGTCATTGGTTGCGATTGCTTCAGCCCTGCAGTTGACGACCCAATGCCTCGCTTGGTTCGCGTCGCGTTGAGCCGTGCTGCCGATCTGTCGGTTCTTAAGGCGCGGTACAGTATAATCTCGGGGCTGTCCGATTCCACGAATGACTGACACGACTCACCCTGAAACCGAAACTCCGAAGGCTGTGCCGACCACGTTGGACATCAACGAAATCCAGCGGATTCTGCCTCATCGCTACCCATTTCTGCTGATCGACCGGGTCATTGATCTTACGCCGCGCGAGCGCATTGTAGCCATCAAGAACGTCACCATTAACGAGCCCTTCTTCCAGGGCCATTTCCCCAATCTCCCCATCATGCCGGGCGTGCTGGTCGTGGAAGCAATTGCGCAAGCCGGGGGTGCGCTCTTGCTGACGGAAGTCGAAGACCGCGATCAGAAACTGATGGTATTCACGGGAATCGAGCGCGCCCGCTTCCGCCGCCCGATCATTCCCGGCGATCAGGTGCGCATTGAGGTTGAGGTGAAGTCCTGGCGCATGAACGCGGTCCGCATGGAAGGCAAAGCGTTCGTTGGTGACAAGCGGGTTGCGGAAGCGACCGTCACCTGCCAGTTGATTGCCCGCGCGGGCACGCAAAAGACCGAGCCTGAGGCCAACGGCTCCGCTCCGGAGGCATAGCGCCTGGCATACGTCTCCTTGGAAACTCCAGCCACAATCCGCTGCTCGCCACTTGATTCTTTGTGCCGATGAGCATTCATCCGACGGCCATCGTTGATCCCGGCGCAAAAATTCATTCTGGCTGCGAAATTGGTCCTTATTGCACGGTGGGCGCGAATGTCGAACTGGGGGAGGGTTGCGAACTAGTGTCGCATGTGGTGATCGAGGGCCCGACAAAAATCGGCGCTGATAATGCCTTCTTTCCCTTCTGCTCGGTAGGGATGGCGCCGCAGGATTTGACCTACTCCGGAGAACCCACCCGCCTTGAAATTGGCGATCACAACAAGATCCGCGAATTCGTCACCATCAATCGCGGAACCGTGAAGGGCGGCGGCTTAACGCGGGTCGGCAGTCATGTGCTGGTCATGGCCTATACCCACATCGCGCACGACTGCCAGGTCGGCAATCATGTGATCCTGGCGAATGCAGCGACGCTCGGTGGACATGTGATCGTCGAGGATTGGGCACAGGTGGGCGCGCTCTGTCCGGTGCACCATTTTGTCCGCATCGGTACGCACGCGTTCGTCGGCGGCGGTACTACCATCACGCAGGACGTGCTCCCTTTCTCGAAGACGTCCGCAGAACGCAATACCCACGCTTTTGGGATGAACTCGGTTGGGCTTGAACGCAGAGGTTTCAGCAAAGAGCGGCTCGCCAGGATTCATCACGCCTATAAAGTGCTGCTCGCATCCAAACTGAATACAACACAGGCTCTTGACAAGCTGAAAGCGGAGGGTGATCTGGGAGAAGATGTAGCCCTGCTCATCCGATTTATCGAGTCCTCAGAGAGGGGAGTCATTAAGTAGCTGATACCGTTTCTCATTGACCACTGACCGTTATGCCCGCAAAGGACAAACTCGGACTCATTGCCGGGAACGGAAAATTTCCTTTCTTGATTCTCGATGCTGCTCGCGCGCAGGGCTTCGAAGTTGTCGTGGCAGCCATTAAAGAGGAAACGTTCCCGGAGATCGCGTCCAGCGGCGCCGCCTCCGTTCATTGGCTGTCTCTGGGCGAACTTTCCAAGTTAATCGAGACCTTCAAGCGAGAAGGCGTACATCGCGCGATTATGGCAGGGCAGGTGAAACACAAGCAGATATTCTCCAGCATCAAGCCGGACTGGCGCCTGGCCAAACTGCTGCTGTCGCTGCGCACGCGCAATACCGATGCTTTGCTGGGTGCGGTAGCCAAGGTTCTGGGCGATGAGGGCATCACGGTGGAAAATTCCACCTCTTTTCTGGAACCACTTCTCGCCAAGCCTGGGGTGTTCACGGAGCGCCCGCCCTCGGAGGAAGAAAGAAGGAACGTCAACTATGGCCGCGCCGTTGCCCGCCATGTCGCGCAGTACGACATTGGACAGACGGTGGTGGTCGCCGAGGCTGCCTGCGTAGCTGTGGAAGCTATGGAAGGCACCGATGCGACCATCGAACGCGCTGGACAACTCATGCAATCGCTGGAAGGCGCCGCCTCCACCCTGAGCCGCTCGCTCACGGTTGTCAAGATTGCCAAGCCAAACCAGGACATGCGCTTCGATGTTCCTGTGATTGGCATCGGTACGATTGAAGCGATGAAAAAAGCCCGGGCAACCTGCCTCGCCATCGACGCCGGGAAATGCTTGTTGTTAGATGGCGACGGAGTACGAAATGCCGCGAACGAAGCCAACATCACCATCGTCGCCGACTAGTGCAACCAATGAACCTGCTCTCCTGGCTGACCAGCTTCGCCGTGCCTTCGAGGGTGACGCCTGGCACGGCCCTGCTCTCCTCGAGTTGCTAACTGACATCGATGCACCCACGGCGGCGATGCATCCCATCAAGGACGTTCATAGCATCTGGGAGCTCGTTCTGCACATCGCCGCCTGGGATGATGCCGTAAACCGCCGAATCGTGCTGGGGAAGGCTCTCGAACTCCAGGATGAAGAGAATTTTCCGCCGGTGAAGGACAAAAGTGCGGCGGAATGGCAGAAGGCCGTCGATCATGTGAAGAAAGCTCATAAGCAATTGCTGATGACCGTCGAGGGGTTGTCCGACCAGCGGCTCACCGAACAAGTTCCGGGCAAGACCTACAACATCCGTTTTATGCTCGAGGGCGTCGCCCAGCACGAGCTTTACCACGCCGGACAAATTGCAATCCTGAAAAAGGCGCGCACTTGAAGAGGTAACCGGGGGAGAACCCCCGATGTACGCCTCCACTGTTCGTGACTACAATCGGCAAGGCGGCAACCGGCCGCATGAGAATCTCTCCTGCATCCTGGGGACCTCGTCAACGTTGCGGTGATCGGTGTGGGTGCGTTCGGACGCAACCACGCTCGCGTTTACAAGGAACTCGAGCAACAGGGTGAGCCGTTGCGCTTGCTCGGAATTGTGGACCAGGATGTGCGCCGAGCGGATGCGGTTGGACGGGAATTTGGCTGCCGTTCCTTCGGATCGCTCGATCAACTCCTCACCACTCATAGCGAGGTGCAGGCGGCGTCGGTCACGGTTCCTACGCTGCATCATCTGTCGGTAGCCAGGAAGTTAATCGAAGCTGGAGTGGATGTGCTTATCGAAAAACCACTGGCATCGACACTCGCCGAGGCCGACGAACTCTTAGGCATGGCAAAGAAGCACCAGCGCGTCGCCCAGGTTGGGCACCTCGAGCGTTTCAATCCCGCCGTGCGAGCAACCATCCCGTTCATCACTCAACCCATGTTCTTCGAGGTACACCGGCTCAGCGTCTTCAGTCCCCGTGCTCTCGATGTCGATGTAGTACTGGACTTGATGATCCATGATCTGGATATCGTGTTGTCGTTTGTGAATTCGCCCGTGCAGGAAGTGCGGGCGGTTGGACTGCCCATTCTTTCGGGCAAGACCGACATCGCCAATGTGCGCCTGGAATTTGCCTCAGGGTGCGTGGCCAATCTTACCGCCAGCCGGGTGTCTACCGAACGCATCCGCAAGCTGCGCTTCTTTCAGCCGAGGCAATACATTTCGATCGACTACGGCCGGCAGGACGTGCTTGTGTTTACAGTGGGCGATAGTGATGCCACGCCCTCGGTGAATCCGCAGATCGGCGTGGTGAAGCCGCCCATCAAGTCCGAAGAGCCCCTGCGTGCCGAACTGCGCTCGTTTCTGGATGCAGTTCGCCAGAGATCGATCCCCACCGTCACTCTGGAAGACGGCCGTCGCGCGCTCGCCCTGGCGCTTCAGATCGTCGACGATATTCATAGGCACGGCAGCCGGATCAACCTTGAGAAACTTGCGAGTTTGTAATTTTTAAGGCCATCGGGTCTGCGCCTAAAGATGCCATCAGACCCCGCGTGGGTGCCCATCCCCGCCAAAAATGCTACATTGAAAGATTCATGTCTGCTCCTAACTCCCGCTTCGTGAGGGCGTGCAAAGCGCAGCCCGTCGACCGCACGCCTGTGTGGTTCATGCGCCAAGCCGGCCGCTACATGGCTGAGTATCGCGCCGTCCGTAAGAAACACTCGCTGATCGAAATTTGCAAGAAGCCGGCACTCGCTGCCGAAGTCACTATCACTGCGGCGGAAGCGCTGGGCGTGGACGCGGCCATTATTTTTGCTGACCTGCTTCTTCCGTTAGAAGTGATGGGACTCCCTTTCCACTTCGAAGCTGGCGAAGGTCCGGTAATCGACAAGCCGGTCCGTAATCAGCAGGACGTAGCACAGTTGCGCACGGACCAGGCCGCCGAACTCGGCTATGTCTCGGAAGCGATTGCGCTGGTATGCAAGCATTTTGGCGATCGACTGCCCATGATCGGCTTCTGCGGCGCTCCCTTCACCCTGGCGAGCTACATGATTGAGGGAGGGGGTTCCAGGAACTACGTCCATACTAAGAAAATGATGTATTCCTCCCCGAAGGCATGGGATGAGCTTATGCGCAAGCTGGTGGCGGTAACCAGCGAATACGCGGCCGAGCAAGTGCGCGCAGGCGCGGACACTATCCAGATATTTGATAGCTGGGTGGGCTGTCTGAGCGTGGAAGACTATCGGCGCTACGTTCTGGCGCATGTTACCGATCTGGTGAAAAGATTGCAAAAAACGGGCGCACCTGTCATTTACTTCGGTACCGACAGTTCCACCCTTCTACCGTCGATGAAGGAAACTGGTGCCGAAGTCGTTGGTCTTGACTGGCGCGTTCCTTTGGACCAAGGCTGGGGCATGATGAAGTTTGCGGGCGCGGTGCAGGGAAATCTGGATCCCGTACTCCTGTTTGCCGACTGGAGTGAGATTCAAGCGCGCGCCGAGAATATCTTGCGGCAGGCTGCCGGCCGCCCCGGACATATTTTCAATCTGGGTCACGGCATCCTGCCTGAAACTCCCGTCGACAACGTCAAGCGCCTATGTGAGTTTGTGCAGCAACACTCCTCGAGATAGTCAAAGGGCAATAGCTACCAGCGTGCCGGCCGCGAACAAATCCGAGACATCTGCGGTTCTTCTGCTTGCTCACGGCACCGCCGACTCGATCGAAGACATTCCGGAATTTCTTCGTAACGTCACCGGAGGTCGCCCCGTTCCTCCGCATGTCATCGAAGAAGTGAAGCACCGTTACTCGCTGATTGGACATTCGCCTATGAACGAGATCACGGCGTGTCAAGGCGAACTACTGGCGCGCGAGCTGGGCATTCCTGTCTACATCGGTATGCGCAATTGGAAGCCTTTGATTGCCGACGTCGTGAACAAGATGCACGCGGACGGTGTAACGCGCGCGGTCGCCATCTGCCTGGCTCCGCAAAACTCACGCACGAGCGTGGGTCTTTACCGTAAGGCGGCTGAAGGCGAGAACGGTGCGGCATTTGCGCTTGATTTTGTGGAGTCATGGCACGATCATCGGTTGCTGATTCAGGCATTCGTCGACAAATTGCGCGCCGGCTGGGTCCCAGCCTGTGCCGAAGCTGGGACGGCGCTTCCGATCGTGTTTACGGCCCACAGCGTTCCCGCGCGCACGATCGCGGAAGGCGACCCCTATGAGGCGCAAGCTCGCGAAACAGCCGCTTTGGTCGCCAAGTCCGTCGGCCTGAAAGACGAAAACTGGTGCTTTGCGTTTCAGAGTCAGGGCATGTCTGGCGGCGCCTGGCTAGCTCCCACCGTCGAAGACACGATTACAGGTCTTAGGACCAAGGGTCACAAAGGCCTCTTCGTTCAGCCGATCGGATTTTTATGTGATCACGTGGAAGTGCTTTACGATATTGATGTGGGCTTCCGGGAGTTTGCCGCGAGACAGGGGATGCGGCTTTGGCGCGCCGAGTCGCTCAACGAGTCTCCTGCATTGATCGCAGCCCTGGCTGACATTGCCCGCACTCGATTGGCGAGGTGAACGAGATTCCTCGCTACGCTCGGAATGAAAATTTTGCGGATGACAATTTTGCTTACGACTCGGAATGACACGGAATGAAAAATTTGCTCACCCAAGTCATTTGCAAGCTAAAGGCTAACAGCTAAGAGCCAATAGCTGTTTTCATGAAACGGATCGCAATTATCGGCGGCGGCATCTCCGGACTCTCGGCTGCGTATGCGCTCGAGGAAAAGCGCAGAGCGGGTCTGGAGGTGCAGTACGTGTTGTACGAGGCAAGTGCCCGTTTCGGCGGTGTGCTGGTCACCGATCGCGTGGACGGCTGCATCCTCGAGGCTGGGCCGGATTCCTTTCTCACCGAGAAGCCATGGGCCACCGATTTGTGCGCCAAGCTTGGACTCGCTGGTCAACTGATCGGTTCGAATGATGCCGACCGCAAGACATACATTCTGGTGCGTGGCAAGCTGGTCGAAATGCCCGACGGCCTGATGTTCATGGTGCCCACCAAGCTGGCACCTACGATCTTCTCGCCGTTGTTCTCCACGCAAACCAAGCTGCGCATGGCGCAGGAGTGGTTTCATCCGCCGCACAAAGCGAACGGTGACGAGACGGTCGCTGCATTCGTCGAGCGTCATTACGGGCCAGAGATGGTTGATCGTCTCGCCGACCCGCTCTTGTCAGGTGTCTATGGCGGAGAAGCTTCGCAGCTCAGCGTACGTGCCGTGCTGCCTCGTTTCGCGGAGATGGAGGCCAAGTACGGCAGTCTGGGCCGCGCCATGTTGGCGGCGCGCTCCGCCGCTCGCAATGCAAAAACGCCGCCGCGACCGCTGTTCACCTCGCTCGAAAATGGCATGCAACAGATGGTTGATGCCCTTGTGGCGGTGCTCGACGCCGATGCGCTCAACGCCGGAGCAACCGTGCAGGCCGTCGCGCCTGAGGCTGGAAGCTGGGTGGTTTCTGCAGGCTTGCAATCCGATGAGTTTGATGCGGTCATTCTCGCGCTTCCTACGAAAGCAGCCGCCAACCTGTTGCAACGCTGCGGTCCGCAATTGGCAGCAGAGCTTGGCGCAATCGAGTACAGTTCGTCAGTGACCGTTGCGCTAGGCTACGACAAGCAGGTGCGCGATTCGCTGCCTCCTGGCTTTGGATTCCTGGTGCCGCGCAGCGAAGGCAAGCGCATGCTGGCCGCGACTTTCGTCCACAACAAATTTCCACATCGCGCTCCGGAGGACCGTGCAATTCTCCGTTGTTTCCTGGGTGGCGCTCGCGGAGAACAGATGCTGGCGCTTTCCGAAGAAGAGATCCTCAGCATTGTCCGGGAGGAACTCGACCAGATCCTTCAGTTGAGAGCTGAGCCGCTGTTTACCCGTGTCTTCAAATGGAGAGGCGCCATGGCGCAGTACGGTGTGGGACATCTCGAGCGCCTCGAGCGCATCGAAGCGCTTCGTCAGAAGCTTCCCGGTCTCGCGTTGGCGGGAAACGGCTACAGTGGGATCGGTGTGCCTGATTGCGTGCGGTCGGGAACTGCGGCGGTTGACACTACTCTACACGCCCTGGGCCTGACCCCGATTGGGTCATCGGTTTAGTCTTCCGTCGTTACCACCGTAACCATGCGTCCTCAATGCGCAACAATCTCGCGTCCACCGTGTTTGTAATATCACGGGTGGGGAACGAACTATGCATAAGCAAATCTCAGCCGTTGTTGCTGTTGTGCTCTTGAGTGCCTATTTGATGTCCGCGCAGAGTTCGCAATCTATGCCCGGCATGGATATGTCGGGCCACGATATGTCTGGGCACACAATGTCGAACCCACCCTCGGATTCGTCGGGCATGAAATCTATGCCCGGCATGGATATGTCGGGCCACGATATGTCTGGGCACACAATGTCGAACCCACCCTCGGATTCGTCGGGCATGAAAGACATGCCCGGCATGGATCCCGAAGCGAGCGTGCCTGCCATGCACTCTATGGAAGGCCATCATATGGACATGGGTCCGCACATGAAGATGACCACTCTGCGCGAACCCAAGCCGGCTGACGAAGAGCGGGCGCGAAAGGTTGTTGAAGCAGCGCGCGGAGTTGCTGAGAAGTACAAGGATTACCACACGGCTTTGGCCGGCGGTTACAAGATTTTCCTTCCCAACGTTCCACAGAAGATGTACCACTTCACAAACTACAAGTACGCGTTTGAAGCGGCCTTCAACTTCAATCCCGATCATCCGACGTCGCTTCTTTACGAAAAGCATGGGGAAGATTACAAACTCGTGGGCGTGATGTACACGGCGCCCAAGCGTTACCACGAAGACGATCTTGACCAGCGCATCCCGCTCTCAATTGCCCGGTGGCACGAACACGTGAACCTGTGCATGCCGCCCGCCCACCGGAAGAACGAAGCAATGGGCCCGAAGTTCGGTCTGCACGGCTCGATTGCAACCAGGGAAGAGTGTGACTCGAACGGTGGGACCTTTCATCCGCTAGTTTTCAACTGGATGGTTCACCTGTATCCGCTGGAGAAAACCCAGGCCGAGATCTGGGATGTCAATCACGGGCACGATCACGACCACGCATATTGAGATTTCTGTAACGCCGAAGTGTGAGGCGTCAATCTGTCACGCGCCTGCTTGGAGTAAAGCGAAGAGTGTTACTGCTTTTGGAGGAGATCTCTCCGGCTGGCGATCCACCAGAATTTTTGGATCTTAACCCTCCGATACCGCAGGGACCAGGCTCGGTCTTCCCAGCCGGTTACTGATCGCGACCAGGATGACCGCAATAACTCCGACCTGCAGCGCCATCCCTCCATACAAACTTGCGTAGTAATGTCCCCACTCTGTCGTTGGCTGGAAGATGCCTACAGGCGTGAGGATGTGCATCGCGGCGGTAGCTGCCGCGTCCCCTGAAATGCTGGCGATCGCAATGATGACGGCTGCAGCTCCGTAGTACAGACAGAGAAACAAGAACCCTTTTACCACCGGCTGACGAAACCGAGTCAGCGTGCACCACTGGATGAACATGATGTCGCGCATAACGAAGATCAGCACGATCAAGAACTGTAAAGCGGCCATGCGTAGCGAACCGGGCTGAAAGTCGAGCGAGAGCCGCCAGGAGAGGAGTCCCCACACCATCAGAGCGTAGGCTACCACTCCCGACAACACCAGCCATGGCCACGGCAATCCATCGTCGGAGAACAGGCTGCTCGTTCCTTCTGCGCGCCCGCGCCACCAAACCTTGAGACGCTCGTGAGGCGTCAACGATGCCAGGCCCACCACAAACAAGAGCGCACCGTTGAGGCTTAGCATGAATGTTGCCAATACATCAGACCTGATCAAAATACTTGGGCTGAACAATGCATAAAAAACGAAATTCACAAAGGCAACGCATCCCACCACTTGCCAACGTGAGAGTGGTCGGATCTCGCTGTAGTCGCGCTTCAAGTTCCGAACCAGCATAATCCACACCCAGGCGCCGAAGGACGCATAGAGCAGCAGGCTCATCAGCAACCATGGCACAACGTGTCCAAACAGCACCGGATATATTTCGCGATTACCTTCGAATTTCAACTCGAGGACCGTGTGCAATCCGGTCAGGGGGCTAAAGGCGGCCAAGCCGGGGAACCAGGACATGGCGAGTCCGTAGGCGCCCACTACAAATCCGTAAAGGCCCAGGACGCCGACCAGGCCGATGCCTCGGCTGCGCGTCTCGAGCAGAGTGGAAAGCCAAAGTCCGCACACTCCTAGAAACAGCGCCGATGCGATCACGCTTATGTACGCTGACAGTAGGGCTCGGAAGGAAATTCCTCCGGCCAGCCCCGCCCAAAAGGTGATCGGCAGCACGCACACGGCTGCGAAATAGGCGAGAACCGGTTCGCCCAGCAGTTTGCCGATGGTGATCTCGCCCGAGGTGAGGCTGGTGGTACGCTGGAAGTCCCACGTTTTTGAATCGCGCTCACCCGACACCGATTGCGCGCACATGAACATCGACCAGAATGTGATCACGCCGGCCTGCAATGCCATTAACCACCGGAACAGAAGCAACCAGGTTTCGCGCGTATTGTCGCGGTGCAGTTGCTCGACGTACTCCGCCCACCTGCCACCATATTGCTGCGCGCTCTGCTCAGCGCTCTCCAGCAGTTCCTGGCGCTGGCTCCAACACGCCAGTCCAATGAGCGCGCACATGAACAGCGCGACCACCGCCACCATGATAGCGCGCGCCGGCCGCAACTCTGCGCGTACATGCCGGACGAATTCAGGATTGCGCCAGAATTTCAGCACTACATCACCTCGTGCCGCGAGAGCTTCATGTACAGATCTTCGACCGTCTGCTTGATCTCGGCAAACGTCTTTACGCGCACGCCGGAGGCAACCAGGTCAGACAGCAATTGGGCGAGTTCCTCGTCCGAGCCCGCGAATTGGAAAGTCCCGCTTCCGGTGCCGAGTTGCACGTTCGAGAGATGAACGTGCCCACCCAGCTTTTGTTCCAGCAATGCGGTTGCATCCCCCAGCCAGCTGAGGCGCAAATCACGCGCCAGATTCTCCGCGGCAGTAACCTCATCGATCCGGCCGCTGCGCACCATGCGTCCCTTTTCCACGATGCCGATCGACGTACAGAAACCCTCGAGCTCGGTGAGAATGTGGGAAGAGATCAGGATCGTGCTGCCCTGGTCGCGCAGCGAGCGCAGCAGATTGCGCAGCTCCAGGCGAGCTTTCGGGTCGAGGCCGGAGGCGGGCTCATCCAGCAGCAGGACCTTGGGCCGATGAATGATCGCCCGCGCGATCCCAAGTCGCTGCTTCATTCCGCGCGACAGTCCGCGAATCATGGCATCGCGCTTCACTTCCAGAGACACTTGCCCTATGACTTCGGTGACCCGCGCAGCGATGTCCCCCTCCGCGACTCGGTAGGCATGAGCGAAGTAGTCCAGGTATTCCCAGA
>QIAH01000062.1 GCA_003225465.1 Acidobacteriota bacterium | reverse complement strand
TTTCTCACTGAAACGACGATCGCCAGACTCTCAAGCACCCTGCCGTCGATGTGAACTGCCTTTTCTTTGATCTTGCGGCCAGCCTCGGACGTTGACGACACCATGCCCGCTTCCCGAATCAGCTTGTCCGCGCGAACAACAATGCGATCAGAATCCCCCGGATCGCAGTTGATGTTCTGAGCCGCGCCTCCTTCTCCCGCATTCGGCAGGGCATCAGGGATGGTGACCTTAGCTGCGCTGACTTTAACCTCCTCAATATTCTCCGGCACTTCATCTTTTTGAAATTGCCTGGCCCAGTCTTCCCCGGCGTTCGCGGCCGCTTCGGGGGTGTGGAAGTCAGCGACGATGCGCCGCGCCAGATCTTTCTTCAGCGTCATCGGGTGCGCCGCACCCGTGGTTGTGTCTTGCTTCATCTTGCTGATGTCGGCGAGCGAGACGTCGGTGAGCAGCTCATAATATCGCCACATCATCTCGTCGGAAATCGACATGATCTTGCCGTACATCTCGAGCGGCGGCTCGTGGATGCCGATCGCGTTGCCGAGCGATTTCGACATCTTATTGACACCATCCAGGCCTTCGAGGATGGGCGTGGTCAGCACGATCTGCGATTCCTGGCCGTACGCGCGCTGCAGTTCGCGGCCGACCAGCAGGTTGAATTTCTGATCGGTGCCGCCGAGCTCGACATCCGCTTCAAGCGCGACCGAGTCGTAGCCCTGCGCCAGCGGATAAATCAGCTCGTGCATGGCAATGGGCTTTTCTTCCTGGAAACGCTTGTGGAAGTCCTCGCGCTCGAGCATCTGCGAGACGGTGGACTTGGCGGTCAGCCGGATGAAATCTTCGGCGCTGAATTTCGAGAACCAGCGGCTGTTGAAGTCGATGACTGTCTTCACGGGGTCGAGAATTTTGAAGACTTGCGCTTTGTAAGTCTCGGCGTTCTCCTCGATCTGCTCGCGGGTGAGGGGCGGCCGCGTAGCGGAGCGGCCCGTCGGGTCGCCGATCATGCCGGTGAAGTCGCCGATCAGGAAGACGATGGTGTGGCCGAGGTCCTGAAAGTGTTTGAGCTTGCGCAGTACGACGGTGTGGCCCAGATGGAGATCAGGCGCGGTCGGGTCCATGCCCAACTTCACGCGCAGGGGCTTGCCACTGGCGTGAGATTTTACGAGTTTGGCGCGGAGTTCCGATTCGCGGATGATTTCCGACGCGCCTTTTTTAATGTAGGCGAGTTGCTCGTCAACCGAGGCGAAGTTGGGCATGCGGTTCGATTATAACGAGCAATCCTCCGCAATCAGCCATCAGCTACCAGCTATCCCCTTCCCGCTGTCATCGTGAGCGAAGTGAGGCGCGAGCCGAACGGAGTCGAAGGACCCCACAACCCGCTGCATTAGTGCGCTGTTCACGATTTTTTTCGGCACGAACACTGCTATCAGCCATCAGCTACCAGCCATCAGCTCCGTGATCCCCCATTTCACCATTCCCATTGCTCTCTGTTACGCTTCGTGCCGCGAAAATGCGCGCTGCCGCCATTCTCGGTTTGGGATCGTCGATGCGGGACTTGCGCCCGTTTCAGCAGGAGTCGACGGAGTGGGTGATGGGTTTGCCTTCCGACCCTGCGAACCTGGATGCGATCCTCGTCTTCGGCGGCGATGGCACGGTGCACCGTCATCTGAGTGCTCTGGTGAAGTTGGGGCTTCCCGTACTCGTCGTCCCGGCCGGAAGCGGAAATGATTTTGCGCGGGCTCTCGGACTGCTGCGCGTGCGGGATTCGCTCGAGGCATGGCGAAAATTTCGATCTGGTTCCGGAAATCTGCGAATCGTTGATCTTGGATTGATTACGCCCCTGATTGTGGAGCGACGGGCAGCCTGCCCTGAGCCTGCCGAAGGGTCCCCACCCGTCGTTGACCGCGGAAGCGTGGTTTATTTTTCCTGCGCGGCTGGCGTCGGCCTCGATGGTGAAATCTCGCGCCGAGCCAACGCTCTCCCGCGCTGGCTGCGGGCGCATGGCGGATACGCGCTCAGTTTGCCGGCGGCTTTGTTGCGCTTCCGACCCGTTCTGCTGAAGCTAAGCGTGGCCGGGAGTTCCCAGTCGGACGAGTTTCTCCTGCGCAGCCAACAACCGGTGACCGCGGCCGTGTTCGCCAATACTCCCGTCTACGGAGGCGGCATGCGCGTCGCGCCCAAAGCGAAAATGGACGATGGGCTACTTGACGTCTGCCTCATCCGCGAAATGTCGAAGCTCAAGCTGCTGGGCGTGTTCCCGTCGGTCTACTTCGGACGACACCTCGGCATCCGCGAAGTTGATTATTTTGCGGTCTCAGGTGCGCGCGTGGAGACAGAACGTCCCCTGGATGTTTATGCCGACGGCGAGTACGTCTGCCGCACTCCAGTCGAAATCGGGATCGCGCAAGGCGCACTGCGCGTAATCGGAACCGCGTAGGGGCAGACGCCCTCGTCTGCCCGGCGGAGCGAAGCTCCGCTACGACGTCTGCGCGAAATCTGGATTATTCAGCGATGCTGACTCGATACCTGGGTTCTGTGTTCCACCGCCGCCGCCAGTTCACCCGTCGCTGCGACCGAAATCCCGTGACGTGCGCCACCCCGCAGAACGGGCCCCGCGATTGCCTCAAGCTCGGGCAGGTTCCCGCGATCGACATCCTTCTGCATCGAGCTGCGCATGTCCTTCGGCACCATGGAAAACGCGGCCACCACTTTGTCGGGATTCACCTGTGCTCCTTCGGCGAGAGCTACGGAACAAAATTCGCGGATGCAAGTCTCAAGCTTCTGATGCCATGTTCCGTTCGCGAGCACCTCGCCAATCGGCGCATCATAGGCAGAAGTCGCCAGCGCAAACGGCCCGAGAAAAACGAGCTTGTTCCACATCAGCGTGGTTTCGTCATCCACGAAGCGGCAGGAGAAACCCAGCGTCTCGAGCTTCGCAAGGACATCGGCCAGCAAATCCCGTCCGCTGCCGGCGACGTTGAGCATGGCAAATGGCGACGGGTGCACGTAGTGTCCCGGCGTCACGCGCTCCATCTCCCCGGCGATGGTCGCGGGAATTACGCGTTCCCGGCCAAACAACCCACGCAACCTCGCCACGTGGTCGATCCCGTTCAGCAGCGGCACCACCGCCTTCGCCGCATTCGGATCAGGAACTGTTTGCAGCGCGTCCTCGAGTTGCGTCGCTTTCACCGCCAGCCAAAGCACATCGCAGGAAGGAACCTGCGCGGACTTCCGCACGGCCGCGGAAAAGTTTCCGAGTAACGGGCTTTCCAGCCGCAGCGCTGCCGGAAATTTCTCGACCGCGCCCGGCCGGACCACCATCGTCACCTGCTCGCCCACATGGGCCAGGCAAGCGCCCATCGTTCCACCGACCCCGCCCGCTCCTAAGATTGCATGGTGCATTCTGGCATTATGCACCGAACCTGGCCCGCGCGTCGGGGCGGGCCCGGAATGCTAAACTACCCGTTTAGCTATGACTGAAGAAAAGCGTTCGCGCACCTTTCTCTGGATCGTGATTGGCGGGGGAGCCTTTTTCCTGTTCGTGCTGGCGGTGTTTGCGCTGGTGTACGTGACCCTGCACGCGGGCAAAGACACCTCGCTTGCCTTTGGCGACAAGATTGGCGTGGTCGATCTGGAGGGCGTAATTCTCTCTCCCAACCCGGTTGTGCAGCAGCTCAAGAAATTCGGGGACGACGACTCGATCAAAGCGATCATCCTGCACGTGAATTCGCCGGGTGGGGGAGTGGCGGCGTCGGAGGAAATTTATCGCGAGGTCAAGCGCATTCGCGACGATAAGAAGAAGCGCATTGTGGCCGCGATCGAAACCGTGGGAGCAAGCGGGGCCTATTACGTGTCCTCCGCGACCAACAAGATCTACGCCGATAACGGCAGCATCGTGGGATCGATTGGCGTGATTGCCCAGTGGGTCAATTACGGACAGCTGCTGCAATGGGCGAAGCTGAAAGATATGAC
>QIAH01000061.1 GCA_003225465.1 Acidobacteriota bacterium | reverse complement strand
ATCGTTGTGATGCCCTGGATGTGAAATGCCCAGCCTGTCAAAACCAACAAGCCGAAGCCGATCGAGAGCACACTGCAGAAGCTGGAATAAAATGCTAGAAATTTTGCGACACGCGCATCCAACTGACTTCCCGTATTTGTCGCAAAAGCGGAACCTGGGCTGCTGCCTCAGGCACGCAAATTCGCACGAAAGTCGAGCGCGAACCTCCACCGTTTCACGACGAGCGCCTCTCTCATCGCAACGTGGTTCGATGCTGGCCGCAGGTCTTGGCGATCTGCAATCGTTCCTCCGGCGTCATACCGAGAAACTCGAAGCCAGACCGCACGTTCGACGTATGGCGCACGATGGCAATTGTGCTCAAGCTGTGCTCCGGCAATTGCAAATCGATTTCCACCGTTTCTCCAAGGCGCAAATCTCCCTGTACCAACGCTCCCAGACCACTTTCGCTGATGTCCAACGTGATCCCACGTGTCGTGCTGATTCCGCCCGCCATCAAGTGACGTAAGCGAAGCGGAACGCTGAACAATGCCCGGGGATAACGGCGAACCGGTTCGTTCGCATATTTCTTCACCAATCCCGTACGAGCAGCAACTTGCATTTTCGCCCCCCTCAGCGGCCTTGCCGGGCGCGCTTGCCCCGACTGCCACTGTTAGGAATCAGGTCCGCCACATGGGACGTAACATTCCTCTTCCATTGCCCATCGGCCGTCGCACTGAAATCTTGAGGTAAAGCTCGTGTCCTGCCACTCAAGAGGTCGTGCTCGGCACTACAATCTCGCGACCGGCATCGTCCAATGAGTCATGTCCTCTCGTGCACGGCCGGCAATGCTATTGGAGCGCCAAAAATTCACGTCTATTTTTCTGAGCCGTGTCGAATTGGCCAGGGTTCGCGCGTCATATCTTTAGACGTGGTAGAACTGACATCTTCCGAAAGGAGAATGGCGATGCAATTCGCCTTGCTTATTTACGAGTCACCGGAAGCCTTTGAGATACGGAACAACGACGGAACCGATTCCTACACCGGCGCCTGGCGGGCCTACCACAAGGCTCTGGTGGAGGCAGGCATCTTCGTTGGCGGGGATCCGCTGCAGGTGCCGGAGACGGGGACTACCGTACGAATTAAAGATGGAAAGCGGCACGTACAGGACGGTCCCTATGCGGACACCAAAGAGCAGCTGGGAGGGTTCACAATCCTGGAACTCCCCTCGCTTGACGTGGCCCTCGATTGGGCGGCGCGCTGCCCGGCGGCTTCGGCCGGAGCTGTGGAGGTCCGTCCACTCGCGCCTGACACCAAGCATAGGATCGTGGGATGAGTGGTGGTGCGCTGGAGGACACGCAGCGGACCATTGAGCGTGTAGCACGGGAGTCTTACGGCCGTCTGGTGGCTTATCTCTGCGCGCACACTCGCGATGTGGCCGGCGCCGAGGACGCGTTGAGCGAGGCGTTGCTCACCGCACTGCAGGTCTGGCCGCGAGACGGGTTGCCGCAAAATTCTGAGGCGTGGCTGCTGACGGCGGCGCGGCACTCGATTATCGATCTTATTCGGCATCAGCGCGTTGTCTCAGAGAGCGAGCCAACTCTCCTGCTGCTCAAGGACAATTCCAGCGAGATGAACCTAGCAACTAAGTTTCCGGATGAACGGCTCAAACTTCTTTTCGTGTGTGCCCACCCGGCGATCGATCCGACCATGCATACGCCCCTGATGCTGCAGACTGTTCTTGGCCTGGATGCAGCGCGCATTGCCGGTGCCTTCCTGATCTCAGCGAAAACCATGGGGCAGCGGCTAGTCCGCGCCAAGACCAAGATTCGCGACGCTGGCATCCAGTTCGAGATTCCTGATAAGCGCGAGCTGCCTGGCCGGCTTGAGGCGGTGCTGGAAGCCATTTACGCCGCCTTCGGCATCGGCTGGGACGACATGGCCGGTACCGACCAGCGCGGCCGGGACCTGACCGAGGAAGCGATCTGGCTCGCACGCGTGCTTCTCGAACTCATTCCCGACGAACCTGAGGCGCGGGGCCTGTTGGCGCTCATGCTGTATTGCGATGCCCGACGCGCAGCGCGACGCGGACCTGATCGCGAGTACATTCCGCTTTCCGAGCAGGATTCGAAACAGTGGTCGTTTCCTTTAATAGACGAAGCGGAACAACAGCTCGCTGCGGCTTTCAAATACGGGCGGCCGGGCCGGTTTCAACTCGAAGCCGCCATTCAGTCGGCGCATGCTGAGCGGGCGCGAAGTGGGCGGACCGACTGGGCAGCCATCTCTGCCTTCTATCAACAACTAATTCGCATATTGCCAACACCCGGGACTCGAACCGGTTACGCAGCGGCCTTGGCGGAAGCGAATGGACCTCAAGCTGGGCTTGCCGTTCTGGACGCGATCGAGTCAGACGCGGTCTCATCCTATCAGCCGTACTGGGCGGTTCGCGCTCACCTCCTGCAGCAGCTAGGGAAAACCCCTGAGGCGCTAAATGCTTATGACCGGGCGATTGGCCTGGCTGAAGATCCTGCCGTGAGAAAGTTCCTGCTCAAAAGACGGGGCTAATTTTTTTCCCGCATCCCTGTAGAAATCGCCCTACCTGACACGTCACCAGTATAGAGGCGGCTTAGCGTTGAAGCTTCGCCACCCGAGAGGTGAACGATGTGCCCATTCTGCTTGACAACCGTGGGGTTAATCGTTGCCGGCTCTGTGTCTACCGGCGGGCTGGCAGCGTTGGCCGTGAAGATGTCCCGCAAGAACAACAGTCGCAGCGAAATCACTGCTAATCCGAATGAAGGGAGCAATCAAGATGTCAACCAGAACAATTGAGAACCCGAAAGTAGTGTCGCGGGAGGAATGGCTCGCGGCTCGTAAGCAATTATTGGCCAAGGAGAAGAAGCTCACGCGCGAGCGTGACGCTGTTGCTGCCGAGCGCCGCCAGCTTCCCTGGGTGAAAGTCGAAAAGAACTATGTCTTCGATTCGCCCAGCGGCAAGAAAACCCTTGCCGAGCTGTTCGCCGGCAAAAGCCAGCTGATCGTCTATCACTTCATGTTCGGTCCGGACTGGCAAGAAGGGTGCCCGAGTTGCTCGTTCAACATGGATCACACGGACGGTGCATTGGTGCATCTTGCTCAGCGCGACGTTTCCTTTGCAGCAGTTTCCCGAGCGCCGTTATCAAAAATTGAGCCGTTCAAGAAACGGATGGGTTGGACGTTCACCTGGGTTTCGTCGCACGAAACCGATTTCAACTACGACTTCCACGCTTCCTTCACACCGGACCAAATCGCCAAGGGAAAAGTTGAATACAACTTCGATCTCGTCGAATTTCCCAGTGCGGAAGCGCCTGGCGTCAGCGTCTTCTACAAGGACAAAGACGGCAACATCTTCCACACGTATTCCGCCTACGCTCGCGGGAGCGAGAACACGATCAACACGTACAACTATCTCGACCTTGTTCCCAAAGGACGCGATGAGGATGGCTTACCGTTCACGATGTCCTGGCTTCGCCATCACGATCGCTATGAGGACGGCTACTTAGCGGATCCGGACAGGCCATACTGGCCCGCGGTAGCTGTTCAATCCTGATTGTTCGCTAGCGTCCATTCGGCTTTGGCCTGCCGTCTCGAATCTAGGCAGGGCGCGCCAGTTAATCCGGCTTAGGTACACACGTGTTCCTAATTGCGTCGAGCGCGCACGGGCTGGCAAGCTGAGACCGTGCCGAACTGCGGAAGAGAATGTGTGAGGCAGATTACTTCGCTGCGAAGTTTCGCAGAAGGCAACACTATGAATACGATGCAAGGATCGAAAATGCCCTCCCCGATTTTTATCGGCAGATGGACCCCCAAGGTCTTGTTTTCGCTGAAGGAGAGACCTCATCGACACGGCGAGTTGCGCAGACACCTCGGAAGCGTCTCCCAACGGATGCTTACCAGAACTCTTCGCAATCTCGAATCCACCGGATTGATCGCGAGGCGCGTGACGAGATCGAAGGCCATCGCGGTCGAGTATTCCTTGACGCAACTGGGAAAGACGATCAT
>QIAH01000332.1:26024-31681 GCA_003225465.1 Acidobacteriota bacterium | reverse complement strand
ACGACTGGGGAACGTCGGTGGTCGCGGGCCTGGTTATACCCGTCACGGTTCTGATCACATTCGTTGTTCTGAAACTGCTCGGCCAGACATTCAATCTGATGACTCTGGGCGGCCTCGCAGCGGCCGTGGGCCTTGTGATCGACGACGCGATCGTGGTGGTCGAAAACATCGTCCTGCATCGCGACGCCGGTCAAGGCCGGCTGCAGGCCATTCGCAGTGCCCTCGGGGAAATCACGGTTCCGCTGGTGGGATCGACGGTCACGCCCGTGGTCGTACTTCTGCCCCTGATTGTGATCACGGGAGTCTACGGGACTTTCTTTCGCGCCCTCGCGTTAACCCTCGGCGTGTCTCTGTTCACTTCGCTTGCGCTCGCCCTCACCTGGACTCCGACGCTGAGCAGCTACTTTATTCGTAAGCAGGGCGACGAGCCAGAGGAAATTGAAAATCGCGAGGAATCTTTTGCGAGGCTGGTGGCGGCCGAAGACGCCTCCATTGGACCGAGATTTCGCCGCATTATCGATTTCCATCAACGATGGCTGCGCCGAGCCATGGAAAACAAGCGGTGGCTGATTGGCAGTGCCGTTGCTCTCGTCGTCGTTTCCTGCGTCTGCTTCTATTTTGCTGATACCGACCTGATGCCGGAAATGGACGAAGGCGGATTCACCCTCGACTACTGGACCCCAGCCGGCGCTTCGCTTACCGAGACCAACCGCATGGTTCTCGACATGGAGCGCATCATCAATGCGACGCCTGAAGTGGAAAGCACTTCCCGCCGCACCGGCGCTGAACTCGGCCTGGCGGCTGTTACCGAAGCTAATCGCGGCGACATTCTCGTGAAGCTCAAGCCCGATCGAAAACGTTCAATTGAAAAGGTGATCGAGGATATCCGCTCCCAGGTCGTCGCGCAGGAGCCTGCCGTGCGCGTCGAGTTCGTACAAGTCTTGCAGGACATGATCGGCGATCTCACGGGCGAGCCGGAGCCTGTCACCGTAAAGTTGTTCTCGCAGAATCCCGCGCTGCTTGACACCTGGGCGCCTAAGGTCGCGGACGCGATCCGCTTCGACGAAAAAACCGGCAAGGGTGCCGAAGGGGTCGTCGATGTACTGGACGGCCTCGAAAACACGATCAGCAGCCCGGCGGTAAATTTCCAGATCGACCCGGGGGTGGCTGCCCGCGCCGGCTTCACGCCCGAGGAAGTTGCGACCGATGCTGCCGCAATCGTTGAAGGCGAGCCGGCGGCAACGCCGGTTGTGTCGAACGATCGTGTCTACACCGTTCGCGTGCGCTTCCCCTCGGGAAGGAGAGACTCGCTCGAAGCGATCTCCGACACACTTCTTACGAGTGCTTCGGGCCATACCGCGACTCTCGGCGCACTCGCGAAAATCACCCAATTGCCACCCCAGACAGAAATTCGCCGCGAGAATCTGCAGCGTAACGTTTCCATCACTGGGCGCACCGAAGGCGTCCATCTCGGGACCGCGATTGATCGAGTGCAAAAGGCGGTCGGCGCTCTGCATCTTCCGCCGGGCATTCGTCTCGAGTACGGAGGCACCTACAAAGAGCAACAAAAGAACTTTCATGATTTCACGTTTGTGCTGGGCCTGGCCATCGTGCTGGTGTTCATCGTGCTGCTTTTCGAATTTGGAACTTTCGCCGCGCCCATCGCGATTCTCGCCTCCGCCCTGCTTTCTACCTCGGGTGTGTTCATCGCTTTGCTGATTACGCGCACGACCTTCAATGTTTCCTCGTTCATGGGAGTGATCATGGTCGTCGGCATCGTCGCGAAGAATGGCATCCTATTGCTCGACGCCGATCAGAAATTCCGCCGCCTCGGCATGTCCGCCGAAGACGCCATGCTGCAATCGAGCCGGCGACGCCTGCGTCCGATCGTGATGACGGCTCTCGCCACAATGGCCGGCATGTTGCCGTTGGCTTTCGCCATCGGCGCGGGGTCCCAGATGCTTCAACCACTCGCCATTGCCGTGATCGGCGGTATCCTCATCTCCATGGTGCTGTCGCTGATCATCACACCCGCCGTCCATTTCTACTTGAGCCGCGAACGCGTACGCGATGCAAAGTTGGATCCCGTTCACCAGTCCTGAGAGCGACATCTTCGAATCGCGATTCGAAACACTGCGCAGTGCTCGCTTGGCGAGGCGGAATGGAATCGCAGACAGGAGCAATTCCGCTCTCTGTGCGGTGAAAAACACTTGCCAGGTGCAGTAGCACGCATCGCCTTTCTCCGTTCGCTACAGTCCGCAGCCAGCCAAATTACGCAAGAAACTGTACGAAGGCATCTCGACTTTTATGTGAAAGCAGTTTCACATTTCTTTTCCATCTATCGAAAATGAGAGCTCATCCTATCCCTTACGGACGCCTCAAATGCCGTGCTGGGAGCGGGTTATGAGGCTCCGGATCGCAGCGGATTCCACAGGGTGTTTGGCCGACAGAATGCATAGTTCCAGCACGAGGAAAATCACTATGCCTTCTCCCCCATTCGGTACCCGGCTCAGTCGTGTTCTTCTCCTATTGACATTCATGTGCGCTTTGGCTGGATCGGCATTCGCCGACACCTGCGATAGCTTTTCCACCTTCAGTTGTGACAAGGGCACGCCAGATGTTGCCCGTCTCGGCGGCGGCACTGCTGTCAGCGGGAGCATCGGGTTTGTGCTGAAGGGCACGAACCAGTTCACCGTCTCCACGGCCAACGGAAAAGCCGCGAGCGATGTGATTATCGTCGCCGCGTCCTCTTCCGCACTCACCGGCACTGTCAACGGAATGTCTTTCACCAGCCTGATGTCATTCCCGGAAGGCGGAGCCGTTAACGCCATCAGCAGTAGTCTTGCCGGTCTCGGCTTCTGCAGCAGTCCGTGCAGTAGTCTGTCGTTCGGGTTTGTGGACCTGCATAGCGCCCTCACTGCGAATGGGTCGCTGAACGTAACCCTGAACGGGGTGCCGGCCGGCACGGCCCTTTACGCGATGATGGTGGTAAATGGCAAAATCAAGTTCATCACGCCGAACTCCGAAGCCTTGATCACCGAGAACAACCGCGCGGCCGTTCCTGAGCTTGACACCATGGCTCTGATGGGCACGGGGCTGATCGGGATTGCTGGCATAGTACGCCGGAAATTCGGCCTTTAATCCAAGCACGTAGGCCCAGACGCCGGGGTCCCCATCAAGCCCGTTTTTGGCTTGATGGCGTGGAACTGCCCTCGTCGGGGCGGCCACACGTAGGCCCAGACGCCCTCGTCTGGGTGGCTGGGCATTAGCCCGGCAGGTTCTGTTCCGTTTTGTGCCATCCACCCGGGGTCACGGATTGGAAAATCCGTACCCCGAGAACCTTCTCTGCAACCCATTACACGTAGGGTACGTAACGCGCCCACCCTGTAGCCTGCCCGGAACTTACCTCTTTCCTCCCATGGCTCTAGCCCATTCGTTGCATTACGTCTGGCGCAAGAATTGCACTACAATGAGCGCTGAATGCCCAGTTTCCTAGCGAACAGGACACACCAGACGCAATGACCACTTCCTCCAGGAAGAGCGGCGGACCGGTACTCGACGAAGCAACTTTCCAGAAGCTGCTTGCCGCCGCTTACGTCTTGCAGGAACATCACGACCGCACCCGCGAAACAACTCCGCTCGAGACCAAGAGCGAAAATCCCGACGCTGACTCCGACACCAGCATTCTGGCCCAGATTGTTGAAACCCAGCACGAGATCCAAACCAGCCATCTCGACTTGGCCAGCACGGCGAATCTGGTCGTACAACGCATTCTCAAGATCACTGGCGCCCAGGGAGCAGCCCTCGGCATTCTGGAGGACGAACACCTCGTCTACCACGCGGGCCGGGGAATTCTGGCTCGCCAGGTGGGCCAATCGATGCGGCCCGAGGCCACGCTCTCGTCATCCACTATGACGCACGGCGTGATTCTGCGCTGCACCGACGCCGGCACCGACTTCCGCGTCAATCCGGAAATCACGAAGCGTTTAGGTATCGGATCTCTCATCTCCGTGCCGATTTTTCACGCCGGCATGGTCGACGGCGCACTCGAACTGGTGTTCGCGAAGAAGGACGCCTTTCACGATCAGGACGTGCGGACGTGCCAGCTCATGGCGGGCCTGGTGACCGAGACCCTCACTCGAACCACGGAAGAGGATTGGCGAAAGGGCCTGGCGGCCGAGCGCGCTTCGATGTTGGAAGTTCTAGAAAAAATCAAGCCTCAGTTGGCGCGTTTGGCGAGCGCTCCAGACGCCACTCTCGCCAAAGCACAGCCAGAGGCTGTCGACAATTTGGAGAAGGCCACTTGTCAGCAGTGCGGAAGCGAACTGGCGGCAGGAGATACATTCTGCGTCTCGTGCGGCACCTTCCGCCCCAGTTCTTCCCACGGCGATCTGCAGAGCAAGTGGGCCGCTTTGTGGAATCTGAAGAACGCAAGCCAGGCGCAAGCATCACCACCAGCCGGCGAGTCAGTTCTGAAGGATCCCGCTTCCACCGCGTTGCCTGGCCTTCCGGCTCCCGGAACGGCCGAGGCCTTATTGGCGCAAGGGACTGGCGCGCCCGGCTCCGAAACCGAATACGCGCTGAACTCCTCCACCCAGCCCGGAGTTCTGGAGGCTAGCGCTCCAGAGGAAAGTATTCGGCCATCGGCACAACCACCCTCTCAAGAACCCACAAAACCCGAGCCCCGAGTCTGGTTCCGCTCGCTCGCAGTGTCGCCTCCGGCCGTGCAATTGCGCGGATTCTTGAAGAAAAGTTCGGCATTCGCGCGCCAGCACCGCGGCGATCTCGCGTTGGCGGCTTCTTTCCTTTTATTTCTGATCACCATCATCTGGGCGGTGTCCTCGGACCATCCCACGACCTCCGCCGACTCGGGGAACCCTGCCGCCACTGCGCCCAACGCCCCAGCTAAACCGAAGAGGAAGCAAGCGCCTCCCCCGCCCAAGCTTTCCATGTGGGATGAGTTCCTGGTCAATATCGGTCTTGCCGAGCCGCCCCAGGCACCCTCCTATAGCGGCAACCCCAACATTCCGGTCTGGGTCGACGTGCACACGGCCCTATACTATTGTCCGGGCTCTGATCTCTATGGAAAGACTCCGCAAGGCAAGATTGCGAGCCAGCACGACGCGCAACTCGACCAGTTCGAGCCAGCCTCCCGTAAGGTATGTGACTGAGCCCGCAACCCGTGATTTCCCTTCGTCTCCTACAGGTTTTTCCTCAGGTAAGACATTTGACAACTGGCCCGCTCGGTAGTGGAATTACTTCGAGAACCAGGGGGACATGTTAGTGCGATATCCGCCGCCAAAGACTTCGGAGCCGACCGACGAGCTACCGAATCCGGACTTGAATCCACTGCTGAACCCAACGCTGGGTAGAAACCTCGGACGCTGGGCGGAAGTTTACTTCACAAGCCCTCCTGAAAAACGCGAGGAGGCAGTCGGCGAATTGCTCCGTGAGCTGAAAGAGAATCCCGCCGCCGCAGCAACGGAGGCCGAGTTTGCGCACGACGACCTCTCGTTGAAGGAAGCAGTAGCCGCTCTCGAGGCCCGCGCCTTCAACAGAAGCTCTGAGGTGTTAACTACGACGACTTCCGGCGTTCAGTGCGCCGAATGTGGACATCGTCATCCAACTGCCCAACGCTTTTGTGGCATGTGTGGCGC
>QIAH01000332.1:3961-26014 GCA_003225465.1 Acidobacteriota bacterium | reverse complement strand
GGCCGTCGCCGTAGCGCGGCGCGAGCCCGACCCGGTATACCACACATCGATTTTCGGCTTAGACACGTCAGCGCCGGTTACGCAACCATCGTTCAGCAACGGTGCGGACATCAACTGGTTGCGTGAAAAAAATCTCGCGGGGGGAAGTGAAGGCTCAAGCGGTTTTCGTAAATTGATTCCCGCCCTGTTGGCCATGGCTGCAATTGGCATTCTCATTTACGCTCAGTCGCGGCCACCAAGCACGCCGCCCCGCCCCACGGCCGCAACCACAGCTACACCCAAGGTCGAGAACACTCCGCAATCCCATCCCTCTCAGGAGGCGCCGCCCGCCGCTCCTGCTTCACAGGCAGCTTCATCTCCGCCCGCTCCGGTGCCCGCGAATCCCGCCCCGAACGCCACCAGTGTGGCCGAGAATCCCACGCCGGCTGCACCTATGCCGAAGCAAACGACGGCGCCGGAGAAACCGGCTGTGCCCGAGGCTGCTGCGCCAGTTGGGCCCAAGGCTGCTCCAAAGAGCGCGCCTGAAGCCTACGCGGCAAGCGCGACAACGCCCAAACCGGCGACAGCTGATGCGAGTGCCGGGGCCGAGGATTTTGCTTTAGCTACCGAATACCTGAATGGAAAACGGGGCCCGCGCGACAGTGCAGAGGCGGCCAAGTTCCTTTGGAAAGCGGTGGGCAAGGAAAACCCATCCGCGATTCTTTTGTTGTCGGATATGTACCTGGTCGGGGACGGTGTACCGAAGAGTTGCGATCAGGCTCGCTTACTTCTCAATGCTGCGGTCCGCAAGAGTGTTCCACACGCCGCCCAGAAGCTTCGTAACCTGCAGACTGCGGGCTGCCCTTAAGCGAGCAGCCCGCTCTCCACGCTTACCGGTGATGACTTCCTGAAGAGCGTTCGCCCAAGCCCAGGAGGCTGTGTTCCCAGGCCTCCAGCGGATCAAGCTCTGGCGATCTGCTCGTACTTTCGTGCCTCATACCAGAGAGCGAGCTCGACTCGATTCCAGAGTCCAAGCTTGTCGTAGATGACGCGGAGGTAATTCTTGACGACGTGCTCAGTGGTTCCGATTTCGTCTGCAACCTCCTTGTTCTTAAGTCCCCGGGCAACGAGCTCGATAACTCTACTCTCTCGCTCGCTGGGATTTCGTTTTCCGTAACGTTCGCCTCCAAACATAGTTGCCTCCGGTACAAGAGTGTTGCGAGTTTTACTCGCTTGATACCGCTGGTAATGCCAAATCGTAAGAACAGCCGGTTAAAGTGCGCTTTCACCGTTCGCCGTGCCATTTTAAGTTGGCGCGCGATTTCATCATTGTCACAGCCTTGCAGGAGCAACTCGACGATCTGCTGTTCGCGTTGCCCTAAGCGGACGGGCCATTCGCTCATTGAGTGTCCCCCTCAAATGTGCTTGTGAAGTGACCGAACTGTAGCGCCCCGGCGCCACTAGTTGGACGTCGACACGGCCGGCCGCTCACTGATTTGAATTGACGTGAAGTGTACTGACGAGAGACATAGCACCCACGGTGCCAATTTGTTGCACTCGTCCTGTGATTTCTGTAGTTGGCCTTCAGCTTCGCCTATAGAGGGATCTCCGTACTGCCTTGGCCGAAAGCATCAGTCTGCTCATGATGAGCCCAAAATTGGACCTCCCGGCGTTTCAGGAACCGTCCATGAAAACCTCGCCTCTTGTAAACCACTTTGTTGCAATTATTTACAGAGGATAAAGCCTAAGTCTCCCGGTGAGAACTGCAGCGCACAGATGTTGGCGCGGTACGTGTACGGATGGCAGGTTGGGCATGGCACGTACGTAACAAGAAAATTTTCCAGCTTGTTGAATCTAAGGTCTTTCTTCACTACCTTAGGGTGAATACCTTAGGACAAAAGTTCGCAATTCGCCTACCCAAATCGGAACCATTTACACGCGGCTTACATATGCCGAATGGCTGGCGCTTCTGTGCCGTGTAACTGACACTGCCATCGGCAATTCCGGTTGCAAGCAATCGCTCGGAAACGTTTTCTTTCGGACCTGTTTGCAGCATTGTGCTCATTCGATCCGTCAACGCTGTAAGCTGTTCATTACCCAGAGGCCCACAATTACCAACGTACCCGCACGGGAATGGCGAACTCCCGAACGGGCGTGAAAGCGGCCTTGCGCTCACGTAATATTAGGCAAAATGCAAGACGCAACCGAGAGACCATCGCAAAGCTCCGTCCGAGCATGATCGAAACTAAGGCCGTGGGCACACAACCTGACATCGCTTCGCAGCCGCGCGGTTCGCTCCATCAGCCACCGCTGGTGAGCGTCGTAATCCCGGCCTACAATGCCGCAAGCTACATAACTGCCACTCTCGATTCCGCCTTCGCCCAGACTCTCTCCGACTACGAAATCATCGTCGTGAACGATGGCTCGCCCGATACCCCGCTACTGGAAGAGGCTCTGCAGCCTTACCTCGGCAAAATCCGCTATATCAAGCAGGAAAATCGCGGACCGAGTAACGCCCGCAACACGGGCATCCAGGCATCTCGCGGCAAGTACGTGGCTTTCCTCGACAGCGACGACCTCTGGTTTCCGAATCACCTGGCTAATCAGATAGCGATATTTGAAAGCGATCCGGCACTCGGGCTGGTATATGCCAACGGGGTGCAGATCCGGGACGATCAGCCGGTGGGAGTCTCATTCGATCGAACTCCACAATCCCTTCCGGTGAACTTCGATTCGCTGTTGCGCGAACAATCCACCGTCAACACATCCTCTGCCGTGGTAGCGCGCGAGGCCCTGCTCGAGGCAGGGATGTTTGACGAACAATTTCGCAGATGTGAGGACTACGACTTGTGGTTGCGACTTGCGGCCGCCGGCGTGCGCATGACTTTCACGCGCGAAATTCAAATCGCGCATCGGCCAGCCAACGGTTTGGCGGCCAGCGGCGATCTTATGAAGCAGGCTCTGATCGCCGTCTATCAGAAGGCCTTGGCCACGCAAAAACTAACCGAGGAACAAACATCCGTGGTGCGCGCCAAGATCGCGAATATCTCGCTGGCCATTCAATTTGAACGGGCCAAGCAGTTTCTTCTGGAGGGCAAGTTTGCCGAGGCCGTCGAGTGCACCGATCGCGCAAAAGCAATCACGCCGCTTTGGAAGCTGCGGCTTGCAAAATTGGGCTTGCGTTTGTTCCCACACGTGCTGCAATCGCTGTATCGCGCGCATCTTCGCCGCGTGGAAAATCGCAAGCGTGCCCAACGAGAAGAATCTTTGAAGCTGGCTGGCTTCGCCAATCGAACGATCGATGATGTTGCAAGAACTGGTAGCGCCGCCGTCTCGGCGGCTGTCAGGCGGGCGTCTCGCCCGCCTCGCGAGGGCGCAATGCCCCCGGGATAGCCGGCAGGATGCCGGCGCTACACTTGAAACGCACATGGCCAATGCGACAACTAAACGGGAGCTTTTCCACCGATGATCTACGGAATTAAGACGGTCGTAAAATACATCCTCGGCACCGATCGAGCAGAGCGCGATTTCGCGGTCTATCCGGATGACACGTTCGTCGTCTCCTATCCCCGTTCCGGCAATACCTGGACGCGGTTCCTGATCGCGAACCTCGTTTATCCCGAAAAGAATGTCGGCTTCACCAACATCGAGAAGCTCATCCCCGATACTTCCTCGCAATCGAATCGGGCGCTCAAGTCCACGCCGCGGCCGCGCATCATCAAGACTCACGAGTATTTCGATCACCGTTACCGCAAAGTCATCTACATCGTGCGCGATCCGCGCGATGTCGCGCTCTCCTATTACGACTTCCAGCGCAAGTACATGCAGATCGACGACGCCTATCCGCTCGAGCAGTATGTGGAAGACTTCGTGCAGGGACGGCTGATTTCTATCGACTGGGGAACCTGGGCGGAAAATGTCAGCAGCTGGATCTACACCCGCGGCAAGAGCAAAAATTTCCTGCTGCTTCGCTATGAAGACATGATGAAGGACACCACCCGCGAACTTACCCGCATCGCCCAGTTCTTCGGAATCGAGGCGGTACCGACTCGTCTCCAGCAGGTCATTGACCGCAGCTCCGCCGATCGCATGCGCGAATTGGAGAAGCTGGAAGCCGATCGCTGGATCGCCACCAAAAACCGCCGCAAGGACATTCCTTTCGTGCGCGTCGCCAAAGCCGGCGGCTGGCGGACTTCCCTGCCCGTGAAAAGCGTCGAACAGATCGAAAACGCATGGGGCGATCTCATGATCACGCTCGGATACGAACCGGTAACCGTCCAAGTTCCGCAAGGGGTTCGATGAATTCGCCTGACGCGTAAACTGAACCCATGGGCCTCCGCAACATCTGCCGAAATTTTTCGTCACTCTGGTTGCCAGCCCCGCTCTGCAAGCCATGTTGTCGGGATGGTTGTTCAAGCCTGAGGCCCCAATAGCCGATGCGTAACAGGGAAATCTTCAAAAATGTCGGCTCCAGTTGGTTCAGCCTCGGAGTCAGTATCCTGGTGGGAGTTTTCCTCTCGCCCTTCATCCTGCATCGGCTGGGCGACACGGCATTCGGGATTTGGGTTCTGATCTTCTCGGTTACGGGCTACTACGGCCTGTTCGATCTCGGTATTCGCTCTTCCGTCATTCGCTACGTTTCGACCTACACCGCTACCAATGACCGCGAAGGGCTCGCCAAGCTGATCAACACCAGCCTCGCCACCTACACCGCCATCGGAACGGCCGCGCTGATGATCACCCTGGTGTGTAGCGCCTTCGTTGAGCATCTGTTTCGTATTCCGCCTGAATTTCTCAGCACCGCGCGCTGGTTATTCCTCATGGTGGGAACCTCGGTTGCGCTCGGGTTTCCCACCGGCGTGTTCGGGGGCGTTCTCGAAGGGATGCAGCGCTTCTACCTGGTCAACGTCACTAACCTGATTTCGACGTTGCTGCGCGCCGTGCTGATCGTGCTCGCCCTCACGCACGGATACGGACTGTTGATGGTGGCATTCATCACTGTCGTACTGCCCATTCTCAGCTCCTTCGTCCGGGCCGCTTTCGTCCTTCATCTCTTGAAAATTCGTTTCGGCTGGAAATATGTGGACCGTGGTTCCCTGCGCGAGATCGCAAACTACAGCGCGGTGAGCTTCATCCTGATGATCGCGTACAAGCTGCGTTTCAAGACCGACGAGATCGTGATTGGCACGTTCCTGTCAGTCACTGCCATTACGTACTTTTCCATTGGCGATCGCCTGCTCGACTATGCCTCGGAAGTGGTGAGCAGCCTGGCGCAGATTTTCGTGCCCATGTCAGGACAGTCGGACGCTCGCGGCGACAAGGACCAGTTGCGCAAGATCTTGGTCGCCGGAAATCGCGCCTGCGCCCTGATCATCTTCCCTATCACTGCCGTTCTGATTATTCTAGGTAAGTCAGTCATCGAAGCCTGGGTGGGCGCGCGCTACGTTGCAGCCAGCTACCCGGTCTTGGTGGTCCTGGCCATTCCGATGACTTGCGCCCTCTCCCAGGCCGCTTCCACTCGCATTCTTTACGGTATGGCGAAGCACCGATCGCTGGCCTGGGTCACGTTGATGGAAAGCATCGCCAACCTGATCCTCAGCATCATGCTGATAAGGCCATTTGGCATTGTCGGGGACGCGGCGGGAACGGCGATTCCTTTGTTCTGCACGTCGCTCTACTTCATGCCTCGGCACCTGTGCAGGCTCCTGGGTATTCGAATTCGCACCTTCCTTCGGGAAGCTTATTCCTTGCCCATCCTGCTCGTGATGCCCTTCATCGCCGCTTTGCTGCTCATGCGACGATGGTTCGTTGCGCACACCTATCTGGAGGTCGCCTTCCAGATCCTGGTGTGCCTGGTGCCGTACGGGGCAGGTCTGCTGTGGGCATTTTGGAGCAAGCGCATCTTGCAGGTGGGAGAGGAAATAACCAGACGAGAGATGGATGAAGTTGCTGTGGCGCTGATTGAAACCTATCAGGAAGAGCAGTAGGGTAACACTCTCCCAGAGCTTTTATGCATCAGGTCGAACAACGGAAGACGGGACCGAAGCAATTGCTTCGTAGATTCATCCCCGATTCCGTACTGAAAGAGCGGGAGACTTTTCTTCGGCTCGGACCAAAGGCGGGTGCGATCTATGCGTGGTATCGTCTGCTCGACAGTGTGGGCGTGAGGCCTCAGAAGCGGGAGCGCGTCCCTCCATCCACCAAATCCATTCTCTTCGTTTGTTTTGGCAACATCATGCGAAGCCCGATGGCCGAGGCTATTTTCCGCCAATGTACCGCCGGCACGCACATTCTCGTCAGCGCGGTTTCCGCGGGACTGCATGCGATTCCGGGCGGCGCAGCCCATCCTCGGGCGGTGGCTGCATCCAGCGAGATCGGCCTTTCCCTTGCCGAACACCGGGCACAATTGTTGTCCCCGGAAATGGTTTCTGGAGCAGACGTCATCTTCGTGATGGATTTCCAAAACAAGGCCGAAGTTCTGGCGCTCTACCCTGAAGCGCGAGAAAAAGTTTTAATGCTGAGTGCGTATGCCGATGGCACCGACCGTTGCCGGGAGATTCCGGATCCGTACTTCGGCGACCTCGAGACCACGCGTCGCTGTTACGCTCTTCTGCAGACCTGCATTCACAACCTGGCAGCAGAACTGGGTGCGCATAACCCAGACCCGGTAGCGCCTGCTTCGACTTGAAAACTCGGCTTTGATCGCGATTTTGAAAGACAGCCCGAGATCTGGGGATTGATACCCTCGTATTACTTGCGAGGCTGCGGTGTGGCGGGGTGAAGATGTGGCTCCAGCAAAGACATCAACTCCGTGCGCAAGTGAGGTCCGCCCGCGATGAGACCGGAGAGCAGCGGGTTCTTATGATTGGCTCGGAATCCCGCGTTTTCAAGAGTGCTGACGAATCCACCGGAACTGAGCACCAGGGCAGCGCCGGCAGCGACGTCCCATTCGTGCTTGGGCGTTAGCGTGAACGTGATGTCAGCGAGCCCTGCCGATACCAGCGCCAGTTTGTAGGCGACCGAACCCATGGCGCGGATTTCCAGAGGGCCGTTTTCGAATGGCTTCCACTCGCCGCGTTTTACTTCACTGCGGCTGGCGAGCGCGACCGCGCCCTGCAAGCTTGTACGGCCGCTGGGCGTGCCCGGCTTTCCGTTGTAGAGAACTCCCGAATCCATGGCGCCGATGAAAGTCTCATTGGTTGCCGGGTTGTGAATTCCGCCGGCCACCGGAATTCCGTCTTCGACGAATCCAATGGAGACGCAAAACTCCGGAATGCCTTTCACGAACTCGCGGGTGCCGTCGAGGGGATCGACCACCCACACACGGCTCTTATCAAGCCGAGCAAAATCATCGACGCTTTCTTCAGAGAGCCAACCTTCGCCGTCGCGCAGAAGATTCTGGCGAAGCACGGCATCAATGGCACGATCGGCTTCGGTCACGGGATCGTGACCAGCCTTGAATTCCGCATCGATAGCCCCGGGCGTGAACCGGCCAAAGATCGCGCGAGCGTCGGCCAGAGCGGCTTCGATACGCATCAGGATGTCAGAATAAGCAGAATTCATAGGTTCTTTAATCGTCCAGGTTAGCGTCCACAGAACGGACGCGAACCTGGGGCACCGTGGGTTCCTTTGAGTCGTGCCAGGGCTCACGCCCACAGCATGCGCGCTCCCGTGACCAGGAGAATGAAGCACAGAATCCGGCGCAGCCAGACCACCGGCACACGGGTGCTCAGGTGCGAGCCCAGTAGTCCGCCGGGAATCGAGCCGATCAAAAGCGCGGCTACCAGGCTCGGCTCGACATTGCCGGCCCGGAAGTGCATCAATCCGGTGACTCCGGTCAGCACGACCGCGTGCACGATGTCGGTGCCCACGTTAACCTTTGGCGGATAGCTGTAGAAGAGCAAGAGCATCATCATGATGATGCTGCCCGAACCCACCGACGTCATCCCAACCAGAAAGCCCGAGCCTAAGCCGATGATCGTCATCCCCAGGAAGGACTTCAGCGTCGGGGAACGGTTCACCATGCGCTCCTCGATGCGGGTCTGGAACATCAGCAGCATGGGGATGAACACCAGCAAAACACCGATGGCAGTCTTGATGACTTCATTCACACCACTTCCGTATAGGTGGCGGAGATGGGTGAGGTAGGTGACGCCCAGGGCCGAACCCGGAACGCTGCCAACCGCGAGCGCGAGTACCACCTTGCGGCGCACGGTGCCTTTTGTCAGGTGAACAATGCTGGCGGGGATCTTCGTGAAAAAGTTGAAGACCGCGTCCGAACCCACGGCCACAATCGCCGGCACCCTCAGGCCGAAGATCAGGATGGGCAGGAGCAAAACACCGCCGCCCAGCCCAGTCAGGCCGATGAGAGTGCCAACGAAGAAGCCAACCAGAATTTTGGCGGCGAACAAGGGCATTACGATTCCTGCAATATCCTCCGTTGCGGACCTGGCCTCCTGGAGGGACGGGCGCCTCGCCCGTCCAGGCGGGCGGGGACGCCCGCGTCTCCACAAGAGCTAGGCTGAAGGTCCGTTTACGCCTATAAAACCCTGCTGCTCGAGATGCAAGATGATCTCCTGAGCAGCTTCTTCCGGAGAAAGTTCCGCCGTGTTGATCACGACCTCGGCTTTCTGCGGTGCTTCGTACGGATCCGAGATTCCCGTGAACTCCTTGACGATGCCGGCTCGCGCCTTCGCATAAAGTCCCTTGCGGTCACGCTGCTCGCAGGTTTCGAGCGGGGTGGCGACATGCACCAGGACGAAGCCTCCCAGCGGCTCAATCATCTCGCGCACCGCCTTGCGAACGGCTTCGTAGGGAGCGATGGGAGCGCAGATCGCGATGCCGCCATTCTTCGTGATCTCCGAAGCGACGTAGCCGATGCGGCGGATATTGATGTCGCGATGCTCCTTCGAAAAGCCGAGTTCCGAAGAGAGATGCTTGCGGACCAGGTCGCCGTCGAGAATGGTGACGGGGCGGCCGCCAGTTTCAAGGAACTTGGTCAACAGCACATTGGCGATGGTCGATTTACCGGATCCCGAAAGCCCGGTGAAGAAAATGGTGACGCCCTGCTTGTGCCGCGGAGGATAGCTGCGACGCAACTCCTGCACGACTTCGGGATACGTGAACCAGGTCGGGATATCGCGACCCTCGTTGAGTCGCTGCCGCAACTCTGTGCCGGAAATGTTCAGCACGCGCGAGCCTTTCGGGACCTCGTTGTCGGGCACGTATTTGTCCTGATCCTCGAGGTAGACCATCATGTTGAACGGGACCATGGTCACACCGATGTCGGCCTCGTGCTTCCGGAAGAGCTCCTGGGCATCGTAAGGGCCATAGAAGGGCTTACCGTCGGTGTCGTTGCCCGGTCCAGCATGATCACGGCCGACGATGAAATGCGTGCAGCCGTGGTTCTTGCGGATGATGCCGTGCCAGATCGCCTCGCGCGGTCCACCCATGCGCATGGCAAGGGGAAGCATGGAGAGCTTCACGGTTCCGTGCGGATACTTCGAGAGCAGCAGCTGGTAGCAGCGCACGCGCGTGAAGTAGTCCACGTCGCCCGGCTTGGTCATGCCAACGGAAGGATGAAGAAGCAGGTTCGCTTCCACCTGCTTGGCGGCGCGGAAGGTGAGTTCCTGGTGGGCGCGATGCATGGGATTGCGGGTTTGGAATGCAACCACGCGCCGCCAGCCCAGGCGCGAAAATTCAGAGCGCAACTCCGCGGGCGTCAGGCGTAGGGAACGAAAATCGTAATGGGTGGGAGGCTGCAGGCCTTCCAGTGTGCCACCCACGTACCAGGGATTCGCCTTGTTGATAGCATAGTCTGCGCCGGGATGCGCCTTGCTGGTAGTTCCGAATACGCTCTTGGCTTCCGCCTGCCGATCGGGCTGCCAGACATCTTCGACGTGCAACACTGCCAACATCACGCCTTCGCCATCGCGCAGAGCGACCTTGCTGCTGCCCGGCTGCAATTTCTTGGCGAACTCTTCGGTCACATCGAGCGTGATGGGCATCGGCCAGATCACGCCACTCTTCAGGCGCATGTCGTGACAGACGCTTTCGTAATCCGCACGATTCATGAAGCCGTGCAGGGGCGAGAATCCGCCGCTCAACAGCAGTTCGACATCACAGATTTGTCGCGGGGTCAGGTCCCACGACGACCACTCTTTGGAATGCGCTTTCAGATCGGCGGCGCGCGCCGGCTCGGCAATGAGATTGATCAATTCCCCGCCATGCGGGGCGATAAGATGGCTCGTCGGAGTCAAATCTGTGACCCTCCTTAAGGGTTCTGGCGTTTTCAGTCAACAGGGAGCTACGAGCGTATGAGCCACGAGCTGCGAGCTCGAACCCACAACCTGAAGCTCCAAGCTCGTCGCTCGAAGCTCGTAGCGAATGCCCGGCAATTGAAGATGAAGGCAAGTCTTCCAGCCAGCAATTGAGCTTCCTCATCCTTGCGGCTGGGTGAATCTAAGTCATTGATATTAAAGCTGCTTATTAGTCTACTGATTTCTGCCCGGACAGGCAATGCGCAAAGCTGAAAATCCTTGCGCAGGCATAGTCCTTTGCCCATCCTCATCCCCGAGAATCGCCTCCATTTTTCAATTGTTACATATTGATCTTGCGACGGAGCCTTTCGATGCGAAAGGTTACGATGGTTTTCGTGGTTCGAACTGTTGTCTCGATGGGGCTCGTTTAGACTGAAGGGAAGTGTGGTCGATCACAGGCTCGGAATGATCAAGCAACAACTGAAACAGGCGTTGTTGAGCAGTGGGGTGCTGCGCCTGGCCGGACGTCTGCATGGAAAAGGCGCGGCCATTCTGATGTATCACTCGGTACTCGAGGATCCTGGTAGCGTTGCCGATTCGCTGGGAGGAATGATTCATCCGCGCCCGATTTTTGAAGGGCAGATGGAACTGCTCGCCCGGGAATTTCACCCAGTGAGCCTGGATCAGGTGGGCAGATTTGTAAGCGGTGAGGAGGAACTGCCGGAACGCGCGGTGGTGGTGACTTTCGACGACGGGTATGCGGATAACTTCGAGATGGCCATGCCGATCCTCGATCGCCTGGGAGTGCCGGCAGCCTTTTACGTGACGGTGGATTGCGTGGAAAGCCGCAGGCTGCCGTGGCCGAGCCGTTTACGATATTCATTCCGTAAGACGGCCCGGAAGGAATGGAAAGGCGAAGCGGCGAAGGTTTGGAACCTGGGAAGCGAGCGCGAAAGGGAAGCTGCCTATTTGGCAGCTTGTGATCGAGTGGCGATGCTGGCGGGTGCGGAACAGGAACGTGTGGTAAGCCATATCGAGTTTGATTTGGGGACGATGCTGCCGGCAGAGTCGGGCGATCTAATGATGAACTGGGGCCAGGTGCGTGGTCTGGCGCAGGGCGGACACATTGTGGGCTCGCACACCATGACGCATCCCAACCTGGCGCATGTCGGCGTCGAGGACGCCCGTCGGGAGCTGGTAGAGTCGAAGCGGCGCATGGAAGCACATATCAACGCGAAGGTCGTTCATTTCTCCTATCCCTGTCCCGCGCTTTTTCCGAACTGGAATGAGCAGACCACAGAGGAAAGTCAGCGAGCGGGTTACGAGACGGCGGTGACGACCAGCAGCGGACTGGCTCGCAGGAACGACAATCCGCTGGCTCTGAAGCGCGTACGTCCGTCAAAGACGGTGGATGGATTGCGTTGGAATCTGGAGACCGCCTTTGCGGGAAGAGAAGTCTAGGGCTGCTGAAAAAGTATCCCAAATCCCGTGGCCGCGACCTCGGCGGGTAAAGCCGCTATTTAATTTGCAGCTGTTACGGCTCGGCTAAAGCCGAGCCCTTTCAAAACTCAGCGATTGCAATTGTTTTTCATCAAACTGTAAGCCGGTATGCAATTGCAGCGGTTTCGCCTCGGCTGAACAGGTTGCGGAAAAACCGGGTCGTGTTTTGAAAGGGCGCGGCTTCCAGCCGCGCCGTAAGCGCAGAGAAGTAAGTGGCGGCTTCAGCCGCTGAGGAGGATTGCGGCGTTCGAAACGAATTTTTCAGCAAACTGTGAAGCCGAGCCCTTTCAAAGCAGTGACAGTTTTCGCGTTTTTAAGCCTGCTAGCGTGAAGAGCTGCGTCGAGTAGCTGGAGCGATCCCTCATTGGCAAGAATACTGGTTCTGGACGGACATAATGCGGCCGCATTAGCATTCACGCGCTCGGCGGGCCGGGCCGGGCATTGGCTCGCGGTCGGGGCAAACCAGGGCCTCTTTGCGGCCGCCAAGCTCTCTCGTTATTGCCGGCTTAGTTTCGACTATCCGATCTCAACAGATGACGCGGACGCGTTCGTTATCGCAGTTCTCGCCTTTGCTCGCCAGCACGCGATTGACCTCATCGTACCCACCGCGGATTGGACGCTGCAGCCGTTATCAGAGCAGCGCAATCGCTTCGAAGGAATCTGCCGCATTGCCTTGCCCCCGCGCGAGGCCGTCGTGGCCGCCTCCGACAAATATCAGACGATTGAATTGGCGCGCGGCCTGGGGATTGCTGTTCCGCGCACCTGGCTCGTAAAGGCGGATTCCGACATGGGGAGTCTTCCCGACCTGAGTTATCCAGTCGTGGTGAAGGATCGATTTTCCGTGCGCTGGAAGAATGGGAAGGCGGTTTTCGGGTCGGTGTCGTATGCGTTCGGAAGACAAGAACTGGCACGCAAGATTGCCGAGCGCTTGCAGGTTGCGGGCGACGTGTTGATCCAGGAATTCGTTTCGGGCGCGGGCATTGGGATTTCTTTCTTCGTCGCGCAGGAGCAGGTGTTCCTGCCCTTTGCGTGGCAACGAGTGCGGGAAGTCGATCCCCGAGGCTCAGCGAGCAGTTGCCGAGTATCGATGGCGGTCGATGGAAATCTAGGCGAGATAAGCAGCCGACTGGTTCGCGCAATCGGATTTCAGGGCATCGCGATGGTTGAGTACAAGAAGGCAGGAGATGGTCCTGCCGTGCTGATGGAAAGCAACGGCCGGCCGTGGGGTTCAATCGGTCTGCCGATCGCGAGCGGGATTGACTATCCACGCTATTTGATTGACTGGTGCCTGACCGGAGCTTTGCCGCCGAAGACGCTGCCCTACCGCACGCGGATTACGTGCCGCCGCCTGGTCGGAGAACTGACGCACCTCAGCAACATTCGGAATGGAAAGCCGGCGAATTGGCCGGAGGAGTATCCCCACTTCTGGAGCACGCTGGCGAAGGTTGCCATTCCCTGGTATCCGGGGATGCGCTATGACGACATTTGGCTCTCGGATCTTCGCCCGGGAATTGAGCAGATCAGGAATTGGTTTCGGGTGCGGCGGGCGAGGTGAGAAGTCAGAGCGCGAGTGGGGAGAGGTATCACCTGGGCTTAGCAGGAGTCACGGCAATACCCGCTTTGGCGGCCCGTCGTGGAAATGCATAACGCTTCACGCGAAATCCACAACAGCAGCGGGGTCTTTCGACTGCGATCGGCTGGCGCCTCCCTCCGCTCAAGATGACAGACAGTCAGGGTTGTGAGAGCGCCTCTGGCTTAGTGCCCGCCAGTTCGTAGCCGAGGCGTTCCATGAGCGCCCCCCAGGCTGATTCGATGCTGGCCACCGACTCGGCCGAGAGTATTGACTTCCAGCCCCCCGCCTTCGCGCTTCGGATGAAAGGCTTGTCGGAGCGTGTGTTGAGCCTTCTCGAGATCGCGCATGCGTTCGGGAGTGCTGAGGTCACGGCGCGTTGCAGTTTCTCCGGGCTGCTGTCGATCTTGCGGAATGCGCAGCGTTCGAGAAAGGCGCAGACACGCTGCAGTTCCTGGATCGAATTCGCCTTCATGGTTTCGTAGCGAAGCAGAATGAAGCCGGGATGGCTTTCGCGGAGTGCAAGCCAACTCAGGACGTTTGTCGGACCACGAACCCCACCTCGCATCGAACTCCGCCGCGATGAAGCGCGGGATGAAGGCTTCCATTGGGTAGTCGTCAGCAATGTTTCCCGCCTTGACGTTGTGGTGGTAGAAGGAGACGGCGACGTCACGCGGGTCGCGCACAATATAGATCACGCGCGGATACTGCGGCTGGAAGCACTCGTGACTCTTGAGAATCCGTGGGCGCGGAAGACTGCGCAGGTAGTGATCGGAATTGAAGTAGATTTCCGGCAGGCGCGACTCGATATTGGCGAACGTGACGGGTTCGTCCTGGTAAATGAGATTGCCGATCAGGAACCGCGTCCAGGTATTGCCGGAGCGAGGATAGGAAGTCAGGAATACGTCGTCCGGGAAGACCGTGAGATTGCGTCCGGCCATCTGCTTGCCGGTTAGCACGCGGCCAGCCTGCACGAGAACTCTGCCCGCTCTATGCATTTTGCCGTCCGGTTTCCGCTTCATAAAGGATCGCCTCTGGAATAATGCTCGCCTGGTGTGATGTTTCGCAAATACTCGAACAGAGTGAGCGTGAAATCCAGTCCCGAAGTTTCGAGTTTTTTCGGGACACCACACTAGGTCTCGATAGGAATGTACGTCTGGCTGGCAGCTTGACGAAAGACCAGCAGCGCCCCCACGCCAGACAACCAACTCTCAAACTCGATCGGTGTGCGGAACTGGTTATCGATATAGCGCGGAATCAATAAACTCCGGCTGCCCGCGCTCGCCAACCCGGCATCGCAGGTGGTCGCGGACACAACCTGCTCCTGCGCCAGCCAATCGAAAAACTTCGATCGATACACGCCCGCCGGATAACAGAAATGAACGGGCCGGGTGCAGGCCACGGCCTCGATTCTTTCTCGATTGTCACGAATCTCCCGCCGAAATTGCGCTTCGTCCTCGGGCGTCCGGTGGCGATGGGTGTGGAGCTGAATATCGACCCCGTCACGCGCGATCTCCTGCAATTCCTGCGGGTTCATGATCTGCAGAATCCGTTTCTGCACGAGAGCTTCGTAATCGATCTCCAGCAACCGGGCCAACTGCGCCGCTAATTCATCTTTCTGCAGGCCCGTCCTGTCTTCCCGTTCTGCCCGTTCGATCAGCCCGCGCACCACTCGATGGCGCGCCGCCTCGGTACGCAAGTCGAGCGGCCCTGCCAGCCCAAGTTCTTTTCCATCATGAATCACCACGCCACGCCGCTTCCACAGCATGTAGGAGCAGATCAGGCTGAACACCGGCCGCGGATGATCCATGTAGTAGGTCGTCTGGTAGACCGTGACCGGAAACCCGTATTGCTTCAGGAGCGGGTAGGCCCGGCTATAAAAATCGTAAGTGCCATCGTCGAAGGTGATCGCGACGCTGCGCGGCGGCAATGTTCCCGCCTGTAAGCGCTGAAGCCCTTCGCCCAGAGCCAGGACCGCATACCCGCCCTGCTTCAGCATCTCGAGCCGTTGTTCGAGCACGCGCGGATCCACATACAATGCGGGGCGCCACTGGTGCTCGTCTTCCAGCGCGGTGCCGTGGTAACAGAGAATCAGCAGCCGATTCTGCCGCCAGCGGCTGGCAGCTACGAGATCGAAGACCCCGGAGGTCTTGAGAGCGCGCAAAGTCGCCAGCTTGAAATTTCTAAGCATGCAGGTTTTTGCGGAGCAACCTGGGGAACCACGCCAACTTTGGAATCTTCAGCGGGCCACAGCCGCACCTTGCGAGTGCGCCACTTCGCCGACCGGGTCTCCTTCCAGGCAGACCCGTTCCCAAAGTTCCAGATTCAGCAAACGCCAGATGCGATTGCCATGATCGCGGCTTCCGGCACGGTGCTCGGCAAACAGTCTTTGCACCCCTTCGGAATGGAAATATCCCCGCTCCCTCGTGCGCGGCGCAAGCAGCAACTGCTCCAACTGATCCAGTTGCGGCCCGGCCAGCCAATAAGCCCAGGGCGTCGGAAATCCCATTTTCTGCCGGTACGCCACTTCGCGCGGCAGAAAATCTTCCACCGCCGATTTCAAGATGAATTTCCCCGCCAGCCCTTTGGTTTCGTATCTCGCCGGGATGCTCGCCGTAAATTCCACCAATTCGTGATCGAGGAACGGGACGCGGCTCTCAATGGAAGCGGCCATACTCATCTGGTCCTGCTTCATCAGGAGCTCAACCAGGTAGGTCTTGATATCGGTGTAGAGCATGCGGTGCAGCATGTCGCCCGAGGATCCGTTCCAGTAGTTCATGGAGCCCGCGTAGGCATCGCCGCACATTGCTTTCGCTTCCGCTGTCAGCAGCCCTTCCTGCTCCACCCCGGAAAATGCGGAATAGAAGTTATCGAAATAGAACGATGGCCATGACGCGCCATCCCGGACCAGGAACGTGTGCTCCAGCTTGCGATGCATGGCGCCAGACAAGGGACCGGCGTAAATGCCGCGCCGCACCAGCGTGCGCCCGAACTCCGGCACCAGCATGCGGTACGCCTGATCCATACGGGAATTCTTCAAGGTCCAGGCATAGCGCGTGTAGCCGGCCAGCGTTTCGTCGCTACCTTCGCCCGTCAAAACGACCGTGACCCGCTCCCGCGCCAGGCGCGCCACAAAGTACAGCGACACGCTCGAAGGCCAAACGATGGGCTCATCCTCATGCCAGATCAGACGGGGCAGAGTCTGGAAAAATTCTTCGCGGCTTAAACGTACTTCGTGATGCTTCGATCCAATATGCTTCGCGACCATGCGCGCAAACGGAAGCTCGCTGAACGCCTCTTCCCCGTAACCCACCGCGAAGGTCTCAATCGGCTCGCGGCGGATCTTGGTGGTCAGTGCCGCCACTGCGCTCGAATCCAGGCCACCACTGAGAAACACGCCCAGCGGCACGTCACTCATCAGATGGCTCGAGACGCATTCCTCCAGCAGCCCGCGATACCGATCGACATAGTGCTGCCGAGGCTGGCTGCCATCGTCGGCCTGCACCGTGAGGTCCCAATACTGCGTGATTTTCAGCTCTCCGCTTTCTCCCAACTCGAGCGTGTGCCCCGGCAGCAGCTTCTTGATTCCCACATACATCGTCTCCGCCTCGGGGATGTAGCCGAACGCCAGGTACTCGGCGAGCGTGCCGCGATTGAACTCCGCGTTTACCTCGGGATGGGCGAGGATCGCTTTGATCTCCGATCCAAACAGCAGGATCTTCCCGTCATACCAGTAATACAGTGGCTTGATGCCCAGCCGGTCGCGCGCAATAAAAAGCTCGCGTTTGCGGCGGTCCCAGATCGCGAACGCGTACATGCCGCGCAGGTACTTCACGCAATCGCGTCCGTACTCCTCAAACAGGTGGACGATGGTCTCTGTGTCGCTCTTGGTTCGGTAACGGTGTCCGCGCGCCTCGAGATCTTTGCGCAGATCCCGATGGTTGTAGAGTTCTCCGTTGTAAACGATCCAGAGATTTTCGTCTTCGTTCGAGATGGGCTGATGTCCGGTTTGAATATCGATGATGCTCAGCCGCCGCATGGCAAGTCCGACATTCGCCTCCACGAAGAAGCCATCATCGTCAGGCCCGCGGTGAACGATGCGCTGGTTCATCTCCGCCAGCGTGTCGCGCTCGACTCGCCGCGCCCGGTCGCGATGAAAAATTCCGCAAATTCCGCACATGACTTAAACGCCTATCCGTTTGTGATCGTTCTCGGAACTGCTCAACTCCGCTTCTACGCGGTCCAGCGATCCATTGAATTGCACTCGCTCAGGATCGGACGAAAACAGTTCATTCTTGCCTGCGGCCCCCACAACTTCAGCATATTCTACCGAGTTTGGGCTCGCGAGCACCCGCAGACCAGCGACTTCAGCGTAGCTTCCGCTACACAGTACCAGCAATCGCTGCTCCCGTCGTCGGTCCAATGACCAGTAGAGGAACTGCGCGTCGCTGCTCCAGCCCCCGAGACTCCATGCTTTTGGCGCATCCGCGAAAAAGAACCAATGCTCCTCTCCCGGCCTGGTGTAGCGATAACCGCGCACAGTAGCGTCGCTCGCCAGCCGCTCCAGGCGCCCCATGTCCAATGGAAAGCTCACGTTCGGGAGCAGAAGAGTGACAAACTCCGCCGGCAATGCTCCTACAGTGCCAAACGTGACCACGGTGGCGCGTTCTTGCCTCCCGTAGGCCGGCGACCAAGGTCCCCGATCGGCGCTTTGCGACCAGCCATGGCTTTCCGCGAGCACCAGTCCGAGGCTTTCCTGCCCGTCTCCAAACAAATAATCCCGCGCCGATGCCGGGACCAGGTTCGCGCCCAGATGCCAGGTCAACTCAATGGCATGCTCGCCTTCTCCGCTCGCCACGTCCCGCACCAGCCAGAACTGCGATTTCCGATGAAATACCCAGCGCCGGTGAGTCACAGGTGCGGCCAACCGTTCGTAGCCGTTGTGGCTGCCCACAAACAAATTGAACTTTTCGCCGATTATCCAGTTCTCGGCTCTCACGAGCGGCAGGCTTGTCCATGCGAACGGCGCCGCACCATCGGCCTGATCCAGCCCATCGACCCGCATCGTGTTGTGGGCTGCGGTCCCGCGAAAGAAAGCTCGATCCTTGTGGCTCTCGCCGACGTATTCGAGCGTGCCCGGATCCATCAGCAGGCTTCGGCCATTGCTCACCAGCGTGATGTTCAGGGCATCGGCGTGGCCGTGGCCCGCGGTCCCCGGTCCCTGCGGACCAGCGTCGATCAGCGCTTGTTGTCCGGTCTCGGCGTCAGCCATCAGGTAAAGTCCGCTCTGCTTGAGAGCGATGGACCGGTCAGAAGGTTGGCTGGCTTGGAGTTTTTCGAATTCGGCCAGCCCGGAAGCTCCGAAAAGCCATAGCCTTTCCTCCCGGGGAACGGCCGCCACAAACTTGAAATCTCCCCGCCAGAAAAGGACCGCGCCCGTGCTCAGCGGGTCCAGCAGATGCTGAGCCCAATTGCGCCGGGGATCGAATACTCTCCCTCCATCGTCATCGCCCAGGGTGGGCGCGAGTCCAGCGCGGCCCAGTAAACACAGGGCATCCAGCATCTTGATGACAACGTCGTCAAAGTCGGCTGGAATGGCAACGCCGTTCAGCGCAGCCAGAATCCGCGCATGCAGGAAGAAATCCAGCGCATACACGTGATAGTAAGTGGACTGTTCGAAATAAAAGCCGTCCGCTCGAACCTGCTTGCGCGCCGCCTCCAGGATCACCTGCCACCCGCGCTGTTTCCAGCGAGCCGCATGGGGCAGATCCGGAAACAGCGTGCCCAGAAAAAACAAGGCCACCGCTTCCCCCAGCAAATGCGTGTTCGGTGAAAAATAGATAGATAGATATGTATCGATGTGACGTCCGCTTAGCCCCAGCCCGCGCAGCCACTCGCGCTGAAGCTCCGGCGTCATCGCAGGCGTATCTTCCAGCAGAAAATACGTCCAGATCCATGACAAGCTACGGAACGCAACCTCCAGGCTGCTCGCCCAGTTCATCCCGACCGGATAGGGATTCTGGCTCTGCCAGTGCTTCCACTGAGAAACGATCTCGCTCGCGAATCTATCGTCGCCACTCAGGCGATACGCTTTCGCGAGCGTGACCAGGTGCTGATGCCGGTTCAGCTCCCACGTGATCTTCGCGTCGCCAACTTCTTCGAAATCCAGATAGGAAATCTGGAACCAGGGCCTGCGGGGACCTCGCCTTCCATGAACGAGATCGAGATGCCAATCGATCTCGGGACCGTAGTCCAGGTCTTCATATCCCAGCAAGTCGAAGCGGTGAGCGCAAATGCGCTCGGCGTTCGCGAGGATGCCGGAGACAGCGCCGGGAACGCGCCGGATCAGCTCGCCAATTTCCGGAACCTCGGCGGCCGTGAAAAAGAACCGTCCCCTTCTTTTTGCAAAATCGCCGTCGAATGGGGCGGAGAGATCATGGCCTTTCCGGTAACGATAAGCGTCCAGCCGCGCCGTGAAGTGCTGGCGTGCGCGATCCACCATCTCGTCCCAGCTCATTGCTCTGAGCCGAGCCCGCCGTCGCGCCCACTTGGACTGGGTCTCCATCGTTTCCTAGTGTTTCCCTCTCCTTCGTTCGAGCAGCTCCCCATAGAGCTCGTCAATTTCTCGGATCAAACGTTCGAAACTGAAGTTCTCCACCGCGAACCGCTGACCGTCATTGGCGATCTGCCGCGCCTGTTCAGGATCGCGCAAGAATTGCAACAAGGCGCCGGCCAGCGCGTTGGCATCTTCTGCGGGAACCAGCAGGCCCGTGACCCCATCCTGAATGAGTTCCGCCATGCCGCCCACACGGCTTGCGATCGTTGGCAGCCCAGCCGCCATATATTCGAGCACCGCATTCGGCAAACCTTCGGCCCGCGACGGCAGCACAGCAAGGTCGCAGCTCGCCAGGATTTCCGGAATGTCACTGCGGCGTCCCAGAAACTTGAACGTGCTCTCGAGACCAAGCTGCGCTACCTGAGCCGCAAAGGTCGGCCGCAACTCGCCATCGCCCGCGAACACGAAGCGCACCTCCGGAAATTCGCGCACCACGGTGGGCGCGGCCGCGATCAGCCAGGGATGGCCTTTGACATCCGAGTGCATATTTCCCACCAATACCACGAGCATCTCGTTGCCCACGTCAGGAAATAATCGCGCCCGATCGCGCTGGGCTCGCTGAAATTTTTCTGTATCCACGCCGTTGTGGATGACCCGCAATTTCTCGGGCGCGAATCGGTCTTCGGAAATCAACGCATCCCGAATTGGCGTCGCGTTCGCCAGCACAACTCCCGAAAGATTCTGAATTCTGCGCAGCCAGTGCCGCCGCTTTCCCTGATACCAATCGAAGTGGGCCAGGTCGCGACGGCTGGACACAATCGCCGGCACGCGGGCGAGCCGCGCCGCCGGCACTCCCATCAGGTTCGACCACAAGTCATGCGTGTGCACCACGTCGAATTTTTCACGCCTAAGATACCCTGCCAGCTTTATAAGCTCGTACAGCCCGGCCGCAGAATCCAATCCTCCTGACGGATGGAACTCGCGCACGTTCACCGCGGACCCTCTCAGCTTTTCGAGCAGAGGCCCTTCCGCCCGTAAGCATCCCATCGTGACCTCGTACTCCGAGACCGGCAGGCGCAACGCAAGCTCCACCGCCTGCGTTTCCGTTCCGCCTACATTCAGCGAGTCGACGAGATAGAACACTTTTCGCCGCCGCCCGGCTGGAGGCTGCACTGCTGCGCTGTTTGACACCCGGTCCGCGACTGGGGTGCTTGGCATTCCATCCATTGTACTGAGGTCATCCTCTTGAAACGCTTTGACTTAGTTACTAAAGAATGAAGCAATCGCCTTTCCAAAGCAGCGCTCGTGAGTTTAAATAGTACGCGTGGTTTGAGAGCGGGGCTGCGGGAATCGGTTGGCGAAAATAGGAAAAGCTTTTCAGTTTCTGAAGGAAGATTCTCCTGCCTCTCGGAAGATCGCATCCGCTCGAAGGTATGTCATTCATAAAATATAAATTTAAGTTAGCCTGCGATGGATTGAAAAAGTGTGTTCGGCAGCTGACTTGCCGAAAAATATCGAACTCTAACCAGCGCTCCTCAGCCATCCAACGGGTCGCCGAAAGGGACAACGAATTCTCATGGGTCGTTCGATTAGCGTCTTCGGGCTTGGATACGTAGGCACCGTCACTGCCGCTTGCCTCGCGCATATGGGGCACAACGTGATCGGGGTCGACCTCAGCCCCACCAAGGTGGAAGCCATGCGGGCGGGCCGCAGCCCGATCGTCGAGCCGCGCGTGGGCACGCTTATTTCAGAGGCCCATGCCGCCAAGCGGCTGCAGGCCACCTCCGACTCGGAATCGGCCGTGAAGAATTCCGAGATTTCGTTTCTGTGCGTGGGCACGCCCAGCCTGCGCAATGGCAAGCTCGACCTTGGCCACATCGAGCCGGTCTGTCGCGACATCGGGCAGGTTCTCAAGACCAAAGACGCGTTTCACCTGGTCGTGCTGCGCAGCACGGTGCTGCCGGGAACTGCGGAAACCATCGTGATTCCTGCTCTCGAAAAAGCCAGCGGCAAGAAGATGGGCAAGGATTTCGGCGTGTGCGTCAACCCCGAGTTCATGCGCGAAGGCACAGCGGTCGCCGACTTTCTCGAGCCGTCGATGACCATCATCGGCGCCTCTGACGCGTACCACAGCGGACTCCTGCGTGAAATCTACAAGTGGGCGCCGGGGCGTATCTTCGAAACCTCAT
>QIAH01000332.1:0-3955 GCA_003225465.1 Acidobacteriota bacterium | reverse complement strand
GCGGTGAAGGTTTCGTTCGCCAACGAGGTCGGGACGCTTGCGAAAGAACTCGGCGTGGATGCCGAATCGGTGGTCGAGATCTTCACCGCCGATACCAAGCTCAACATCTCGCCCACCTACCTCAAGCCCGGATTCGCCTTTGGCGGCTCTTGCCTTCCAAAAGATGTGCGCGCCATGAACTACCGCGCTAAGGAACTTGATCTCGACCTGCCGCTATTTCAGGCGATCATGCCCAGCAACCATGAGCATCTGGAGCGCGCGGTCGAAATGGTACTGGCCACCGGCAAGAAGAAAGTCGCGCTGCTCGGCTTGAGTTTCAAGGCAGCCACGGATGATCTGCGCGAGAGCCCGCAGGTGCAGCTTGCCAAACGACTGCTGGGCGAAGGCCGCGAGCTAAAGATCTGGGACGACAACGTTTCGCTCGGCCACCTCATCGGCTCGAACCGCCAGTACATCGAGGAAGTCATTCCGCACGTGGGTTCCCTGCTCTGCCCGGATCTCGCGAGCGCGCTCGCCCAGGCCGAAGTGGTCGTCATCGGCACGCGCGGCATCGATCGCGCTACCTTGAGCCGCCAGATCGAACCAGGCCAGATTGTGATCGACCTGGTGAACCTTGAGAAGGCTCGCCGCATCGAACACAACGGCTCCTACGAAGGGATCTGCTGGTAAGTCGGCGATGAAGATTCTCTGGGTCAAGCCGGGCAAGCTTCTGCCCCTCGATACGGGCGGCAAGCTGCGAACCTACAACATTCTTCGCCACCTGGCGGCGACTCACGACCTGACCTATCTCTCGTACTACGGCGGCCAGCGCGACGAGGCCTACGAGCGCGATGTTCTAACGCACCTGCCAGGAACCGTATCGGTCTACACTGCCGCACCGGAGGCGACGGGTTCGGCGCGCTACTTCGACTACCTGCGCCATTTTTCCAATCCCGCTCCTTACTCCATCAGCAAGTTTGCCGCCCCGCAAGTACGGAAGCTTCTGCGCGAGTGGATTCCGCAACACAAATTCGACGTCGCGGTCTGCGACTTCCTGGCGAGCACGCTGAACTTTCCAGACAAGCTGGTAACACCCACAGCGCTTTTCCAGCACAACGTTGAAACCATCTTGTGGAAGCGCAAAGCGGACTTCGAGGCGAAGTGGCTGGACCGCATCGTTTCCAAGGTGGAGTACGCCAAGATGCGGCGTTTCGAGCCGGAACAGACTCGCCGCTTCCATCATGTGATTGCGGTTTCCGAGACCGATCGCGAAACCATGAGCCCGATGGTTGGACGGGAGCACATCAGCGTAGTTCCCACTGGAGTCGACCTCCGCAAGTATCAATACGATCCGGCCGCCCGCCCCTCCGGTCCGTTAGTCGTATTTACTGGTTCGATGGACTGGGCGCCCAACATCGATGGCGTGGAATTCTTCTGCAAGGAAATCTGGCCGCAGGTGCTGGCGAAAGTTCCGGCGGCGCGCTTCCGTATTGTTGGGCGTGACCCTCAGCCGCGCGTGAGAGCGCTCGCCTCCGAAAATGTCGAAGTCACAGGAACGGTGCGGTCGATTATCGACCATCTGCGCGAGGCGGCGGTGTTCGTCGTGCCGCTCCGGATCGGGGGCGGGACGCGCATCAAAATTTATGAAGGGATGGCCATGGGCAAGGCGACGGTCTCGACTACGATCGGGGCCGAAGGCCTGGACGTGCAGCATGGCCGCGACATTCTGCTCGAAGACTCACCCGCCGGCTTCGCGAGTGCGATTGTTACATTCTTGCAGAACGAAGAAGTTCGCCGGCGCTACGAAGCGGCCGCGGCCGCCACCGCCCGCAAATATGATTGGTCGGTAATCACGGAGCAATTTGTGCAAGTGTTGCAAAAAACCATCCAGGCGGCACAACGCCAAGTCGAAGACCTCGATTCCGTGCCCAAGTGAAGGCGCAGTTTGCTATCTCCATTAGAATCTTAAAGCTATATATAAATTGACGAAAAGATGAGTGCGGAAGTAGAAAAAATGCGGGTTAAGTGTTCCGCAGAATGCCCTCCAGTCGCGTTCTGGAGCCCGTAGACGAACAGATGAGGCTAGGAACGACCTGGAGGTCTTCCGACGAGAATCGCGGGCCTATAAACGATCTAATGCGTTTTGTTAACTATTGGCTAACCTCGAGCAGCGAGGTATCGCGGCCCCCTGCTCGATCTCACGGGTCAGGCCGCGCCCTTCACTTCCACACCCGCCCATTTCTCCAGCAGCGTCAACGTGGCTGCGTAATCCAGATCTTCGTGTCCATCTTCCGCAGCCATCTCGTAGACGTCTTGCACAGTTTCCAGCGCCGGCAACTTCACACGCGCTTCTTTGGCGGCATCGAGCGCGAGGCGAATGTCCTTCAACATCAGGCGCAAAGGAAAGTTCGGTGTGAAGTCGCGCTTCAGAATAAAGGGCGCCTTGTATTCCACCACGCCCGACTTCACCATCGACGCCTGGATCAGCGGCAGGAGGCGATCCACATTCACGCCCAGCTTCGCCGCAAGCGTGAGCGCTTCGGCAAAGCCTTCGTAGATCAGCGCGATCTGCAGATTCATTACCAGCTTCGCCGCCTGGCCTTTGCTGGTTTCCCCCATGCGAAACACTTGCTTGCCCATGGCCTGGAAGAGCGGCTCGAGTTTCGCGAGCACGGCCTCGTCGCCGCCCACCATGAAGATCAAGCTGCCGGCTTGCGCGGCTACTTTCGAACCAGTCACGGGGGCGTCGACATATTCCACGCCTTTGGCGCGAAGACGTTCCGCAAACTGGAGTTCGGCAGACGGAGAGATCGTGCTGGAGTCGACCACGATCGCTCCCGATCCGATCGTGGACTCGACACCCTGCGGTCCGAACAATACGGCTTCGACCGCCTTGGTATCGGACACGCACATCCACACCACCTCGGCGTCCCTGGCTGCATCCGCGGGTGACTCCGCAACCCGGGCACCTTCGATATTCTTGCCCGGCGTGCGATTCCAGACGGCCACTTCGTTCCCTGCTTTCACCAGGTTGGCCGCCATCGGGCCTCCCATGATCCCCAGTCCTAGAAAGGCAACTCGCATCGCCGTAGTCTCCCATGAGTTCTGTATTCAGTCGTCGGTCGTTGGTCGTTGGCAAAAACCCTTGCGCTCGAGCCTTGCCCATGACCCACGGCGACCCGCGCAGAAGCGGGCGAGATGCCCGCCGCTCCAAAAGCCATCAGTAATTCAGTTGCCCGTCGTGAATCACCATCCAAGGTTGTGGCGAGCAGGTTTGGCCAACGACCAACGACTGACTGTGCAGTATCCGAATTAGAAATGACGATCGTAACCCCGGTCAAGGCAATCTGCTGTAGACTTGCCGTGAAATAGCGTTAGTCTTTTTCTTTGATTTCAGCAGTCTGCGGACGGGTACAACGAAAACGGGTCGTTTGCGTCCAATGATCATCCAATAAACAGTGGGATCAGGGGCGGATCCTCCAAGCTTTACCGGCCTTCATGATTAAGGCGACTCTTCGAAATCCGGCCTTGCGCAAGCGGGCGACGCAATTCGGACGATTGGTTCGTCACTCCGCGGTCACCCCCCGCGCCGGCAGCACCTACAAACCACAACTCGTACACAATGGCGAACTCGGGGTCACGTTCATCGGCCATGCCTCGTTCTTTGTGCAAATGGGCGGGCAGAACATCACCATCGACCCGAACTTCGCGCGCTGGCTCTTTCTTTTGAAGCGGGTACGCAAACCGGGGCTGCGCATTAACGACCTTCCGCCTATCGACCTGGTGCTGGTCACGCATGCGCATTTCGATCACCTGCATCGTCCTTCGCTGCGCGCCATCGTGCACCATACGCGGCGGCTGACCGGCCGCGCTCCCACGCTGGTCATTCCGCATCACGTGTTCGACCTGGTGTCGGATCTCGGCTTCAATCAGATCATCGAGCTCGACTGGTGGAATCACTACCGTCATGACGGCC
>QIAH01000331.1 GCA_003225465.1 Acidobacteriota bacterium | reverse complement strand
CAGCTTCCGCCTTTCGCACGAGCCCATCGACGAACCTCTGCAACTGCTGGAAAAAGAAGCCAAGAGCGCGGGGATCGAGGATCAGGTCGTGGTGCTCGAAGAGGGCGTGACGAAGTTCTTCTGAAAAGGCGATCTCACCACAGAGACACAGAGCCACAGAGAAATCACTGCAAAGAACATAACAAATAACAATGGAGCGGCGGGCGTCCTCGCCCTCCGTTTTGCTTGTGAAGAGAAGACAGGCGGGGACGCCGTCTCTCCATTTGC
>QIAH01000330.1 GCA_003225465.1 Acidobacteriota bacterium | reverse complement strand
AATGGGCAAGTCAACGAATGCAGACAGCTCGAGCGGGCCTCAGAACCGGATGATCGGACCAAATGTGATCCGCAGGTTGTTGTGTCCTCCATTATTAAAGTAGATCTCGTCGCCCAGTTCGAATCGCAGCCCCACTGGACCCAGGCTTGCCTCCAGTCCGCCTCCCGGATAGATTGCCGCGTTCAAGCGGGAGGTACGGATGCCGAGGATGGCGCTCGCAAGATTGCTATACGGAAGCAGGCTCGTGCTGAACCGGAAATCGACAAAGCCGCCTTTCAGCGTCACGAACGGACGAAAATTACCCTTCGCGGGCTGGAGTGTAGGCCCGAACAGGCCATGAGTAACGCCAATCGACGTGCGTTCGATCGCGGCGATATCGCCGTTCGAAATATTGCGGTAAGCCTCGTCGAAGTTGATCCCGTAGTCGTAAGCCAGTTCCCCCTCCAGCATCACATTGTGATGTACGCGATAACCGAACCGTCCGCCTATCCCGAAATTGTCGGTGCGGGTCTGCGAGATGCTGAGGTAATCAATGAATATGCCCGCTTCGACGCGGCTCTGCGCCAATAAACAAGAACTTCCGCAAGAGAGAACGATAACGAGCACGGTAAACTTGCGCATGCGTAAGGCGGTTCTTCCCCCCAAATGGAGCTGGGATGCGAGCAGCCTTCCCCTAGTTGTTATGTTTGTTTCGCGGGCTCGAAGTGGCAGACGACTTTGAGCATCGAGGCTGGCCTAATCTTCACGCATTAACTCGAGCCCTAGTAGGTTTTCTTAGGCACAGGAAGTTCTCCCAAAAACGATTCCAGCGCGGCGGACGCGTCGGGCGATTCTTCAATTTCTTTGTAAATGTCCCCGAACTTCAGTCGCACGCCAGCCAACATCTCTTTATCCGCAAGAAGGCGCTCCAGCAGCTTCTGCCAGTTTGGAACCTCACGATGCTCGAGTACCAATTTCAATGCGATGTTTTCAAGGAAAAGGTATTCCGTCGCACGCAGGACAGCAGAGAGGCGCTTCTTCTCCTGTTTGGACATGGGAAGGAAACGGCCTGAAGAAAATAGTCTAACGCGCCACGGTAACAATGCGCCGCAAGATCAGGCCCTTGGCGGCGTTTACTCCCCCACCTCCGGTCGAAGGTGTGACGTGCGCTTTCCACGCCCGCATCCCAGGCAGTATCGATTACGTCGGCGATGTACTGAAAGTCCACCGAATCCTCTCCCTGCACGAACGCGATTTTCTCCGCACGCTGCTTGAAAATACTCGCGAGCTGGGGTTTCAAGTCCGCCCAGCTCACCTCCTGCTGATTGATTTTGAGAACCGGTTTGTCACCGCTCTTCGGCTCGCGTAGTTGGATCACGATCGTGCGCACCTCTTGCGGAGAATCCGGCATGGTCGGCGGTTGCGGAATATCCGCCTTGAAGCCTTTTTCCTTCGATTGCGCCACGATCACCATGAAGATAATGATCAGCACCAGCAGCACATCAATCAGTGGGGTCACGTTCATCTGTGGAGCAGACGCACCACCGCCTCCCATCGACATTGCCATAATTTTCTCCTCGGAAGCACGCGGCGTGTCTGAAAAATTGGACACCTATCCGAGCAGCCGAGTTCCCAGCAGTGCGATGTGGCGCATAATCGCCGTGCTGTTTTTTCTTTTCAAGGAATTTTCCGAAACATCCTTTAGAATCGACGGTCAATTTTCGAAACCGAGATGATTAAGGTTGCATCTACGGGGAAGTCAATGCGCAATTCCGGAGCAGCATTGCCTACCCGCCTTAGGAAAGTACGATGAAAAGGGGCGATTGCTCATGTTCTTTAGGATTAAAACCAGTGCCAGACGCCGGATCTTGTAGGGTGCGGGGATGGTATCGGGCGCGCAGAATCATGGCCAGGCGTCGAACATTGCTGGCCTGCGTGGCTGTGCTGTTGGCCGCATGCACTCCGATACTGTTCGCTCAGGCGCTCAAATATCCAAGGCCTCCGGACGCAAGGAAGGGCGAGGTTCTCTACAAGAATGGCTGCATCGCGTGCCATGGCAGCACTGGGAAGGGTGCGCCGCAGACGAGCACTGAATTCGAGCTGCCCGACAGCTTTCCTGATTTCACGCGCTGTGATCAGACGACGGCAGAAACGAATGCAGCCTACAAAGACGTGGTCGTCCACGGCGGGCCGGCGCGTGGGTTTGCCCAGATCATGCCGTCATTCGGCGGATTGCTCACCTCGGAACAAATTGACGACCTCATCGCGTACGTGCGCTCGTTTTGTCCTGATAAGCGCTGGCCGCGCGGAGAGCTGAACCTGCCGCGAGCCTTGGTGACGGAGAAGGCGTATCCGGAAGATGAGGTTGTGATTTCGACGGCCATGAAAGCCACCGGGGCGCCCGGCATTACCACCGATGTCATCCATGAACAGAGATTTGGTGTCCACAATCAGATCGAGATTGACGTGCCCATCAACTCCCAGGACCAGGACCACCACTGGAATAGTGGCTTGGGGGACATTACGTTTGCGGTGAAGCGCGTAATGTTATCAAGTACGCGCACCGGGTCCATTTTGAGTTTGCAAGGCGGAGTCCTCGCTCCGGTTGGCAATAGCAAATACGGATTCGGCAACGGCACGACCACCTTCGAACCTTTTGCCGCGTTCGACCAGCTCTTTCCCACGAATACATTCCTGCAATTCCAGTTGGGAGCCGATTTGCCTCATCGCACCGATATCGCTCCGCAAAGCTTGTTCTGGCGCTCGACAGTGGGGCAGACGTTCATGGGCAAGGATCGATTGGGACGAATGTGGTCGCCCATGGTCGAGTTTCTGGCCGATCGCGATCTGGTCGATGGAGCGAAAACGAATTGGGACGTGCTGCCGGAGATGCAAGTGACCATTAGCGCCAGGCAACATGTGCGTTTCGACATCGGGGTACGCACGCCCATGACGAACCCTGCCGGGCGTGACAAGCAGGTCATCTTCTACGTGCTCTGGGATTGGGCGGATGGAAAGCTCTGGGAGGGCTGGAGGAAATGAGGCAGCCCTGGCCAACTTTATTGATGCTTTCGTCCACGTTGCTCGCCTTGCCGGCAATCCTGCAGGGCGGCGCGAAGGACAAGACCCTGGACAAGGAGTTTCGCACCTCGGACCGATGCGTCGCTTGTCATAACGAATTGCAGACCAGTTCCGGCGAAGACATTTCCATCGGATTTCAGTGGCGGGCCAGCATCATGGCGAACTCCGCGCGCGATCCCTACTGGCAGGGAAGCGTGCGCCGGGAATCGTTGGATCATCCCGAGTCGCAAGCGAACATCGAAGATGAATGTTCGATTTGTCATATGCCGATCACGCACTTGACCGCGAAGTCCGAGGGACAAAAGGCAAAAATCTTTGAGCATCTGCCGATATCTTCTTCCGACCAGGAGCACCGTGCCGCGGCGGACGGAGTCTCGTGCTCGGTTTGTCACCAGATCGAGAAAGCGCGCCTGGGAACCAGCGACTCGTTCAATGGAAATGTGGTGATTGCTGGGGCGGAGAATCAAAATCAGCGCCCCGAATATGGACCATTTACCGTCGATACTGGGCACCGACGGGTAATGGAGTCCTCGACAGGCGGCTTTGTGCCGGAGCAGGGCGATCAGATTCGCGACTCAGCCCTGTGCGGAAGTTGCCATACTCTGAAAACGAAAGCGCTGGGGCCCGGAGGAGCAGAAATCGGCGCCTTGCCCGAGCAAATGCCGTATCAGGAATGGCTGCACAGCGACTATCGCGATCAGCGCAGCTGCCAATCGTGTCATATGCCCGAGGTAGAGGAACCCGTACGGATTACCGCGCTGTATGGCACGCCGCGCAACGGCATGCACCGTCACGAATTCTTTGGCGGGAACTTTTTCATGCAGCGCATTCTGAACGGCCACCACGACGATCTTGGCGTCTCCGCATTAGCGCCTGAACTTTCGGCAGCCGCCGATCGAACCTCCATCTTTCTCCAGACGCAATCGGCACGCGTAAGCATTCGCGATTTGCAGACGACCGCCACCGGGCTTTCGATGGACGTGCTGGTGGAGAACCTCACCGGGCATAAACTTCCGACGGCGTATCCTTCGCGCCGCGCCTGGCTGCACGTGATGGTGCAGGATCGCAATGGGCGCGCTGTTTTCGAATCGGGCGCGCTCAATCTCGACGGTTCCATCGTTGGCAACGACAATGATGCCGACCCGTTGCGCTTCGAGCCTTACTATCGCGAGATCAACATTCCCGAGCAGGTGCAGATTTTCGAGCCCATCCTGAAAGATGCGCAGGGAAAAGTCACCACCGGACTGTTATCGGCGATTGGATACCTGAAAGACAGCCGCATCCTGCCCAGGGGCTTCGACAAGAAGACAGCCGAGCCAGACATCTCTGTTGTTGGCGAGGCCGCCGACGATCCCGACTTCGACGATAAAGGCGCGCTCACCCGCTACGCGGTCAAGACGGGCGATGCCACAGGACCGTTTCATGTGGAGGTGGAACTCTGGTACCAGCCAATCGGTTTCCGGTGGGCGCACAATCTCGCGGCTTACCAGGCGATGGAACCGCAGCGATGGGTCAGTTATTACGAAGCGGCGGCACAACATTCTGCAATCATGCTGGCGAGGGCCGAAGCAGGTCTTTGATCTGATTTCAACTCACCCGATCGGCTCAGGTGGGGGCGAGAACGGTGGGGCTTCAGGCGCATGCGGCAATGGTTGAGGCACCGGATACAATCGCGCATGGAGCGCGGGAAATCGTTCCGCGAAGAAATACATTGCGTATGCCGGAAAGAACACCGCCACCGGGACATTCACGAACGCGATCACGCAAAGCAGCAGGACGATGACAATCGTCCCTGTCACGATTGCCGCCGTAATCGTGACAGGGTTCCAGGCAAGCCCCGCACCCTTTGCGGCGATCACCAGCACCACAGCGACAATGCCGACGGGAAGGATCACGATCATGGCCGCGATCGTCGACAAAATGGTGAAGAGCACCCCGGCTCCGATCGCTAGTACGACCTTCATGCCCAGGTACCCGGCATAGCTCCCCTTCTCCGCTTTCATCATGTCGAGCAAACGCCGCCAGCCCTCGAGCACGCCGAGTCCCTCAAGGGCCATGAGCGGAACCACGAAATCTTTGGCCAGAACCGCGATGCAAAGCATCACCAGGCTGAAGATCCCAAAAATCAGAAGCATCGGCAGAAAGGCAAGAAGGAGTCCTGGCCCGGGTTGCTGATGGGCCCGCATGGCCGCCAGCAACGGCAGGAGCAACGGTACGAGCAGCACCGCCATCACACCCAAGCCTAGAATGGCGAGCCCCAGCTGCCACCAGAAATAACTCATGCCGCGGCTGTGCCAACGATTCCAGCCCGCGCCGAAACTATCGCAATGCTTGCGCAATACCGATTCGAACAGAATGAATCGGCTGATGCTGGAGACGTAGATCCAGATCAGCATGAGAATCAGGCCACTCACCACTGCCAACAGGACAAGGCTTCCGATCAGAGCCGGGTTGATGCCGCGTAACAAATCCGTGGGATCGACGAAATTTTGCGAATGGTTGGGCTTGGCCAGGCTACCCAGGCGCCCCCAGCTATTGCTGCAGCCTCCCCCGGAACTTAGCTCTCCGGTGGCAAGCGCAAGGACCGCCAGTCGCGTCCATTGCCCGAAGCGGAAGGGCTGGGTCAATTGCTGCTTGGTATGCTCGAATGCTGAGCTGATGACGTCGACCGCGGATTTCGCCAAGGTCACCCTCCCATAATCTCAACCGCCGAGCCTGCAAAGTACTGTGAAGACGCACACCAGTCAATCGGTTTGTTCACCAGCCGACGGGACGAAGATTGAAGGAGTATGGCCGTGGAGACCATTTCACAGCCGATATTGCAATGACGACGCATTCAAGTTACTGCGGTCGCTTTCACTCGTAGCGCAACGCTTCTACCGGATCCAGCTTCGAGGCGCGCAACGCTGGCACCATCCCGCTTGCCACGCCCACCAGCAGTAACACTCCGGTAGACAGCAGCACGGTCATGAGCGAAATCTTCAAATGGATGTCCGCCTTGCCCGAATCGTCTTCGAACAAAGCTCCCATCAGGGGCAAAGTACCCACGCCCGTTGCGATCAGGTAGGAGATCAAAATGCCGATCGCGCCTCCGAGCAGCATGATCAGCAGCGTCTCGGCCAAGAATTGGAGCTTGATATGCCGCTTGCGCGCGCCCAGCGCCCGCCGCAGTCCGATCTCGCGAATGCGCTCATCCACAGACACCAGCATAATGTTCATCACGCCCACGCCACCGATGCCAAGTGTGAGTGTCCCAATGAATGTCAGCAGCACTTGTAGGCCGATGGTCAGCCCGTCAATGATCGGCCGGAACTCCTCGCGGCCGAACATCTGAATGGCCTTCGGGTCCGTCGGCGAGAATTGCTGGCGGGTCGCAATCGCGGCCAGAACTTGCGCCATCGCTCGTTTCTCAAATTGGGGCGCGATCGGTTCAAAGACCAACACCGACGCGTAGCGAGTGTTCCAGAGGTCTCCTGCGGCCGAGTAGGGAATCCAGGACGACTCGTCGTCGCTCGAAAAATAATTGCTGAGCTGGATTTTGCGCGCCATCACGCCAACTACCTGGAACGACACGCCGCCTACCAGAACCGTCTCGCCCACGGCAGGGCGGCCGCTGAATAATTTCTCGCGTAACCGGTTGCCCAGGAAGATCACGCGGCGGCGCTCCAACTCGTCGAGGGAATTGATCCATCGCCCCTCAGCCGCAACTTCGTTGCGCATTTCGCCATATTCCGGACAAACCCCGCGCACCGGCGCCGTTCCGACCATTCGATCGCCATACGCAATCCCGGGGCGCTTTACCGTCTCCAGACACGCGTGCTTCACCAGAGGCGCGGTTTCCTTGATCATGTCGACGTCCTCTTTTTCGAGGACCACTTTCTTGCCCGCCCGCTGCCCCCCAGGCTGCTCACTGGTCTGTTGTGGCCAGCAGACCACAGCGCCTTTGCCAAACGCGTTGAAGCCGTTTACCAGGACCGAACGAAAGCTGTTTCCATACGCGATCAGCAATGTGACCGTCGCAATGCCCCACACGATGCCCAGCATGGTGAGCGCGCTGCGGGTACGGTTCCGCTTCAGCGCGATCCAGGCTTCGTAAATGATTTCAGTCAACATGGAAGCAGCTATTCGCTGTTAGCTCTTGGCTTTTAGCTTCCGGTCACCAGCTAAGAGCTCCGAGCCGCGAGCTTCGAGCAATCGTTCTATCCCCCAGCTTCATAGCGCAATGCTTCAATCGGATCAATCGATGCTGCACGCCGCGCCGGATAGAGTGCTGACAGGACCGCGATCATGCCCAGGAGCGTGCAAGCAAGCACTCCAGTTCCCCACGTCGGCAGTAATCCCGCAAAGAAGTCCGGCATAGGAAGCAGGTTCACTACCGCGCAGAGCCCATAAGCAATTCCCAAACCGACCGCTCCGCTCAGCGCCGCAATCAGGAGCGCCTCGAAAAAGAACTGCCGCAAGATCTCATTGCCGCGCGCGCCCAGCGCCTTGCGGACGCCAATCTCGCGTGTGCGCTCGCGCACCGCGACCAGCATGACATTCATCACTCCCAGTCCGCCGAGCACCAGCGTCACCAGGCCGACTGCGCCCAAAAAGTACTTCATGCCGTTGGTCATCGTCTCGAAGGCCTTCGCTTCCTGCACGGTGTCCCAGATGGGACAGGCTTCCTTATCGTGCGGATCAAAATGATGCAGATGGGCCAGTGCACGGCGGATCTGGTATTTGCAGGATTCGTGCAGGTCTACGGAACGCGGCGTAACCAGCAGTTGATCGAGATCGTGAACCGTGGCCGGCGGCTTAGCGGGAAAATCACGCTGCATGGTGGTGAACGGAATAAAGACTTTGTTCACATCCCAACCGTCGTAGCTGGAGTCCTGCTTTTTTTTCTCCATGACTCCGATGACGACATAGGGGAAGTCGTTCAGGTGGATGGTCTGTCCGACGGCATTGCCTTCGGGAAACAATTGTTTGGCTGCATCGGTTCCGAGAAACGCAACTCGCCTTGCGCTCTGCACGTCGCTCTCGTTGTAGAAACGGCCTACACCCGGATTCAGCGTGCGCACCCATCCAAACGCGGGGAGTGATCCCGTGACCAGAAAGGCCGCGTTGTTATACGCGCTGTGGGTGCGCACCGTTTCCTGTTCCAGCTCGGGGAGAACATACTGGCAATCAGTGGCGGTCGTTTGGACATACGGTAGATCTTCGTCGCTCCATTGCACCATTCGCCCGGCGCGCTGTCCGCCGGCCTGCAGGCTGGTGCGGCCATGGAAAACAATCATCACGTCCTTACCCAACGTCTCCGCGACTTTTGCCTGTCCAACCCGCAGACCCTCGCCAGCCGCGACCATCAGAACGATGGAGACGATCCCCCACGCGATCCCGAACATGGTCAGAAATGTTCGCAGCTTGTGCGCCCAAAGTGTGCGGAACACATCGCCAATGAGGTCGCGGAGAACCATTCTGCTTTCTTGGACGGGACCGCCATCCGTAGGTCATCCAGCGGCGCCCAAATGGACCGAGACGCCCGTCTAGCAATAGGTACGCACAGCGGCGGTGAATTGTTGCAGAAATCTTCCTGGCAGAGCCGGCCGCAGTTCCCAGAATGGCTAAGCCGGCTTACGGTTAGCCAGACAAGCCCGGTGCTTAGACAAAGATGCCCGCAGCTTGCCTCCGGGAAAGCATGTAAGCCGAGACGGAAATCAGAGGGTGACCCTTGGTCTGAAGGAGCCAATCCAGTCAGAGACAATGCGCCAGCTTTTCTCTGTGCCTCTGGGTCTCTGTGGTGAACAAGAAACTAAGCCGCCACTGCGCCGACGCGCTCCACCCACCGATCGAACTCCCGCAAAGCGGCCTCGCATTGTAAACGATGCCTCTCCTGTCGGTCCCGTACACGTTTCTCCAAGGGTGGCAACAAATCGAACGTAATGTTCGCCGGCTGAAAGTTCCGCGGATCGGCATGTGTGACGTAATGCACCAGTGACCCAAATGCCGACGTTCGGGGCGCCGCCACAGTATCAGTGCCCGAGGCCAGGGCGGTTGCATGCACACCAGCCATCAAACCCGTCGCAATCGACTCAACATAACCTTCCACGCCGCAGATCTGGCCGGCGAACAGCACGCGTGGATGCGCGTTCATCTGGAGCGTTTCCCGCAGCAGGGTGGGCGCGTTGATGTAGGTATTGCGGTGAATCTGCCCGTAACGCAAGAAGCGCGCATCTTCAAGACCGGGAATCAGGCGCAGAACGCGCGCCTGGTCGCCGAACCTCAAATGATTCTGAAACCCGACCAGGTTGTAGGAGTCGGCGCGCAGATTCTCCTGGCGTAATTGCACGACAGCGTAGGGCCGCTTGCCAGTGCGCGGATCTCGCAAACCCACCGGCTTCATCGGCCCGAAGCGCAGGGTATCGCGGCCACGGCGAGCGATCTCCTCAATCGGCAGACAGCCTTCGAAGTAGTTGAGCTTCTCCCAATCGCGCTCCTCCACCGGTTCGGCCGCGACCAGCGCGTCGTAGAAGCGGTCGTACTCTTCCTGCGTCATGGGGCAATTGATGTAGTCAGCGGTCCCTTTATCGTAGCGTGCCGCAAGATACACCTTCGTCATATCGATGGAGTCAGCCTCCACAATCGGGCTGATCGAATCGTAAAAGTAGAGCCGGTGTGGTGAGGACAATTCGCTTGGCGAAGGCAGCGCGGACGCCCCCGCCCGTGAGCTTTCAAGGTCGCCACTTGCCTGGCTCAACCGCTCGATCTCCGACGCCAGCGCATCCGACGTCAAAGGGCCGGTGGCGATGATGGTGATGTCGCCCTCGTTGACGCGAGCAACCTCCTCCCGCCGCACTGTAATCAGCGGTTCTCGCGAAACTGTCGCGGTCACCTTCGCCGAGAACGTCGAGCGATCCACCGCCAGCGCATGTCCGGCGGGCACCGCGCATGCCCGCGCAATCTCGAGCAGCAATGATCCAGCGCGCCGCATTTCCTCTTTGAGCAGCCAGGGTGCAGTGTTTACGCTGGCGGACTTCAAGGAATTCGAGCACACCAGTTCCGCGAAGTCTCCGGTCTGATGTGCAGGCGTGGAGCGCACCGGGCGCATCTCGCACAACTCGACCGCGATCCCGCGCCGCGCACACTGCCACGCTGCTTCCGACCCCGCCAAGCCGGCTCCTATGATGCGAACCCTGTTCATTGCGTAATCCCCGCCAGTCGTCTCAACCCTTCTCCTTCGAGCCGCACTGCCTTCCAATCATCGAGAAATGTCGCCCCTAATCTTTTGTAGAAGTCGATGGCCGGCCGATTCCAATCGAGCACTTCCCAGCGCAACGCCACCAATCCCTCGCGCAAAGCGATGGCCGCAATCTCTGCCATCAGCGCTTTTCCAATTCCCTTGCTACGGAATTCCTCGCGCACGTAGATGTCTTCGATAAACAGGCCGGGTCCCTCGAAGCTGCTGTAGAAACTGAAGTAAATCGCATACCCCGCGACCTGGCCGTCCCACTCCGGCAGCAAACCTCGGAAGCGCGGACTTGAGCCCACAATGTCGCGTGCGAGCATTTCCTCGGTTATGGTGACTTGATCGGCCAGACGTTCGAAGGTCGCAAATTCCACGATCATCCGCCGGAGCAGCGGCACCTCTTCAATGGTAATGTCGCGGGTGCGAAGCATTTCAGTGGAGGGCTCCAATCAGGCGAAAGGACGGAAACAGCTCTGCCGCGTATTATATCCAACGAACGGAGACCACATTCTTATGGCACGAATCGCACTCATCGAACCCGACCATGCCCCGCCAGAGGTCAAAGAGATTTATGAACAGAAACTAAAAGGCAAGCCCGGCAACGCGCAGAAGGCGCTGGCGCACAGGCCGGACATGCTGAAAAACTTTCTCGGTTTTTACGCCAGCGTGGGCCGCTCGCTCGACCGCAAGCTCTACGAACTCATCTACATTCGCACGTCCATGATCAATGGCTGTCACTATTGCCTGCAGCATCACCTGGCTTCATCCAAGCGCGCTGGCCTGACCCCGGATGACTGGAAGGCATTGCAGGCCGGAGATTATTCGCGCTTCACCGAAAAAGAGCGAACCGCCGTTGCTTACTCGGAAAAGCTTACCCGCGACCCGCATTCCGTGAACGACGCGGACTTCGCTGCGCTGAAGAAGCACTTCAACGATGCGGAGATTGTCGATTTGCATCTGCTGACCGGCCTCGCAAATCTGACCAATCGCTTTACGGATCCGCTGGGATTGGAAGTGGAGTTCCCGGAAGAGCAGATTCCGCAGTGACAAAGCAAAGCTTTTAACCGTCCCAATCACAAAGGCGACAAAACAGAGCTTTTAACCGCGAAGTTCGCAAAGGATGCGCGAAGATCACGAAGAAAAGCTTCCTTTTTTCGTGCGGGAGATACGCTCCGATCAGGTTGTTTGTTTTTGCGGCCTTCGCGGCCTTTCTTCGCGACCTTCGCGGTTAAACGCTTTTTGCATCCTGCAGAATGCAACTACACGCTCTGCGAACTCTTCAACTTCTTCGACTTCTCTTCCACGCCGCGGGCAAGTTTTTCCTTGTGCGCATCGAGTTTCTTGGCCACCGCGATGTCAGAAAGTCCAATCATCTGCGCCGCCAGAATCCCTGCGTTCGTCGCGCCCGGTTTGCCGATAGCGACGGTCGCGACTGGAATTCCGGCCGGCATTTGCACGGTTGCGAGCAATGAATCCATGCCTTGGAGGGAAGTCGAGGGAATGGGCACACCGATGACCGGCAAAGTCGTGTGCGCCGCAATCACTCCGGCAAGATGAGCCGCCCCGCCCGCTCCTGCAATAATGACGCGGATGCCGCGGCCAGCCGCCTGCCGCGCGAATTCCGCCGTGCGATCGGGCGAGCGGTGCGCCGAAGTCACGTCCATTTCGTACGCGATACCGAATTCGTCCAGCGCCTTCCCCGCCTCGCGCATGATTTCAAGATCGGAGTCGCTCCCCATCACGATCGAAACCCGAGGATTGCTCATTGTCCTCCCAGAATTGCTGCGGAATGAAAACGCAATCTATTTCTTCAACGCGCGCGCCGCAATGTCTTTGCGGTAGTGCATGCCTTCGAAGCCGATCATGGAAACCGCCGCGTACGCGCGCTCGACTGCTGTCGCAAGATCAGGGGCACGGGCCGTCACGCCCAGAACTCGCCCACCCGATGTGAAGTAGACGTCGTCCCGCCTGCTGGTGGCAGCATGGAAAACTTTGACTCGCTCCATCGCGCCGACGCTCTCCAGACCGGCGATCTTCTTGCCGGCCTCAAAGGTTCCAGGGTACCCGGCTGACGCGATAACCACGCAGGCCGACGCGTCGGGCGACCAGCGAAAGTCGCCCTCGCTGACACGTCCGCCTACCGAGGCCTCAAGCGCTTCCACCAGGTCGCTTTCCAGGCGCATCAGGATGGGCTGAGTCTCGGGATCGCCGAACCGGCAATTGAACTCGAGCACCATCGGGCCGCGCGCGGTCATCATGAGCCCGCAATACAAGACGCCTTTGTATTCGGCACCTTCCGCCTTCATGCCGGCGATGACCGGTTCGGCAATATGGTGGACGAGCCAGTCGCGCATCTTGTCATCGACGATCGTCGCCGTGGAGTATGCCCCCATGCCGCCGGTGTTTGGCCCAGAGTCGCCATCGCCGACGCGCTTGTGGTCCTGCGCTGCGACCAAAGGAACCACGCGCTCGCCATCGCTGAAGACGAGAAAGGAAAGCTCGTCGCCGGTCAGGCACTCTTCCAATACGACCAGCGTGCCAGCCGCGCCCACCATCTTGCCGCTCAACATCTCGACAGCGACCGAAGCAGCCTCCTCTTTCGTCTTGGCGACGACTACGCCTTTGCCCGCCGCCAGGCCATCCGCCTTAACGACAATCGGCGTGTGGAAATGAGGTAGCGTCGCCCGAACCTCATCGACCGTTTTGCAGATGGCGTAGTGCGCGGTGGGAATGCGATGCCGCTGCATGAACTCCTTGGCAAAGCTTTTACTTGATTCAAGTTGCGCGGCCGCTCGCGTCGGGCCGAAAATGGGCCACCCGTGGCTCTGAAATTCATCGACCACGCCTAAGGTGAGAGGCAACTCAGGGCCCACGACTGTCAGATCGGGCTGCAACTTCGTCGCGAGAGCGACGAGCGAATCTAGATTCTTTACGTCGGCCGGCACGCATTCGGCATCGAGCGCGATGCCTCCGTTGCCGGGCGCGCAATAGAGCTTCGTGATACGCGGAGATTGCGCCAGCTTCCAGACGAGGGCATGCTCGCGACCGCCGCCACCAATGACGAGAACTTTCATAGCTCGGGACAGTCAAGGTTAGGGGGATCGAAGAGCGATGTCAACGTCGCGAGGGGGCTTAGCCATTAGCGATTAGCCATGAGCCATCGCGTGCTACCCTCCGAAGCCAGACCGCACACGTAATACTGAGACCTGATACCCGAGACCTGATACCTGATACCTGATTTCCAATTAACTGCGCTTAACTTCGCCTTATAATCCAGCGAATGATCACGGTTTCGAAAGAAGATTACCTGAAGGCCATCCTGGAGGCAGAGAGCGAAGGGGAAACGGTCATTTCCGCAACCTTGGCGCACTGGCTGAAGGTGTCTCCACCCGCGG
>QIAH01000329.1 GCA_003225465.1 Acidobacteriota bacterium | reverse complement strand
AAGCATGCTCTTCCGATGGATGTTTTGCGAACGGCGGTTTCGGCGCTGTCTTTCTACGATCCCGAATTTCAGAAGAATGACCACGATGCCAACGTTCACAAGGCGATTCGCCTGACCTCGCAGATTGCCATGATCGTGGCTGCTTACGATCGCATCCGCAAGGGGAAAGACGTTGTCGAGCCGGACCGGAATCTCTCGCACGCGGCCAATTTCCTGCTCATGCTGAACGGCACGGAACCCTCGCGCACGGCGGAGCGCGCTCTCGATATTGCCCTGATTCTGCACGCCGACCACGAGTTGAACGCGTCCACGTTTGCGGCGCGTGTGACCGCTGCCACGCTTTCCGATATGCATTCGGCCATTACTTCGGCCATTGGCGCCCTGAAGGGGCCACTGCACGGCGGAGCCAATGAAGCGGTATTCCACATTCTGATGGCGATTGACCGCGACGGAGCCGACCCGGTGGAGTACATCAAAGGTATGCTGGCGCAGAAGAGAAAAGTGCCTGGCTTCGGGCATCGCGTCTACCACACGGAAGATCCGCGTGCCACACACCTCCGGAAAATGTCGGAGGATTTGGGACATTCCAGCGGCGAGACCAAGTGGTTCGAGTTCTCTAACAAGATCGAGGGATTTATCAAGGCGGACAAGAAGCTGAACGCCAACGTGGATTTTTATTCCGCTTCTACCTATCACACCCTCGGAATTGAGGTCGACCTGTTCACGCCGGTTTTTGCGGTTTCGAGAATCAGCGGTTGGTCGGCCCACGTGATCGAACAGTTGGACGACAACCGGCTGATCCGCCCACGCGCGGACTATATTGGACCAATTTATCCATCAAAGTACGTGCCGATGGAGAAGAGATAGGTAGCTCCCCCAATTCTTGCCCTCAATCCCCGCGGGCGACAGATCCCTGCTTTGCGATCTTCGCGAGGTCTTGGCGATCTTTGCGGTTGAAAGCTTTTTTCCTTCGGAAGGCCTGCCCATCTGCGGCGCGCGTCGTTGAATAATGGATCCGCAAGGTAGTCTTCGCTGCGAAAAATGCATCGTGATACGAGCCTCATCACCAAAGTAACCACCTCGTCCGCCAAACGCCGAGTTTCTCGCAAGCATTGATTTTGTGGGCTTTGTGATATTGCGGGCCATTCCTGCCCGCAGGTAACTAGACCTTTGGTACTTGAGCGCAGGCGAAGGCCTGTTTAGGCTTTCGCCAGTGGCAGCAGCGAGGGTGTGAGGGGATCCCGGCGGGGTCCGGGATGCGACGTTCAACCAAAACACGACAATCGCCGCCATGGCCGGAAACAGTCGGTTTCCTGCTGACTCTGAGCTTCACGGGCCCAATTCGCCCTGAACTCTCCGAGAGGTGCGGAATGAAGTCGAAGGTTATTTTTCTGATAGTTGTCCTGCTCGTCCTGGCTTCGGTGCGCAGCGCCGCCCAGTCGAGCTACAAGACCATCACTGTCAAGGATGGCGGCACCATCACGGGCTCTGTGAAGTGGACCGGGCCCGTCCCCAAGATTCCCGCCATTCTCATAAATAAAGATCCGGAGATCTGTGATCCGCAGGCAAAGAAGAAACGCGACCTTGAGCGACTCCTCATCGCTTCCAATGGCGGAGTTGCCAACACGGTCGTGTTTCTGAAAGACATCACGAAGGGTAAGGCGATGGACCTGCCCGAAGGACGCCAGTTCCTTAACCAGAGAACCTGCCGCTACGAACCTCATGTGCTGCTCGTACCCGACAACGGAACACTGCAGATCAAGAGCAGCGACCCGGTGCTGCATACCGTGCACATGTCGGGATCGGCAGATTACAATCTCCCATTTCCTTTCGCAAACAAGACCGTCAGCCGCACCATGAATCGCGAAGGTACCGTCGATCTGCGCTGCAATGCGGGCCACGTCTGGATGAACGCGGAAATGCTGGTCGTCCCCCATCCCTACTACGCAGTCACGGATGAAGATGGCAATTTCAAACTGACCGACGTTCCGCCCGGCGAATACGAGATCGAAGCCTGGCACGAAGGCTGGAAGGTCACCGGCCAAGGCACGGTCTACGACGTCATGACGCAGGTGCGTGTGCAGCGTCCGGTTTTCTCTGATCCCATGGAATGGACGCGAAAAGTCAGCGTTCCCGCCAATGGCACCGTGGACGTGAAGTTCGTGATTTCAGAGAAACGGCCCGAAATGGCCGCGAATCACTGATCTGCATTAGGCTCTAGGCTTTAGGCTCTAGCAACAATCTTTTCACCACAGAGGTAGACAAGGGACCACGAAGGAAAAAACAACGGAATGTTGTTCCTATCGCGGTTTTCTGCTCCAGTTTTTGATAAGAAGCATATTTCGGGAAACTTCCTGGCCCGATCTCAAAAGGCAGAGCCCAGAGCCCAGAGCCCAGAGCCTAGAGCCTGCACCCTGCTCTCGCCCAAGCACGATAGAATGGAATCAGTAGTTGAGATTCCATGCATCGGGTCTATTTCGACAATAGCGCTACCACGCCTGTGCTACCTGAGGTTTTCGAGGCCATGCGCCCGTACTTCAGCGACCACTTTGGCAATGCCTCGTCCATCCACCACCACGGGCAGGAGACGCGGGCGGCGGTGGAGCGTGCGCGCGACTCGGTTGCTTCGCTGCTGGGGGGCCGGCCTTCCGAAGTGGTGTTCACCAGCGGCGGTACGGAAGCCGACAATCTTGCGATTTTCGGCGTCGCGGGCGCAGGCGATCATGCAATCACCTCGACTGTCGAACATCACGCTGTGTTGAATGCGTGCAAGCACCTGGAGTCCATCGGGTGCGAGGTCACGTATGTGCCGGTGGATGGCCGGGGACTTGTGGACCCACAGGATGTGCAGCGATCTTTGCGGCCATCGACCAAGCTGATTTCCATCATGATGGCCAACAACGAGACGGGCGTGTTGCAGCCGGTGGAAGCAATCGGCAAGATTGCTGCTGAAGCCGATGTTTACTTCCATACTGATGCCGTGCAGGCTGCGGGCAAGTTATCGATCAACGTGCAGGCCGTTGGTTGTGATTTATTGGCGATTTCCGGGCATAAGCTGCACGCGCCGCAAGGCGTGGGAGCCCTCTACATTCGCAAGGGAACTGCGCTCGAGCCCATGCTCTACGGCGGACGCCACGAGCGTTCGCGCCGCGCGGGCACGGAAAATGTCCCTGGGATTGTCGGTCTCGGCAAAGCCGCGGAGTTGTCGCGAGCGAAGCTGGAGCGCGGCGACGGGCTCGCTGTCCTGCGCGATCGGCTGGAACGCTTGCTGCTGCAGATCGACGCTTGCGGCGTGAATGGCGGTGGTGCGCCGCGCGTGCCCCAAACTTCGAGCATGTATTTCGATGCCATCGACGGTGAGTCCCTGGTGATTGCGCTTGATCTGAAGGGATTGGCAGTCTCGACCGGCGCCGCTTGCTCGTCGGGAGCGATTGAGCCTTCGCACGTGCTGACCGCCATGGGCATGAGCCCAGATCGGGCGCGGGCCAGCATTCGTTTCAGCCTCGGTCAGCAGAACACGATGGAAGAAGTGGAATTCGCAGTGGGACTGGTGGGAGAGGCGGTCGCAAGATTGAGGGAGCTGTCGCCAACGGCAGTCGTTGGTCGTAAGCTGAGCTACGAGCCGCGAGCTCCGAGCTTCGAGTAAAGCCGTCGTCCTTTGCCGCCTGACTTTGCGGCCTGACAATGAACAGTCTTAAACCAATAGCTAATATTGCTGGTAGCTCGAGGCTCGAGGCTCGAAGCTCGTAGCCTTTAGGAAAAGATGAAGAATAAGCAAACCATTGCCGTGGCCATGTCGGGCGGGGTCGATTCTTCGACCGTAGCGGCCATGCTTCGCGCCGACGGCCACGAAGTCGTCGGACTAACCATGCAGCTCTGGAACCAGCGCCGGCTGGCTGGCCACGAAGGCATGCCCGAGGCGGTCACAGGGCGTTGCTGCTCGCTCGACGATGTCTACGATGCCCGGCGCGTCGCCGAGACCATCGGCATCCCTTACTACGTCGTCAATCACGAGGAGCGCTTCGAGCGCGAGGTTGTTCGTCCCTTTGTGCAGGATTACCTCTCTGGCCGCACGCCCATTCCGTGCAGCCTCTGCAACAATCATTTGAAGTTTGATCAGCTCCTCATCGTGGCCCGGCAGATAGGCGCCGACAGGCTCGCCACCGGCCACTATGCGCGAGTGGAGTTCGATGAAACCCGTGGGCGATGGTTGCTGAAGCGGCCGGCGGATCTTGCGAAGGATCAGACATACTTCTTGTTCGGGCTCACGCAGGAGCAACTGAGCCGCACGATTTTCCCGCTCGGCGCCATGACCAAGCCCGAAGTCCGCGAGTTGGCCCGCAAGCATGGGTTGGCACTTGCCGAGAAGCCCGACTCCCAGGAAATCTGCTTTGTTCCAGGCGGAGATTACAAGCGCTTCCTGGATGCCTATCTCGCGGAGCAAGGAGAAGCGCTCCCCGACACCGCCGGAGAGCTCGTGACCTCGAGCGGGCAGGTGATCGGCGAGCACAGCGGCATTCACAACTTTACCGTGGGTCAGCGCAAGGGCTTGGGCATAGCGACCGGATCTCCGCTCTACGTGATCCAGATCAAGGGAGACTCCGGGCAGGTGGTTGTCGGCAGCAATGAGGAACTCTACACCCGCACTCTCCTTGCGCGCCGTGTCAACCTGATTGCCGTGGAGGACGTCGTCGAGCCGACGCGGGTTACCGTCAAGATCCGCCATCGCCACGAAGGAGCGGCTGCTCTATTGGAGAAGTCCGAAGACAACAAACTGCGGGTGACGTTCGATGAGCCGCAGAGGGCAGTCACTCCAGGACAGGCAGCGGTTTTCTACGATGGAGATGTAGTCGTGGGTGGTGGTTGGATTTCCTGATCAGCCGCCCTTCTCAGAGGAAGAGCTCTCAGATGAACAATTCGTCCTGGGGCACGCCCATGCCGTCGCGCGGCTGCCGCCGTTTCCGGCCAAGGAAAAATTCCAGTCCCGCACTCAGCCCCTGAACCAGCCCGGATAGGCGACGGATCGGCGACACCACCGTGCGGTGGACCAAGTCGGTCGTTTCCTCTACGCGGTCCATGGTGCGATTCACCAATTCATCGGCGCGAATGACCTGCAAGCGAGTGCGGTCCACGATATCGCTGACGGTCGCGTCCAGTCGCTCCATTTGTGCGCGCGCGATCCGGGCGGATTCCTCCGCGTTGGCTACGATATCGATGACTCTGGGTTTCACCTCAACCAGCAAGGTTTGGGTTGTTTCGATCAGGGGCAAAGCTTTGGTGTTTACCTCGGACGCGAGCTTCTCAACGCGACCGCTGGTTTTCCGCACGACGACAAACAGCGCCACCAAAATGCCAGCCTGAATTATCACGGCCACGGCTGTGAAGATGATGAACAGCGGTACGAGTTTGTCCATAAGATTGACCCCGCCGCCGGTGCTGCCCCGTCCGACTTCGCGGAGCTTGACAGTTACAGGTTCTTGGCAGTGCTGTCTTCGGCGGTCGCTTCGTGGTATGCCTGCCGCCCGGCGTCATAGGCGGCGCGGAACTGGTCCTTCTGCTGATTCAGAACTTCGCGGCCGCGATCGACCCAGTCATTTGCCTGCGAGCGCGCGTCGCGGGCCCGATCGCGCACAAACTCACGACCTTCTTCTGCCTTCGAGCGAAGCGCGTCGCGCGTCTCATTCCCGGAGCGCGGAGCATAGAGCACGCCAGCCATGGCACCCACGCCCAAACCCGCTAAAAACCAGAGGAAACTGTTGTTGTTGCTGTCGGACATGATCTTCCTCCTGCCTTCTATCCCGTTACTCGAATGTTAGCACCCGCTTCCGGGAAACACAATTCGCGGACGGAAATGCGCTCCGCGCCGCAGAAAATCAAGCAAGCCGGCTGTCTGGGGTTTAAAGCCGCGCATCATTTGGCCAGCTTAACGACTCGTCTGAAGTCGACCCCATGCGCACGTAGGCCTAGACGCCGGGGTCCCCATCAAGCCCGTTTTTGGTTTGATGGGGTGGAGATGCCTTCGTCTGGGCGGCCGGGCGCCAGCCCGGCGGCAGCTTGCGTCGAGAGAGCCGGCCCCAATTGGCAACTAGTCATAACTTCCGTCTGTTGTCATCCAATATGATACCGCTCCCGAAGCCGAGCTTCGCTCGGCTGGGCAGACGGGGGCGTCTGCCCCTACGCGAAGCTTTCACAAGCGCAGTTGGATTCCTCGAAGGTGCCCTTGTGGTCAGGGGCAAGTAGCGAGACAATGTCAACCCGGGAAGAGGGAGATCAGCTTTGTCCGATCGCAAATACCGGCAACACGGATACCAGGACAGCGGTGACAAGCCGCAAAAGTCGGGCGAGAGGTCCGGAGATCGACCGGCGAAGAAAGATACCTTCGGTCCGCGCCCACTGCAGATGGCAGCAAAACGCACGGTCTCGCGCTGTTCTCAATGCGGTACTCTGCTGCCCTCAACCGGCGAAGTTCCTGAGAAATGTCCGAAGTGCGGCTTCGAGCTTCATTCCTGCAAGCAGTGCACCTATTTCGATCCTTCCAGCCGGTTCGAATGCATGCAGCCCGTGCCCGAGCGGATCCCGCGCAAGGACGTCAAGAACCAGTGCACGTTTTACTCGATTCGCGTGACCACCGAAAAGGAAACCACCACCCCCGCCGCTGCCAAGCCCACAAGCGCGCGCCAGGCATTCGACAATCTCTTCAAAGACTAGGGAAACGTTCGCGTCTAAGGTTTCAGGGTCGGCCGCAGCAAGACTTCGCTCGCAAACGACTGCGGCGCCTGGGTCACCAGCATCTCGACAACGTGGGCTACATCATCAGGCTGCAGCATGCGCGAGGCACTCTTGCCTTCGTGCGGCGAAAGCTCGGTGTTCGTCGATCCCGGACAGATCACTGCCACGCGGATATTGTGGCTGCGCAGCTCTTCCGCTACGGAATAGCTCAATCCGTTCAGTCCCCACTTTGAGGCCGCATACGCGGCGCCATTCGGCAGAGCATTCTTTCCCGCCAACGACGAGATGTTGATGATGTGTCCACTCTTGCCCTTGATCATGAGCGGAGCCAGTGCGTGGATCATGTAAAAGACTCCCCGCAGATTCGTATTGAGGATGCGGTCCCAGTCTTCGACCGGAAGCTGGTGCAGAGGAGTCGAGAACCCGCCGATCCCGGCATTGTTCACCAGGATATCTACCCGCCCGAACTTCTTCTCCACCTGCTCGGCCAAGGCGTTTACCGATTGCTGGGCCGTCACATCGCAGGTAACCGCCTCAGCTCGGTGCCCGGCCTCGACAATCGTTCGGACAGTCTGATCGAGAGGCGCCGGGGTCCGTCCGGATACCAGCACCGCAGCTCCCATAGTTCCCAGCTTGCGGGCGATCGCGGCCCCAATGCCGCGTCCCGCGCCAGTGACGACTGCCACTTGCCCCTCCAGGGCGCTTGCCTTGCCAGCCATCGAGTTGCCCCTTTCCCAAGAAGTCTTGCGCCTCTTGCCAAACATCCACTGCAGGCGATCCTTGCATCTTAACAACTAAGGTGGGCCCGGATCGTTAGCAGCTTGCCTTAATGAGGAACAGGTCCTTATAATCCGCACACCGGAAATCGCGCCTTGGCTCCCTTTACCTTACAGGAGAAGCATAGGCACTTCCGGAGTCCTGTGGCAGGGCACACGAGCCGGGTTCTTGCGAGTTGGGACTGCTGGCTTGAGCAGGATGACGTCGCTGATTTTCCCGAGAACTCAAGGAGCCATACGAATGAACAAGATTCTTGTCACGATTGTGCTTGGATGTGCTGTCGTCGCGGTCGCTCAGAATCCCGCGCAGCCACAGGCGCAACCGGCCGCGCCCCAAACCCCGGCGGCGCAGCCGCAAGCACAACCGCCGGGCCAGCCCGCACCCCAGAAGAAGGAAATCAAGGACCCCGCGGAATATAACGCGTACGTGGGTGCGGTCCAACAGGCCGATCCCGCCGCCAAGATCAGCGGCCTCGAAGCGTTCCTCACTCAGTATCCCAACAGCGTCATGAAAGAAGACGCGCTTGAGATCCTGATGGGGACCTACCAGCAGAAGGGCGATCCGGTGAAAATGGGCGACGCCGCCCAGCGACTGCTCGCCGTGAACCCCAACAACGTTCGCGCCCTCGCGCTGCTCGCTTACAGCAAGCGCATCCAGGCACAGGGGGGACAAAATCCGCAGCAGAACCTCGCTGACGCCGAACAGTACGGCCAAAAAGGTTTGACCGCGCTGCAGAACTTCAACAAGCCGGACGGAATGCAGCCGCAGGAGTACGAGAACCTGAAGAAGCAGATGAGCGGCATCTTCAACGCGGCGATCGGCGTGGCGGCTCTCCAGAAGAAGGACTATCCCACCGCCACGAAATCACTGCGCGCCGCCGTTGAGGTCAGCCCTACCGACTTCAGCATCGTGTACCCATTGGCGCTGGCCTACCTGCAGTCGAACCCTCCGGACGTGGTGAACGGTTCGTGGTTTGCCGCGCGTGCTGCGGGCCTTGCCCCTGCTCAGATGCAGCCGCAGATCGAGAAGTACGGCAAGTCGCAGTACACCAAGTATCATGGTTCCGATCAGGGCTGGACCGATATCATGGCGCAAGCCAAAGCTTCCACCAACGGGCTTCCGCCGGCTGGCTTCACCATCACGCAGTATGTTCCGCCGACTCCGGCCGAGCAAGCCGCTGACCTCGTGAAGACCAAGAAGGTGGAAGAGATGAGCTTCGCCGAGTGGGAACTGGTGCTGTCGGAAGGGAAGCCTGAGGACGTCGAGAAGGTTTGGAGTGTTCTCAAGGATAAGCCCTTGCAGATGGCCGCCCAGGTTATCTCCATTACTTCGCCCACCAACTTGAAACTCGCGGGCAGCTCAGACGATATCGATGCCAAGCGGCCCGATATCGACCTCACCATGACAGCCGCGATCCCGGCGAGGCTCATGCCCAAGGAAGGAGCGGATTTCCAGTTCCAGGGCACACCAGTTTCCTATGAGCCAAAGCCTTTCATGATGACGATGAAAGATGGAGCTATCCTCACTGCCAAAGCGCCTCCGGGAACAAAGAAGCCAGCTCCGCGCAAAAAGCCCGCTCAGTAGAGCGCCCTTGAACTCGGGACAGCAAAAGGCAGCCTTCCACGGCTGCCTTCTTTTTTGCTCCATAAGAATTGGGAGATGTGTTCAGAAACTGCTTTATAAGAGCAAAGTCTTAAAGCGCGAAGCGCGCAAAGAGATCGCGAAAGACGCAAAGAAAACCTACGAGCGCTCCGGTCTTTTCGGGAAGACCCTGGAAGGTGGCAAAATCTTAAAACGGAGGGAACGCCGAGAACGGCCGCAGAGGACACAGAGGAGCCGGGGCTGTTGCTTTTGCCGCTGTTGCATTTGGTCGTATCGGGGCACGCCTTCAGGCGTGCCGTAAAGCGTAGAGACTCAAACCGCCTTTAGGCGCGGTCAATGAGACAGCAGTCCCACTTCAATGATTTCTCAGATTCTGTTTACCGCACTGCCTTCTTCTCCATCGTCACCGGACGCGCGCTGCGCGGCGGACGCTTCACGCCATCGCGCAACTGGCGCACGTCGATCTTCAATTCGCTGAGGGTTCGGCTGAGAGTATTGCGGTGCATGCCCAGCTCGCGCGCTGCGCGGCACTGGTTGCCTTTGTTTTCCTGAAGCACGGTCAGGATAAAGCGCTTCTTGAATTCGCGCACAGCCTCTGAGTAGAGGATGTTGCTCTTGTACATCTGCATAATCAGCGCTTCGAGTTGATCTTTCACGGGCTCTCTCTTTCTCTGGCAAACAAAGCGTCAGTAGTCAATCTTGCAGCGGCCTTCTTACTGTGAGGCCTTGGGAGCCAGCTCAGGAACCGCCGGCATATGTGCTCGGCGTACCATGTCCAGCCCTTCATAAAATCTTGCGCGCAATTGGGCGGGCGCTACCCAAATAGCCGCCCTTCCCACGACCAGGAAATAAGGCGCGAGCTCCGAACCGTCCAACCATTTCGAGGTTGGCGCGAATGCCGTCATGCCCATGAGGATGATCGACACGAACAAAGAGCCTTTCACCATTCCCAGCAATGCTCCGAGCAGACGGTCAAACAGGCTCAGCCCCGCTTCCTTCATGGCCCAGCGGACAATGCGGCCAGCAATGCCCGCCACGATCACGACCGCGATAAAAATAATGACGAAAGCGGCGATCTCACCCAGCCATGGCGACTTCAGATGGGGTTCAAACCGGTCCGCCAGGCGGTGGTACTGCCAGGCGGCCAACAGGTAGCCCACGATCAGGCCTGCGATTCCAAATGCCTGGTGAAAAAATCCCTCGGACGCCGCTACCAACGTAGACACCAACACCACTCCCAGGATCGCCCAGTCGGCGATGTTCATGGACCGCTCTCGCCGAGCCCGAGTCGCTTACACATCCAGCGTGCGTCCCGTCAGTTGTTGATACGCCTCCAGATACTTGTCACTGGTCTTGCGTGCCACTTCCGCCGGCAGCGCTGGCGCCGGCGGTTGTTTGTTCCAGTGAATCTCCTCCAGGTAATCCCGGACGTACTGCTTGTCGTAAGAATCCTGGGCACGCCCGGGTTGGTACTTGTCAGCCGGCCAGAAGCGCGATGAGTCGGGCGTGAGCACCTCGTCCGCCAGCGTCATCCCCCGCGCCGTCCGGCCAAATTCAAATTTGGTATCGGCGATGATGATGCCGCGCTTGCGCGCGTAATCCGCTGCTTTCTTGTAAACCTTCAGGGTCAGATCACGCAGTTCCTCGGCAACCTCCGCACCCACCAGCCGAACCATCTCTGAGAACGGGATGTTCTCGTCATGACCGGTGGTCGCCTTGGTGGAGGGCGTGAAGATCGGTTCTGGAAGTTGGTCTGATTCGCGCAGACCTTTGGCCAGTTCGATTCCACACACCTTGCCTGTGGCTTTGTACTCTTTCCAGGCGGATCCGGAGATGTAGCCTCGCACTACGCACTCCACCGGCACCATATCAGCGCTCATGACCACCATGGAGCGCCCACGAAGCTGGTCCGCATATTTCTGGATCTCCGCCGGATACTGCCTCACGTCGGCGGTGATCAGATGGTTGGGCACGATATCTTTCAGAAAGTCGAACCAGAAAAGCGAAATCTGGTTCAGTACCTTTCCCTTGTGCGGGATACCAGTCGCGAGAATGTAATCAAATGCGGAGATTCGGTCCGTGGCTACAAACAGGAGGCGGTCACTATCCAGCCGATATACGTCGCGGACCTTCCCGCTAGCATGAAGTCGGAGATCTTGGAATTCGGTACGCAGCAGAACGGATTCAAGTACGGATGGGCTCATGGATAAAATTTTACAGGCAAAAAACGTGGCGTATTCTAGCTGCCCATAAATATTTGTCAACGATTTACGTCATAGCTCATTGTGACGCTCCCATCCCCTTGACCGAAAAAACGTTGACACCTTTCGCATGCGGCGAGAACGCCCGCCAGATACGGGATTTGGGGGAGTCGTCTATGTGGAAAAGCTGAGGACGAGCGTGGATATCCGGGACTCAATTTTGTAGCGCCGGCATCTTGCCGGCAAAAGTGGCGGGCGTGACGCCCACCCGACAGCCGCCGGGACGGCGCTACTTTTTACTTGCGCAAGAATTTTACGCACTCGCTCCGAAGCGCACCGACACAAGTTTCGACACGCCCGGTTCCTGCATGGTCACTCCGTACAGTACCGGCGCGATGCTCATCGTCTTCTTGCTGTGCGTGATGAGTACGAACTGGGTCTGTACGCTCATCTCCTTCACCAGTTCGGTGAAGCGGCCAATGTTGGCCTCGTCCAGGGGAGCATCCACCTCGTCCAGAATGCAGAACGGGCTGGGAGCGTACTGGAAGATTCCCACCAGCAACGAGAGCGCGGTAAGAGCCTTCTCGCCTCCAGAGAGCAACAGCACGCTCTGAAGTTTTTTCCCCGGCGGCGAAGCCACCACATCGATACCGCTCTCCGCGCTGTTTTCCTCGTCCGTGAGCCGCATGAAGGCGTGACCGCCGCCGAACAGCTTGCGGAAGGTGAGCTGGAAGTTCTCGTTGATCTTGTGGAACGCCTCTTCGAACTTCTGGCGCGAAACCGTGTCGATCTCCTTGATCGTCGCGATCGTGTTCTGGATGGAGTCGAGCAGGTCCTGCCGCTGGGTTTCGAGGAATTGATGCCGCTCCGCCGTTTCCTTGTACTCCTCGAGCGCCATCATGTTGACGGGGCCCATGTTGTCGAGGCGCGTCCGCATCTCGCGGTACGCCTGGTCTTCCATGGCAAGCTGCTCGCCGCCGACAATCGGAATGGTCGTGTCGGCCATCAATTCGTGACGCTGCACGCCCAGATCGTTCAGGCAGGACTCCGCCATGTATTGCGCATCGGACTGAAGCTTGGCGGCAATCGCGGCCAGTTCCCCGCGGCGATCGCGCGCCTGGTCAAGCACCTGGCGAGCCGCCCGCATGGCCTCATCGATCTCTGATAGCCGCGCACGGACTTGTTCGGACTCGAATTGCAGCAGACCTTCCCGGGCTTCACCTGCATTCTTTTCCGCATCGAACTCGACGAGTTGATCCGCCAGCAATTGGTTCTCGTTTTCGCGTTGCACCTTTTCAGCAGCCGATGCGTCGATCTGCGTGCGCAGCACGTGTACACGCTCGCGCATTTCGCTCACCAGCGACTGGATCCGGTCGAGCACCGCCGTCGCGGAGCGATGACGCTCTTCGAGGCCCGCAACCCGGCCGACGTGGTGGGACGTGTTTTGCGCCGCCAGGTCGCGCCGTTCTTTCACGGAAATCATTCTTTCCTGTGCAACCGCGACCTGTCGCTCGATCTCGGAGCGCCTGTCCTCGGCCACCGCGATGTCGCTGCTGCGGGCGGCAAGAACGGCTTGCTGGTCGGCGCGTTCCATGGCCAGGCGGTCAAGCTCCGAACGGCTTACGCTAAGGCGCTCACCGACCCGTCCCATCTCCGCATCGAGCTGCTGCAGCATATGTCCCGAAGTCATGGCCTGCTTTTCAGCTTCGCGCTTTTCTCCTTCGAGGCGATCGAGCAGGGAAGTAAGTTCCTTGATTTCCCGGCCCAGCATCATGACCCGGGCTTCGCCGTCGCGCAGCGCGCGCTCCAGGTCTTCGAGCGTCCGCAGCACCTCGCGCAGTTCGCGCTTCATGGAGAGTGGGCCTTCAGCGCGCTGCTTGCCGCCGGTGACCGTCACATTGTGGAAGCACTCGCCCGTTTGCGATAGGAAGAACGCGTCCGGATTTTCCAGCGCCAGTTCGCGGCCCAGGCCGGCGTCAGGCACAATGTAGCCGTCGCGCAACTTGGGGAGAATCACTTCCAGCGACTTCCCGAAGCCGTCGAGTACCCGGATCGTGTTTTTCAAAGGCAGAATCGGGGCAGGCGGAACTCCACGCGCGGTCTCGTCCACTAGGAAGGAAAACTTTGCCTGTGAATCTTCCGGATGCACCAGGAAGGTCGCGCGGCCATCCACGTCACTGCGCAGCAGACGCAAACCTTCATCGGCCGCATCCCACGATTTCACCACGATGTAATTGAGTTCGTCGCGCAGAAAGTCTTCCACCACGCGCTCGTGCTGAGGCTCCACTTCCAGAAAATCCGCCAGCACGCCCACCGGAGCGAACCCACCTTGCAGCGATCCCGACTGGAAGAGGCGCCGGACCGATTCCGTGGAGTAGCCATGTTCCGCAATGACCGCTTCGAGCGATCCCTTCTTGCCCAACGCCGAAGCGAACTCGCCCCGTAAGCCATCCAGTTGACGCTTCGCTTCGTTCTCCTGCTGGCGCTTTGTTTCGAGTGTCTGCCGTAGGTGCGCGATTTCAGCGCTCAGTCCGCTTACCCGCTGCGAAACGGTTTCAAACTCCAGCGCCAATTGCCCGCGCTGTCCACCGAAAGCCTCGACCTGAGAATTCGCCGCCGAGATTTCGTTCTGCAAACGCTGCGTCTCGCGATCCACCGCCGCCAGGCGTTCCTCTGCCTGCGTGAACTGGTTGCGCAACTGAGAAGCCGCCGCGACCACTTCTATGATGGAAGCGCGGCCAGCCTCAATTTCGCGCTCGAGAGCAGTCAGATCCGTGGTGGCCGCGCTCGTCTCCTGCTGGCAAAGCGCAAGTTCGTGTTGCGCAGCGGCAAGATCCGCTGCCGCCGATTCCAGAACGTGCTGGTTCGACGCCAGTTCCTGTTCCAGAGACGCCAGACGAGCGCCGGCCTGACCCAGTTCTGCGTCGGACGAAGCCGCGCGCGCCACCAGTTCCGCGCAGCGCTCTTCGTTCGTACGGCGCCGCGCATGTCCGCGGTCGATCTCCAGGGCAACCTGGTTCAGGCGGTCGCGGTTTTGCCGCAGCTCTCCATCGATCGCATAACCCCGCTGCGTGCGTTCCCCGTTCTCGCTCTCGAGTTGCTGCACCATTTCGGTGTGCTGCTGCATTTCTTCTGCAAGTGTGTTCAGCTGAGCATCAATTTCGGCGCTCTCCACATCCAGCTGCGTGAACTTGCTGGCCAGCACCACGCGCAGCTTGGCGCGCATCTCGTCGCGCAGCTTGGCATAGCGCTCGGCTTTGGAGGCCTGCCGCTTCAGCGAGTTCATCTGCCGCGTGACTTCCTCAAAAATGTCATTCACGCGGTTCAGGTTGAGCTTGGCGTCTTCCAGACGTGCTTCCGCCAGCCGCTTCTTCGTTTTGAACTTCGTGATCCCGGCCGCTTCTTCAATAATGGCGCGGCGATCCGTCGGACGGCTGGAGAGAATCTGCCCGATGCGTCCTTGCTCGATCAGCGCATACGACTCCGGCCCCAGGCCCGTTCCCATGAACAATTCCTGAATGTCGCGCAGACGGCACAACTTGCCATTGAGTAAGTACTCGCTATCCCCCGAGCGAAACAGCCGCCGCGTGACCACGATCTCGCCGCCATGGAAAGGTTGCTGGTTGAATTTGCGCCGGCGAATCTTCAGAACCACAGCCGGAGGTCCAGCCACAACTGCCGCTGCCGCCTCGCCTTCGTTTGTGGAGAGACGGGCGTCCCCGCCCGTCGGCGTTCCCGAATCGGCCACCTCTGCATTGGATGATTCCGTCACCGCGGGGCCTGCGCCAGCATCCGCCGCCACTTCCTCTACCTTGCCCGGCTGCGCTTCCTCCACCGCCTGAACCGTCTCCTCGGCCGCCCGGGCACGCAGTTCCGCTTCATCCCAATCCTCGCCAGGCAATTCATCCCGCACTTCGATTTCCGTAGGTTCGTTCTTATCCGGCCCGTCGTATTCCTGCGGATCGATCAGCGTCAGCGACACCTCCGCCATTCCAGTAGGCTGGCGATCACGTGTGCCCGAGAAGATCACATCCTCCATGCGCGAGCCGCGCAGCGTCTTCGCCGACTGCTCGCCCAGCACCCAGGAAATCGCATCCGCAATATTCGACTTGCCGCACCCATTGGGGCCGATGATCGCCGCCACGCCGTCGCCCGGAAACTTCAGCTCGGTGCGGTCACAGAAAGACTTGAACCCTAGAATTTGGAGCTTTTTCAGTTTGAGCACTTAGACTCCTTCAACGCTCCATCATTGCGGACAACCCCCGCGATGACGGACCGATCTTTCTGCGCTGACTGGCTGCGCTGGCTGGCGCGCGCTTTCGACGAATCTGGCTGGCTGGACGCGCCGGTTGGCCCTGTTTACCAATCAGATGCCTTATCCCAGCCGCCCAGACGTAAACCTCCCCGGCAAGCAAACGGGGAAGCACGGATTGCAGCTACTGTAACGGCGATCTACTACGCGGGTCAAGACATAAAACCCCATATGTTGTGGGTATCTCGCCCAGACCACCTGATCTTGAACACACAATGCAGCACCTGCCTGGAATTTGGATGTGGAAAGGACGAAGGAAGGGAGAATCGCGAGAGCAATAAAAGCCTAGCGCAGGCCGACGCTGCAATCAATGACGAACTGAGGAGGTGCTTTTTTCCGCAACTAAGATCCGACCCCGGGGTTTTATTCGCCAAGGTGCTCGTAGTCCTGCGTTCGAACATACCTCCTGATTTGTCGAGGCCCTCTCTATGAAGCTGTCCCGCTTTTTTCTGGCAATCGTCCTGGCCGGATTGACAACCACGATGTCGCACGCCCAGCAGCCGACCGACTGGCTCCCTCAGGGCATTGAAGCGCTGCGGCAAATCGCGTCCTCGAAAACCGAGTTCACGCTTGACCACTCCATGCTGGTCTTTGCCTCTAAACTCGATGCAGACAACGAAGATCTTCGCCGCGTTATCGCCGGCGTGAGTGGCGTCTCGGTCCACCGGTACCATTTCGTGGAACCTTGGCAGTATGATCCGGGAGCTCTCAGCTCAGTAAAAGAGGAGTACCATTCCGCAGGCTGGAAGCAGTTGATGAATAACCATCCCAAGGATGGGGGCCCGGGAGTCACCGATCTCTGGGTTCGCTTTGAAAATAACGCGATCAGCAATGTAGTCATCCTGCTGGCCCGGGCGAACGAGGTTGATTTCTTTGTAGTCTCTGGCTCCATCAGCCCGCTGGACCTTTCCCACCTCGGCGGACATTTCGGGATCCCCAGGATCGAAGGTGGCGTGCTGGTGCCGAACAATCAACGGCACCCGTAAAAACCAAAACCCGTCAACTGTTCCGCGATCTCTCTTGGAAGCGCGGCGCGTCCTTGAAGGTGCGGGTGTCCCATTCCAACCTCGCGTCCTTTGCGAGGTGCGAATTTTCTTGCGCGGGCGCATCTGAATGCGATGCACGAAGCACCGTGTCCGAAATCGGCTAGAAATCGCATCCCCCGCAGGAATAGACTCGTCCCGTGCACGATGATGTCGCTCAAGCCCTGTTCTCCTTGGCGTTGATTTCGCAGCCTCCAATTGGGGAGCACTTGCAGGCTGCGATCGCAAGAGAAGAGAAAATACCGAGGGCCGCGATAAATGAGTCTGAACGCCCGTTCCCGGTCATTGTTCTGAAGAGTCATCAGGGAGCTCCCATGCGGTCTCGTACTAAGGAGCTGTTCGGCTCTGTCCTGCTAATCGTCGGCGCCTCGGCTGCTCTTGGGCAGCGCAGCGTTCTGACCTGGAACTAT
>QIAH01000060.1 GCA_003225465.1 Acidobacteriota bacterium | reverse complement strand
AGCGGCTTTCGGGATCCCCCGCATCCAATTAATTTTATGAACAAGACGTTTGGTCTGTTGGTTCTTTGCATCCTGCTCTCTGCGGGTGCCTCGGTCGCACAGGATGTGAACCCGGCCCTGCGGCCGCCCAAAGGCGCTTCTGTCGCCATCGTTATCTTTGAGGATCTGGAGTGTCCTGACTGCGCGCGGGCGGCGCCGTTGGTTGAGGAAGCCGCGCGGACTTACAAGATCCCCGTGGTGCGGCATGATTTCCCGCTGCCGATGCATCCCTGGGCCTACGACGCGGCCATCCTGGCGCGCTACTTCGATACCCGCTCGAAAGCCATGGGGAACGAGTTTCGGGACACCGTCTTCAAACATCAGATTGAGATCACGAAAGAGACGCTGCGCCCGTTTGCGGAGAAGTTTGCGGCAGCGCACAAAATCGATCTGCCTTTCGTGGTCGACCCCGATGGTAAGTTCGCCAGGCTCATCGAAGCGGATCGTGCGGCGGGTAACCAGCTGAATCTGCAACATACCCCGACGCTATATGTAGTCAGCAACAAACATACGGGCACGCCGTTCGTGGAAGTTGTGGACCGCAACCAGCTTTTTCAGCTTATCGATACGATGAAGAAAGAGTAGCTGGGAGCGTATCGGAGAAATCCCTGAGCCGTTTCGCTCACGAAGGTATTGAACTTAAGCACTTGAAAACATGGTAGTTAGTATCTGCTGGGCGAACGATTAGCTATTTCTAAGGGATATAACGTAAAATAGAAGTGCGTTTGATCTTTGCGGTTCTATGCACTCTGCAGTTTCTCCGCTTACCGGCGTGACCTGCCTGCAACAGTCCTGCGAACATTCAGCGCAACATTCAAGATAAAGGAAACAAAGCAACACCATGGAAACAGGAACAGTAAAGTGGTTCAACGACGCCAAGGGTTATGGATTCATTAGCCGCCAGAACGGGGAAGACGTATTCGTACATTTCTCCGCGATTCAGGCCGGTGGGTTCCGCAGCCTCCAGGAAGGTCAGCAAGTACAGTTCGATGTGGTCAAAGGCCCCAAGGGCTGGCAAGCTGAGAACGTGAAGGCGGTCTAACCACTTTCGCAGGCTAAAAATTGAATCAGGGGGCAGCCGAGAGGCTGCCCTTTGTAATGAAAGGCTCTAGCACTCAGGCTCTAGCGGTTTTTCAAGGGTTCGGACAGGCATCCCCGGCTCCCGACTTTCCCCGTCAGTTTAGTACCGTCCAGCTTCGTCGCTCCCTGCTTGCGACTTTCTGTGATCTTGTTCATCATTGAAAACATGCCTCGTAAGTTCGCTGCCCTTCTGTTCGTTCTCCTAGCTTCCACAGCCTGGGCCGGCATTGTGGAGGATGTTCGCCTCTCGCTCTCGCAAAAGAATTTCAATTCTGCAGAGTCGGAGCTCAATGCCTACAAGGCAAAGCTTGGGGTGACGCCGGAGTATGTGGAAGCGCTTTCCTGGATGGGACGCGCCGCTCTCGAAACAGAGCAGTACTCCCAGGCTGATAGTTACGCAAAACAAACCCTGGATTCGGCCGCGGCGCTGCTCAAAGGCCATTCCGTGGATTCCGATCCACATCTTTCGACGGCCGTTGGGGCTGCGTTGGAGGTGGAGGCGCTCTCGCTGGCTGGACGAGGGCAGAAGACGCAAGGCATCGCGCTCTTGCGCCGGTCGCTGCAGACTTACGGGAACACCTCGATTGGGGCGCGGATTCACAAAAATTTGAACTTGCTCACCTTCGTGGGACAGCCGGCTCCCGCATTGAAGTCGGGAGAATACCTGGGATCGCGCCCAGCTTCGCTAACACAGCTGAAGGGAACGCCGCTGCTGCTGTTCTTCTGGGCGCACTGGTGCGTCGACTGCAAGGGCGAGGGTCCGATCCTGGCGCGCTTGCGTTCCGAGTTCAAGGACCTGACCATCATCGCGCCCACAAAACGCTACGGATATGCGGCCCGCGGCGAAGACGCAACTCCCCAGGCCGAGCTTGCCTACATCAACAGCGTCTGGCAGCAGTACTATTCCGGGCTGCAGGGTATTTCGGTCCCGGTGAGCAAAGAGAATTTCAACGTGTACGGCTCCAGCACGACCCCGACGCTGGTGTTGGTCGACCGCGCGGGAAAGATCGCGTATTACCATCCAGGGGCCGTCCAGTACGACGAACTGCGCGCGGCCATTGAAAAGGTTGTGAAGGGCTAACGCCCGACTTCGCCTACAACTCCTACGCGAATTACGTAGGCCCAGACCCCCTCGTCTGGGTGGCCGGGCGCCAGCCCGGCGGGTTTTGCCTGTCGGCTGAGCCCTCAAATCGGCGAACTCGTTATGCATTTTTGCGGTTGTTGCATCGCTGCCAAAGAGCGGAGCTTCGCTCCGCCCGGCAGACGTGGGCGTCTGCCCCTACGCGCACCTATACTGGTGCGTCCATGAAATCCGTTATTGTCGGCACCGCGGGACACATCGATCACGGCAAGACTGCGCTGGTGAAGGCTCTCACTGGCATCGATGCCGATCGTCTCGAAGAGGAGAAGCGCCGCGGGATCACCATCGACATCGGCTTCGCGCATCTGGAACTGCCCGGGCCGAACGGCGAGGTGTTGCGTCTTGGTTTTGTCGATGTCCCGGGCCACGAGCGCTTCGTGCGGAACATGCTGGCGGGCGTGGGGGGCATCGATCTGGTGCTGCTGGTGATTGCCGCCGATGAGTCCATCAAGCCGCAGACACGCGAGCACTTCGACATCTGCCGGCTGCTCGCGGTCCGCCACGGCATCACGGTATTAACGAAGTCGGATGCTGTCGATGCCGAAACGCTCGACGTTGTCCGCCTGGAAGTCGAAGAATTCCTGCGAGGATCCTTCCTCGATCCCACCCATTCGCCGATCGTCGCGGTAAGCTCGCTCACGGGCGCGGGCCTCCCCGAGCTGAAGCAGGCGCTGGTCAAAGTTGCTGCCGAGGTTCCCGCCAAAGACTCGAATGCGCTCGCGCGGCTGCCCATCGATCGCGTGTTCACGATGAAGGGCTTCGGGACGGTGGTCACGGGCACGCTGGTTGCGGGTACGATCCGCAGGGAAGATGAGTTGGAAGTTTTTCCAGGCGGCAAGAGGGTGCGCGTGCGCGGCGTGCAGGTACACGGCGAGCCCGCCGAACAGGCCCTTGCCGGTCAGCGCACGGCGTTGAATCTCGCCGGGGTCGCGGTCGAGGATCTGGCGCGCGGGATGATGCTGGCGCCTCCCGATACCTTCCGAGCGACTGAGCGAGCCGATGTTTCGCTTTCCCTTCTATCTTCCGCCAAGCCGCTCAAGGATCGCGCCCGCGTGCACCTGCACGCCTACACCTCGGAAATGGTTGCCGAGGTCGCGCTTTACGGCGAGAAGGCCATCAAGCCGGGCGAGAACGCGTATGCGCAATTGCGGATGGACGAGCGGACGCTGCTTCTTCCGGGCGACCGCTTCATCGTGCGGCAGTTCTCGCCGGTGGTGACAATCGGTGGAGGAGTCGTGCTCGATGCGACTCCGCCACTCCGCTCGAAGAAGGGGTATTTCCTCAAGATGCTCGACGAGGGAACGCCTGAGAGGATCACAGAAGGGCGGATTGCAAGGCAATCCAACCAGGGATTGACCGTACCTCAACTGGTGGCGGAGACGGGCTGGCTACCCACATCGATTCGGCGTCACTTAGCCGAGTCCATCCGTCGGGGGCAGATATTGCAGCTAGGGGATCGCTACTTGCACGGTGCAGTGGTGGAAGTGCTGAGGGAATCAATTGTCAGCGGCGTTACGGCCTTCCATAAAGAAAATCCCCTGGTTGCTGGCATCAGCAAGGAGCACCTGCGCGAGACTGTCGCAACACCGCCCGAGGTACTGGCGGCGATGCTTGACCTCCTCACTAGTGAGAAAAAATTGGAAGTCGCCGGCGACCTCGTCCGCCTCCCTGGTCGCGGCGTGGTCTTGAAAGATGAAGAAGCCGAATCGAAAAAGACAATCGAGCAGGCATTCTCCTCGGCGGGCCTCCAGGTTCCGGCGCTCTACAACGTGCTGGCCGGTCTGAAGGTCGACAAAGCTCGGGCGCAGAAAATTGTTACGTTGCTCTTGCGCGACAAGGTGCTGGTCAAGATTTCCGACGAATTGGTGTTTCACCACTCCGCGTTGCAGCAGTTGCGAGGACAACTTGCCGCCTACAAAACGAAATCGCCGAAGATCGACGTCGGCAAGTTCAAGGAACTCACCGGTGTCAGCCGCAAGTACGCGATTCCTTTGCTCGAATATCTCGACCGCGAGCGGGTGACACGGCGTGTGGGGGATGAACGGGTGATTTTGTAGCTCCGCACAAGCCTTTTCACCACAGAGGCACAGGGATAAATGCAATAAAACATAAAATTCACGAAGGATCTTCCTTTCATGCATTGCTCGGACGCGATGTCTGCGAACTTGCAATTCGACTGCTTCCTGGAGCAACGCTCTTTCATCAAAAGCATCAGGAGGTGCCTTACATGGCGCGCATTCGGGGCGCGGAACCGTCTCAGCAGGGAACCTTCGGCGGGCTATTGACTCGGATCGTGTATGCACTCACCAAGCGCAAGTTGGGACGCGTCGTCATGCCGGTGCAGGTCACGGCGCATCATCCACAGATTTTGTGGGGCTATGGCCAGATGGAGCAATCGCTGCTCTCAAGCCGCCGCGTCGATACTGCGCTCAAGGACCTCGCGAGCTTGCGCGTAGCGACGCTGGTTGGATGTCCTTTTTGAATCGACATCGGGTCTGCGGTCAGCAGACAAAACGGAATCACCCCGGAAAAGCTCGCAGCCTTGCCCAATTATCAGGAGAGTGGTTTGTTCTCGCCGACGGAGAAACTCGTTCTCGAATATGCCACGCTCATGACGCGGACTCCGGTCGAAGTGCCGGATGCGCTGTTTGCGCAACTGCGCGAGATATTTAACGAGCCGCAGATGGTGGAACTCACGGCGACCATCGCCTGGGAAAATTACCGGGCGCGCTTTGATCATGCGTTCGGTATCGAGGGCGAAGGCTTCAGCGAGGGAGCCTTCTGCGCGTTGCCGGTGGGCGCGGCTCATCGGCCTTAACGGGATCCGTGCGGGTCCGTCTGCAGCGCGCTCGGCAA
>QIAH01000059.1 GCA_003225465.1 Acidobacteriota bacterium | reverse complement strand
ATGATTTACGACAGCATTTCGGCCTGGAGAAGAACGTCAAAATGGACGAGGTCACCATTCGCTGGCCCAACGGCTCAGTCGAGTCTTTGCAGAATGTTCCCGCCGACTACCTTTACACGATTGTGGAGGGCAAGGGAATCACCGAGAAGATCGCGCTGCCGTCTCCTAACGCAGCCGCCATGCCTCTGGCCCATTAACGCCCACAGCCGAGGGTGGGCGCTTAGTTCCTTAGTGTTGGCGCAACCCTGTCCATATAAAATCGATTTTGTGCGGTACAATTCGAGCGCACCGATCTGGCGCGAAAACGGCATCCCGGATACAATTTGCCTCGCTGTCCGCTCAGGTGCAATAACCGCACATCACCATGGCGAAAGATCGAAAGCCACGCCCGAAACACGCGACCGCCATAACTCTGAAAAGAGTGGCGGATCACGTTGGATTGACGCCGGGGACGGTCTCGTCCGTACTCAATGATGCGCCTTCGTCCCGCTCCATCCCGCAGCGCACTAAGAATCGCATCCTCGCCGCCGCTCGTGAACTCAATTACCGGCCGAACTTCTTCGCGCAGTCTCTCCGCAAGAAGCGCACCTACACCATCGGCTTGATCGTCGAAGAAATTGGCGACGCTTACGGGTCGATGATTATCAGCGGCATCGAGCAATACCTGCGCACCAAGAATTTCTTCTTTCTCACGGTGGTTCACCGGCACGATCCCGAACTCCTCGACCGCTACGCGCAGATTCTCATGGAGCGCGGCGTGGAAGGATTCATCACGATTGATATGCAGCTCAGGGAGGCTCCCTCGCTTCCCACGGTGGCGGTCGCGGGTCACAAAACTTTTCCGGGAGTCACCAATATTGTGCTGGATCATCATCACGCGGCTTATGTTGCGCTTCAGCATCTGGTTGACTTAGGACACAAACGCATCGCATTCATGAAGGGCGCGAGCTTCAGTTCGGATTCGGAAGACCGGTGGAAAGCGATTTGCGCGGTCGCAAAAGACCTGAAAATTGAAATCGACCCGGACCTTACCGTGCAGATCGATATCGACGATGCCACTCCGCAACTCGGATATCCCTTCGCCAAGCAACTGCTGGAGCGCCGTGCGCCGTTCACAGCCCTGTTTGCCTACAACGATATCTCGGCGCTTGGCGCTATACGGGCTTTCCAGGAAGCGGGATTGCGCGTGCCGCAAGACGTCTCCATTGTCGGGTTCGATGACATTCAGGGCGCGGCCTACAACACTCCCAGCCTAACGACCGTCCGGCAACCGCTCACTCGCATGGGCACGATCGCCGCTCAAACTCTGCTCGACCGCATCGAGAACGGTCGAGACGAGCCAAGAGAAATCGCCCTGGAGCCTGAGCTGGTCATACGAGAATCCACCACGAGGCGCCAACCTTGATTCGAAAGCCTTCTACCTCAAGGCGAGCGTTTTCGGCCAGGGATAAACGCTATTGGGAAAGCACCCTCGGAGTTTCCGCACGTACCCACATTAGCTAGAGCCGAGCGCCTGGCGTCTGGCTCGTGTCCTATCGTCTAACCAAGCCTGTTTCAATAACTTGCAGCAACCTTCAACGACGTTCACATATCGCAAGTCACACCCTCGCGTGATTACCGGCACAGCGGAAATCCCCGCAAAAACGAGAAGATGCAGAGTAACTCCCTGCGCGGTGAGGTCCATCATGAAAACCGTTCTTATTCTTGGAGCTGCGGGCCGAGACTTCCACAATTTCAATGTTTTCTTTCGCCAAAACCTCGACTACCAGGTTGTTGCTTTCACTGCCACCCAAATCCCAGACATCGCCGGAAGGCGCTACCCGGCCGTGCTTGCGGGACGCTTGTATCCGGAGGGGATTCCGATATTCGAGGAGAAAGATCTCGAGAGCCTCATTGAGGACTACTCCGTCGACGTGGTGGTGTTCTCCTATAGCGACATTTCTCATCAAAACCTGATGCATCTTGCCTCTCGCGCGGGTGCCGCGGGAGCCGATTTCTGGCTACTCGGCCCTGAGCATTCCCAAATCGCATCCCGCGTGCCGGTCATTTCGGTATGCGCCGTTCGCACCGGATGCGGTAAGAGCCCGGTCTCACGGCTGGTCGCGGCCGAGCTTCGCAAACACGGTCGGAAGCCCGTCGTCATCCGCCATCCCATGCCCTATGGGGACCTGGCGGTGCAGGCCGTTCAGCGCTTCGCCACACTCGAAGATCTCGATCTGCAGCAGTGCACGATCGAAGAGCGGGAAGAGTACGAACCGCATATCTGCGAGGGTACGGTGGTTTATGCCGGCGTGGACTACGAGAAGATTCTGCACCAGGCCGAGAAGGAAGCCGATGTGATTCTCTGGGACGGCGGCAACAACGACACGCCCTTCTACAAGTCGGATCTCGAAATTGTGGTGGTCGATCCCCATCGTCCCGGCCACGAACTGTCCTACTATCCAGGCGAGGTCAACCTGCGCCGCGCCGACGTGCTCGTGATCAACAAGGTTGATACCGCGCAGCAGCACGACATCGAAACCGTCCGTCAGAATATCCGGCTTAACAATCCGCGCGCGAGCGTTTGCGAGATGGCGTGCCGGGTTGCGGTAAAGGATCCGGAACTGGTTCGCGGAAAGCGCGTGCTCGTAGTTGAGGATGGGCCCACGCTCACTCACGGCGAGATGCCCTACGGCGCGGGTGTGGTCGCGGCGCGCCAATGCGGAGCCTCCGAACTGGTCGATCCGCGGCCTTACGCGGTCGGATCGATTCGCGGCACCTACGAGCGCTACCAGCATCTCACCAGCCTCCTGCCGGCAATGGGCTACAGCGACATGCAGAGGCACGAACTGGAGGAGACGATCCGCCGCACACCCTGCGACCTGGTCATCGTCGCCACGCCCATCGATCTGGCGCGCACCATCAAAGTCGAGCGCCCCAACCTGCGGGTCACGTATGCGGTCGAGGAACTCACCCGGCCCAGTCTGGCCGATTACCTGGCCAATTTTGTGCACGAACACGAGCCCGCTCACGCAGGAGTTTAGCGATGAAGGGAAAAGACTTTTTATCGATTAAAGATTTCTCGCCGTCTGAAATTCTCTACCTCCTGATTCTGGCTCGCCAGGTGAAGACGCATCCGACGACCTATCGCGACTCGCTGAAGCGGGAAACGCTGGCGATGATCTTCGAGAAGCCGTCGCTGCGCACGCGCGTGACGTTCGACGTGGGCATCCAGCAGCTCGGTGGTTTCTCCATTTATCTCTCGCCCGCCGAAATCAATCTCGGGAAACGCGAATCGGTCTATGACGTCGCGAAGAACCTCGAACGCATGGTGCAAGGCATCATGATTCGCACCTTCGCCCACGAAATCGTCGAGCAGATGGCCCAATACGCGTCCATCCCCGTCATTAACGGGCTCACCGACTACAGCCATCCCTGCCAGGCGATGGCGGACTATCTCACCATGTGGGAGGCCAAGGGCAGTCTCGAGAAACTGAAGGTGGCGTTTGTCGGGGATGGCAACAACGTTGCCCACTCGCTCATGTTCGCGGGCGCACAGCTTGGCGCGCATGTGTGGGTGGCGACGCCTCCCGGTTACGAACCGAAAGCCGAAGCCCTGCAATGGGCGTGCCGGCGTGCCCGCGAGACTGGCGGAAGTTGCACGGTCACCAACGACGCCGTGGAAGCTGTCGCGGACGCTGACGTTGTGTACGCCGACGTGTGGGCCAGCATGGGTTGCGAATCGGAAGCGGAGAAGCGTAGCAAAATCTTCCGCCCGTTCCAGGTGAATGCGGAGCTCTTCTCCAAGGCCAAGCCCGATTCCATTTTCCTTCATTGCCTACCCGCACACCGGGGAGACGAGGTGACCAACGACGTGATTGATTCGCCGCGATCCCTCGTCTTCCAGCAGGCAGAGAATCGCTTGCACGCGCAGAAGGCCATTTTGCTGGAATTGATGAGAGGCGAGTTCGTGCGACTGCCCAGTCTCGTGGAGTTGCAAGAGACGCTGCACGTCTAAGAACAGAGACTGCGCAGTGAGGTGGATTGCGCGAGTTGAGTTTGGCAAGCTGCATGCGCTTTCGTTCCGGCGCCGCTGATTATGAAGACCATCCTGATCGCCGTTGGCGGCAACTCGCTCATCCGCGCCGGTGAGAAAGGAACCATTCCCGAGCAACTGGCGAATGCTCGTCGCACCGCCGCCGAAATCGCCAGCCTCTGCGCCGCCGGACATCGCATCGTCCTAACCCACGGCAACGGACCCCAGGTCGGCGCGGCGTTGCTGCGTTCCGAGCGCGGCGCCAGCGAGGTTCCCGGGCAGCCTCTGGATGTCTGCGGGGCATGCACGCAGGGTGAAATCGGATACCTGCTCGAACAGTCTCTGGAAGCTGCACTGAGGCTCGCCGGCCTGCACGTACCGGTCGCAACCGTTCTGACTCAATCCGTCGTTTCCGGCAGCGACCCTGCGATGGAGCATCCCGAGAAACCGGTTGGCCCCTTCTATTCGCAGGCCGAGGCTGAAAGGCGGCAGCGGCAGTTCGGCTGGAAAATCGTCGAGGATGCTTCCCGAGGCTATCGTCGCGTGGTTCCCTCACCGGAGCCGATCGAGATTGTCGAACTGGAAGTCATCCGCGATCTGGTCGAACGCAACGTCCTCGTCATCGCTTGCGGGGGCGGTGGCATTCCAGTTATCTGGAAGAACGGAGCGCTCGAAGGCGTGGAAGCTGTCATCGACAAGGATCGTGCCTCCGCTTTGCTGGCCGCACAGCTGGGAGTCGACCTGTTCGTCATTTCCACCGACGCCGAGTTTGTCTATCTCCACTACAAACGCCCCGATCAGCACCCCTTGCGCAACGTCTGCGCCGACGAATTGCGCGAGTATCAGCAAGAGGGACACTTCCCTCCCGGCAACATGGGGCCGAAGATCGAATCCGTGTTGCGCTTCATGCATGATGGAGGCAAGGAAGCGATCATCACCACCTGCGATCATTTGAGCGACGCCGTACTCGGATCAGCCGGTACCCACATCTTTCCGGATCGCGAGAGCATGAATCTTGCCATGGATCTCCGGCTTGAACTTCCCATAGGAGGGCGATAGCCATGTCAGAACCGATCACTGCCGTTGTCGCTTCCAACCAGGCTCGCCCAGGCAGGAAGCTCCAGCACGTGGTCGAGTCGCAGCAGTTCACGGTTCCGCTACTCATGGAATTGTTCGACCGATCGCGTGGCATGGAGCGCATCGTCGCGCGTGGTGGCTCGCTCGACTACCAGCACCGCATCATGGCGACGCTCTTCTACGCACCCTCCACGCGCACCCGCCTTTCCTTCGAAGCAGCCATGCAGAGGCTGGGAGGGCGAGTTTTATCGACCGAGCAGGCGCGTGCTTTCTCTTCTGAAATGGAAGGAGAACAGGTCGAAGACTCGATCCGCATCATCGGCAGCTACTCCGACGTCATCGTCATCCGCCATCACGAAGAAGGCGGAGCCTGCCGCGCGGCCCAGGTCTCTCCCGTGCCAGTCATCAATGCGGGCGACGGCGACGGCGGGCAGCATCCCACGCAGGCCCTGCTCGACCTGTACACCATTCACCGCCAGCGCCCGCTCAACGGCCTTAGCGTCGCCCTGATTGGAGAATTGGATAAGGGGAGAACCGCTCGTTCGCTCGCGTATCTCCTGGCCAAGTTCGAACGCGTGAAGATGTTCTTCGTGAGCCCTCCGGAAACGCAGATGAAGCCCGACATCCTGGCCTACCTCGAGCAACATGGCGTGCAATACGAGCAGGAAACAAATCTGGATCGCGTGGTCGGAGAGGTGGACGTGGTGTACCAGACGCGGATCCGGCCGGAACGACTCTGCGACCGCGCCAGCCTTAAGCGCTACGCGATTGACTCGTCGGTGCTCCGGCGCATGAAGTCCGATGCCATCATCCTTCATCCGCTTCCGCGCACGGTGGAATTGGATAAGTCGGTCGACGACGATCCTCGCGCGCTTTATTTCCAACAGGCCAAGAACGGCCTGTACGTCCGCATGGCCTTGCTGACCATGCTGCTGGAGAGAGAATAGCCGCTGATCACGAAAGGAACTGTATGCTTACCGAAATGATGATTGAGAAGTCCTCCCGCGAGTTCGTCGAACTCGAAAACCAGTTCGGTGCGCATAACTATCATCCGCTCGACATCGTGATCGAACGCGCCGGGGGCGTGTGGGTGTATGACGTCGAAGGCAACCGCTATCTGGACTGCCTCGCCGCCTACTCGGCCGTCAATCAGGGGCACTGCCATCCCAGAATTCTGCAGACGCTCACGGAACAGGCGCACAAGGTCACCCTCACCTCGCGGGCATTTCGCAATGATCAGCTTGGGCCGTTTTACAGGGAACTCCACGATCTGACCGGCTTCGATATGGCCCTGCCGATGAATTCTGGCGCGGAAGCAGTCGAAACAGCCGTGAAGACGGCTCGCAAGTGGGGCTACAAGGTGAAAGGTATCCCGGACGGCAAAGCCGAGATCATCGTGTGCGCGAACAATTTCCATGGCCGCACCGTGACGATCGTGAGCTTCTCGACCGACGAGCAGTATCGCGACGGCTTCGGTCCCTTTACCCCGGGATTTAAAGTAATCCCGTTCGGCGATGTCGAAGCTTTGCGCCAGGCGATCACCCCAAACACCTGCGCATTTCTCGTGGAGCCCATCCAAGGAGAAGCCGGGATCGTCATTCCGCCCGCGGGTTTTCTAAGTCAGGCTGCGGAGATTTGCCGGCAGAACCGGGTGTTGC
>QIAH01000058.1 GCA_003225465.1 Acidobacteriota bacterium | reverse complement strand
GACTCCGCCGCCCGGAATCTAAGCTTACTGTCTGATTAATCCGACTCGCGTGACAAACAAGGAGTCTCTCGATTTCGCATGATCGGTACTTGGAAACCGCACCAGAAGGGAGAAAGAGGAAATGCTGAAATTGGAATCATCGTCGGTAGTACGCGGCCAGGACGGAAAGCCGCAGCCGTTGCAAAATGGGTGCACGATATCCTGAAAAGCCGCAAGGACGCGCAATTTGAGGTTGTCGACATCGAGGATTACAAGCTACCGCTCCTCGATGAGCCTGTGCCGCCCATAATGCATCAGTATGGCCAGCCGCACACTAAGAGATGGAGCGAGAAAATTGCCTCGCTCGACGCCTATATTTTCGTCACCCCCGAATACAACCATGCCACCTCGGCGGCGTTGAAGAACGCGATCGATTTTCTCTTCCACGAATGGAACAACAAAGCGGCTGGTTTTGTCGGATACGGCGGTGCGGGCGGTGTCCGAGCGGTCGAAAACTTGAGGCTGGTCATGGGTGAAATCAAGATTGCAGATGTTCGAGCCCAGGTGGCGCTCTCGATGTGGACGGACTTCGAGAATTTTACGACCTTTAAGCCGCACGAGCAGCACGACAAAGCTGTGCACTTAATGGCGGACGAGGTTATTGCTTGGGGCGGAGCACTGAAGGGGTTAAGAGCGGCTCACTGAAAAACATTTCAGCACAGTCTGCGGTCCGCGACGCAGCGTGCGCGGGCCAAGAACCTCAGGAGTCATAAGATGCAGATCGGTGTCGACAGCTTCGGAGCAGTCATTTCTGACCCGGCTACGGGTCTGACCGTGAGCGCTCTCCAACGCATGGACAATCTGCTGGATGAGATTGTCTTGGCCGACGAGGTTGGCCTCGATGTTTTTGGCATCGGCGAACATCACCGCAGCGAGTTCGTGGATTCGGCTCCGCCTGTGATCCTGGGTGCGGCGGCTGCGCGCACCAAGAACATTCGCCTAACAAGTGCCGTAACCGTACTCAGCGCAGCCGACCCGGTCCGAGTCTTTCAGGAATTCGCCACCCTGGACCTGATTTCCCATGGGCGTACGGAGATCGTTGCGGGACGAGGTTCGTCAATAGAGGCTTTTCCCCTATTCGGTTTCGATCTTGAGGACTATGACTCGCTCTTCTCAGAGAAGCTGAATCTCCTCCTCAAGATTCGCGAGAACACCCATGTTCACTGGACTGGTAAGCACCGTTCTCCTCTCACAGGACAGGCGGTCTATCCCCGTCCACTCCAGAATCCGTTGCCCATTTGGGTTGGCGTCGGCGGCACTCCCGAATCATTCGTTCGCGCCGGCACACTCGGACTTCCGTTGATGGTCGCCATTATCGGCGGAGAACCCAAGCGATTTCGCCCCCTAATCGACCTTTACCGCGAAGCTGGGCGCCGAGCTGGCCACTCCGCCGAGAAACTCATTGTCGGACTTCACGCAATTGGCTTTCTTGGAGACACCACGCAGAGAGCTGCAGACGATTTCTATCCAGGATATGCCCACACGTTCACAGAGATCGGCAAAGAACGTGGCTGGCCCCCAGCGACTCGGGCGCAATTTGACGCTCTGCGAGGCCCCACCGGCGCGCTGCTGATTGGGGATGCTGAAGCGGTCGCGCGGAAGATACTGTACGTGAACGAAGTCCTCGGAGGCCTTTCTCGAATTACCTTCCAAATGGGTGTCTCTGCGCTCCCGCACGAAAAGATGTTACGGTCGATCGAGCTCCTGGGAACCGGCGTTGCTCCGATCGTCCGGAAACAGCTCACAACTGTCTCTTGATTCCACGGGTAAGCCTCTGAAGCCGATCCCCTATAAGGAATTGGACCTCAGGCTTCGGGGGCAGAGTTTTGACACTACGCATGAACTCACAAGCACAGGTATCCAGAGATTTGTGGCTGATTATCGAAGCACCCTCGGACGCTCCGCATAGAGCGCCACAGTCATCTGCTAAACAATCTCTGTGCGATCTTGCGCCACATGAACGCGAAGCGCCTCGACGCTCGGTGGGAAAGCAAATTTCGGGACAAGATGACGAAGTGGAGCTTATCCAACGCCCGTGCTCAACCTGGTCCCAACGACCTTATCCGGAGGTACTTACCACTAGTCGCGAACCACCGTGGTGGATGGCAAGGCAGCCCACGACCCGGTGGTCCGGGCCGGAGTTGAAGTAAAAAATAGCTCTCCTACGTGCTTGCGAGAGTTCACAAGGATTGGTCGAGATGCAGTCATCAGTGTTTCGAACGACCTCTCGCAAGAGGGGTTCTGAATTATCCTGAAGTTCCGCCGATGGAATCGAGGTCGGCAACCAATTCAGCGGGAATCTGTAGCGACGCAGCCTTCAAATTCTCGCGGAGATGTTTGCGGGAAGAGGTCCCCGGAATCAGCAGGATGTTAGGCGAGCGATGGAGAAGCCAGGCAAGCGCGAGCTGCATTGGCGTTACCTTGAGTGATGCTGCGGCTGCGTCGAGTGCCGACGATTGCAATGGATTGAACCCTCCCAACGGGAAAAACGGGACATAAGCGATCCCCTGAGAGCCGAGGTTGTCGATGAAGGCATCATCCTTCCTTTGTGCGACGTTGTAGAAGTTCTGTACGCAGACGATCTCGGTGATTGCCCGCGCCTGAGCCACCTGCTTCGCTGTTACGTTGCTTAGACCGATATGACAGATGAGTCCTTGTCCCTTGAGCTCAGCGAGCACGGTTAGCGGTTCCTCAATCGATCCCTCAGATGGTTCTGTAAATCCGCCGACCCGAAGATTGACCACGTCCAGAGCGTCGACGCCAAGGTTAGTCAGGTTGTCGTGAGCGCCGTCGATGAGTTCCTGTCGCGAGAGAGCAGGAATCCAGGACTTGTCTTCGCCCCGGCGAGCGCCGAGCTTGGTAACGATCACCAGACCCCTCGGATAGGGATGCAGCGCACGCTTGATGATCTGATTCGTGACGCGCGGACCGTAATAGTCGCTGGTATCGATGTGGTTTACACCGGACTCCACCGCCTCGCGCAGAACTGCGACCGCTTCGTCGGTGTCGCGTGGGGGTCCAAAGACCTGCGGACCAGCGAGTTGCATTGCGCCGTAGCCCATGCGGTTTACGGTCATCGATGTGCCCGGCAACAAAAAGGTAGCGGCGAGATCAGTCTGTTTAGTCATTCCGTTTCTCCTAATCTTGTTGATTTCTCAGTACTCAGAAAAGCTAGAAAGATTCTCCGACCAGTTCTTCGCTTTTCTTCCAGAGTGCTTCAGCATTCTTTGGGTCGAGTGCATATCCGCGTACCCCTTCGGTGACGACGCTGATTGGCGCGTCGTCCGGCACAATGTGGCCTACGTGGCAATTCTCGCAGTACTGCCCGCCAATCTCACTGGCTGGTGCGACCACAGCCGCCCACACCGAAGTCGCGGCTCCCTGGGGAACGGACTTCCATTGAAAAGGCCCTTGACCTTGCCCGGCGAGTTGCCGATTGATTTCTTCGATTACTTTTTCGATCCGGCCGGGCTCCGCGTAACGACCCAACTCGGTACGGATTCCTCCCGGATGAACAGCCGCGGCGCGCACCCCGCGATCCCTGTGACGTTTATCGAATGCAACCGCGAAGAGGATGTTTGCCGTTTTCGATCTGCCGTAGGCGACAAAAGGTTCATAGGGCGTGCGCTCGAAGTTGGGATCGTCCACGTCTACGTTCGAATAGCGATGACCGGCAGAAGACAGGTTGATGAGCCGCCCTCCATTGCGAATAAGCGACGCAATCCGGTTGATCAGGACAAAGTGGCCGAGGTGATTCGTCCCGAACTGGGTTTCGAAGCCGTCGGCTGTGTGGCCGAACGGTGTAGCCATCACTCCCGCATTGGCGATCACAACATCGAACGGTTGACCTTTTGCCAGCAGTGCGTCGGCGCAGGCGCGCACGCTCTTCAGGTTGGCAAGATCGAGTTCTATTACTTCGAAGCTTCCACCGTTGCCCGCAGCATCTGTTCTCACTTGCGCGGTTGCAGCCGTGGCCTTATTCAAATCCCGTGCCGCGCCTACAACCTGAGCGCCCCGGGCGACCAGGGACCGCGCCGTTTCCACGCCGAGTCCAGCCGAAACACCTGTCACCAGGATCCGTTTGCCCTTCAGATTGACCCCTGACAAAACGTCATCTGTCGTCGAAGTTGCCCCAAATGGGGTTGTCTCAAGCATGTTCATCATTCTCTATCTCCCTGTACTGACACGTTCGAGTGTGGCCATTCATGAATCACCACGCGCTAGCTGTGTGATAACGCGTGACCCAGGATGGGTTCGAAATAATGTTCCGCGTCCAGATCGGCAATGAGCCCAGGCTGAACCGGTCGCCATCCCAGCCGTTCCTGTGTTTGCGCGCTGGAAGCCGGGCCGTCTATGCCAAAGAAGCGAGCGATCCAGCCAAAATGGTCGGCTGCTGCCTCGTGGGATTTGCTGACGACCGGTACGTTCAGGCCCCGGCCGATTGCCTCAGCGATCTCTCGAGTGGGCACGCCCTCGTCGGCGACGCCGTGATACGTGGCTCCAGCACTACCTTTCTCCAGCACAAGCCGGTAAAGGAGAGCAGCATCGAGCCGATGCACTGCGGGCCAGCGATTGAGCCCGCCCCCTATAAATGCGGAAACTCCCTTTTCGCGTGCAATGCTGATCAGCTGCGGCACAAAGCCGTGATCACCGTTGCCGTGGACCGATGGGGGAAGACGCAACACAGATGTGCGGACTCCGTTTGTCCCCAACGCAAGCGCCGCCTCCTCCGACTTGCGGGGGAAATTGGGATTGTTTGCATCCTCTTCTGTTGCGAGCGGGCCTTGGTGTTGAGCGAGCAAGGTCCCGGAGGTGACGATCAACGGGCGATCAGAGCCCGCGAGCGCGCTGCCGAGAGTCTCGATGGCACGCCGATCCGCCTCGGCGGCTGGCCCATAGTTTGAGAAATCGTGGATAAAAGCAGTGTGGATCACTCCATCGGCAGCCGCTGCACCGCTGCGAAGGCTTTCGAGATCTTCGAGCGAACCGCGATGCACGCCGGCTCCTGCTGCCATAAGCGACTGGGCGCCCGCATCCGAGCGCGCGAGGCCGAGCACCTGATGACCAGCGTCGATCAGTTCTCGGACGACTGCCGTACCAATGAAGCCTGTAGCGCCGGTAACAAAAACACGCATATTCTCTTCCTCCTAAGCATTCGTGAGTTCGGTCGATGGAGACGAAGCGTTCACTCCATTTGGGAGCCGAGTCGAAGCTTTCGCAGTGATCAATCTCCATTCACGCGCTGAAGTGGGCAGACCATCGATCTTGATCAACTCGTGCAACCAGTCTTCTGCTGAGAGTTGGGCCTGTTCTGAGCCGAACAACTCGGTGACGGCGTTGAAGAATGCCGACAACTCTCGCTCCGCCGTCGTCATGAGGTCGGTGCAACCAGGGTTGAAATTTGTTGACGGGTTGTAACGAGCGACTGGATTCATATTCCTCACCTCTCGAAGCCGGAGAGTCCCGGAACCGCTGTTGACAGGATGCCGGGTTCCAGCTAAAACGGAGAGTGTCTCCGAATCAGTAGATAAGATAACCGGAGGCTGTCTCCGGTTGCAACTTTTTTATGCCGACCAAAGATCAGAAAATTGCCCCACGCAAACCGCGCACCGATGCGCAGCGGAACCGCGAGCGTATTCTGGAGGTGGCGAAGGAGGCGTTTACTCGGTCCGGCGCGAACGCCAGCCTCGACGACATCGCCAAAGCGGCAGGTGTCGGAGCGGGAACTCTGTACCGCCACTTTCCTACGCGGGACGCACTCATCGAAGCGGTCTACCGGACAGAAGTGGAAAAACTGGCCGCAGCTGAGAAGAAGTTCTCTGAAAGGCTTCCTCCCGTCGAGGCCTTGCGAGCATGGATGTTACTGTTCGTGGACTACATCGCGACCAAGCAGATCATCGGCCCCGCTCTAAATTCGCTCGTTGGAGGGCCTTCGAAGTTGTATGAAGGTTCACGCGGTCAGATCCAGGGAGCGATTGATTCGTTGGTGAAGCGCGCAATCAAGAGCCGCGACATTCGTAAAGATCTGGAGCCATTCGATCTGCTCCGGGCACTGATCGGCGTCTCCCATGTGGCGTCCGGTCCTGACTGGCAGCAAAGCGCCAGGCGACTCGTGGACATCCTCATCACCGGTTCGCGGCCAGTCAAGTAGACGCGCCCAGGTCCGATTACACCAGGCACCGCCTGATGTATCTCAAAAGCCCATCCAGTCAGCGGCCAATGCGGTGTCGGCTTCCTGTTAACAGCAACTGTCGTCCAAACCGTAAGACCCAAGCAGGGTCTCCCGCGATGCTCGGGCAGACCTCGCCCCGTGACAAACACCGGTCGTATCGAGCGGCAGTCCCCCAGGATCACTAAGCAGCGGCGGAGGTCTTCACACTCTTGGCGGCTTGTGCGATAAGAGATGCGACCGCCTCGGGCTGCGACACGTAGATGGCGTGGCTGCCCTTGACCTCAACGACCGTGGAGCCCGCCCGTTTGGACATGGAACGTTGTGCATCAGGTGGGATCATCTTGTCGTCGGTGGCGATCATGTACCAGCTCGGCTTGGCCTTCCACGCCGGTTCACTGATCTTGCCGCTCAGAGCCTCCACGCCCCACGGGACTTGAGAGTCAGCCATGAAAGCGGCTTTTTCAGCGTCCACATCGGCTGCGAAAGAAGCGCGGAACTTCGCCCGGTCGAGGAACAAATAGCCGTCTCGCGGAGGCAGTATCGGCGGTACGGGTGCGCCGGGCGGCGGATCTTTGATAAGCGTTGCCACGGACTCGCCCTTGTCCGGAGCAAAGGCGGTGATATACACGAG
>QIAH01000057.1 GCA_003225465.1 Acidobacteriota bacterium | reverse complement strand
CCACCATCGACGAAGCCATTCAGACCGACGCAGCCATCAATCCCGGCAACTCCGGCGGTCCGCTGATGAACGGGCACGGGGAAGTCATCGGTATCAACACCATGATCCTCTCCAGCGTGGGCCAAAACGCAGGCATCGGCTTCGCCATTCCAATCAATACTGCCAAAGCCGTCCTCAACGATCTGGTTACGCTCGGCCGAGTCCGCCGTCCCGCCCTCGGCGTTTCCACTATTCCCATCGGCCCCGAACTGGCCGAGCAGATTGGCTTGCCCGTCGATTTCGGCTTGCTGATCGTCAAAGTTTCCCCCGGGGGTGCCGCCGAACACGCTGGCCTGCGCGGAGGCACCGAGCGCGCCTACCTCGGCAACATCCCCATCATGCTGGGTGGCGACCTGATCGTCGCCATCGACGGCGAAAACATCCAGGACCAGCAGGATCTGGCCCAGGTAATGAACGCCCACCGCGCCGGAGACACCGTCAAGGTCACCGTCTATCGCGGAAAGCAGAAGATGGATGTGACTGTGACATTGGGAGAAGCGAGAGAGCAGGTGTAAAAGAGCGGCGAGCCGCGAGCTACGAGCCGCGAGCGGCGAGCCTGGCACTTGTTAGCCAGCGAGAGCCTGGAGCCCAGAGCCTTCTGTGGTGAAATGATCCTTGAGGCGGCCCGCTCATGAACGTCGATTCCATCCGTTCGTACTGTCTTTCGTTCCCCAATGCAACCGAAAAGCTGCAATGGGGAGATGAACTCTGCTTCAAAACTGCCGGCAAGATCTTTGCCATGCTCGGGCTGGACCATCTCGGCCTTTGCTTCAAGTGCAGCCCTGAAATCTTTGCGGAGCTGATCGAGCGGGAAGACATTCGCCCCGCTCCCTACGTCGGCCGCTACCAATGGGTCCTGCTCGAGCGTCTGGATGCGGTTGGCGATTTCGAATTGGAGGACTTGATTCGTCAGTCTTACGACATGGTTTCGGCGAAAGCTCCCAAGAACTCAAGAAAGAAGCCGCCAATGCCTTCCGGAAGAAAGCCTTCCGATGCCCGGCCACACGCGCGCAAACGCGCCAAGCGTCACTAAAGTCGAAAGATCGCTTTCCGAGATCGCTCACGTTGTGGCAGACTTGCCCGTCGCGAGGATCGCTTGAGCCTTTTCGGGTGTATCGAGGCAGGAGGTACGAAATTTGTGTGCGGCGTCGGCACCGGACCCGACGACCTTCAGCTCACCACCGTTCCCACTACTTCCCCGCAAGCCACCATCGACCAGATCATCGCGTTCTTCCGCGACCAGGCCGGACGTGAACTCAGCGCGGTCGGCATCGGCGCCTTTGGCCCCGTCGATCTTCACCCCGAGTCGCCCACGTTCGGCTTCATCACCTCGACTCCGAAGGTCGGGTGGCAGCAGTACGATCTCGCCTCGACCCTTTACCGCGCCCTGCAAGTCCCGATCGGATTCGACACTGACGTCAATGCCGCCGCCGCCGGCGAGGCTCGCTGGGGCGCGGGGCGCGGCCTCCCCAACTTCCTTTACCTTACCGTCGGCACCGGAATCGGCGGAGGAGCGCTCGTGAACGGCGAGGTCATCCACGGCCTTCTCCACCCCGAGATGGGCCACATCCGCATCCCACACGACCTCGCCGCCGACCCCTTTCCCGGCTCCTGTCCGTATCACAAAGATTGCCTCGAAGGCCTTGCCTCCGGTCCTGCGATGCAAGCACGCTGGGGTAAGCGCGCTCAGGAGTTGCCTGCGGATCACCCTGCCTGGGCGCTTGAAGCGCACTATCTCGCGCTCGGTCTCGCCACCTGGGTATGCACTGTGTCTCCAGAACGCATTCTGCTCGGTGGAGGAGTCATGCAACAGGCCAGCTTGTTTCCGATGATCCGCCAAGAGCTCTTGCGCCTGTTGAATGGCTACATCGACGCCAAGCCGTTGCTCAACGAAATCGACTCCTATGTTGCACCGCCCGAACTCGGCAATCGCGCCGGGGTACTGGGCGCGATGGTTCTTGCCGAGCATATCTATCGCAATCCCAGCGCGCGCATCGGCGCGCCTCTGGCCGGGGAGGACGCATGGCGCTGAATTCCACCCTCATCAAAAGCACTGTGGTTGCCGCACTCGGCGGCCTGCTCTTCGGCTTCGATACCGCCGTGATCGCCGGTGCCACCAGCGCGTTGACCAACGCTTTCCAACTCACGCCCGGGGGCCTCGGCCTCACCGTCTCCATTGCCCTCTGGGGAACGGTTGTCGGAGCGCTGACGGCCAGCATCCCGGGCGATCTCTACGGGCGCCGCGATAGCCTGCGCGGCTTGGCCATCCTCTACCTCGCCTCCGCGCTGGGATGCGCCTTTGCCACCAACTGGTACGTGCTCGTGTTCTTCCGCTTTATTGGAGGCCTCGCCATTGGCGGCTCCTCGGTGCTCGGTCCGATGTATATCGCCGAGATTGCACCTGCTCGCTGGCGTGGGCGCCTGGTCGGATTCTTTCAGTTCAACGTGGTGGCCGGAATTCTGCTGGCCTATTTTTCCAATTACATGGTCGGGCTGTCGCTGCAGGGCAGCCCGCTCGAATGGCGATGGAAGCTCGGCATCTCGGCCGTGCCGGCTGCGCTCTTCTTCGTGATGCTCTTCCAGATCCCGCGCAGTCCCCGCTGGCTCGCCCGCAAGGGACGCATCGCAGAAGCCCGCTCCGTTCTGGAGCAGATCGGCGAACAGAACATCGACTCCGAACTCGACGCCATGCAAGCCGCCTTTCAGCTCGAAAAGCAGCAGGGACAGGAGCGCCTATTCTCAGCGCGCAACCGTCTCCCACTCTTCCTCGCCATTTCGATTGCCATGTTCAACCAGCTCGCCGGCATCAACGCGATCCTCTACTACCTGAACGACATCTTCGCGCGCGCCGGATTCAGCAAGGTTTCCTCTGACCTGCAGGCGGTCGCGATCGGCGCCACCAACCTGCTCTTCACCATGCTTGCCATGTCCATCATCGACCATGTCGGCCGGCGCACTCTGATGCTGATTGGCTCCGTCGGAACCGCGCTCTGCCTGGCTGGAGTCGCTGTCGTCTTCTGGACTGGCCGGCACGAAGGCCTGCTGGTCTGGCTGCTGATCGGATTCATTGCTGCCTTCGCCTTTTCGCAGGGCTCCGTCATCTGGGTCTACATCAGCGAGGTCTTTCCAACGGCGGTGCGCGCCAAGGGTCAGGGCCTGGGCAGTTCGACCCACTGGATCATGAACGCGCTCATCTCGTGGGCTTTTCCCATCGTCGCTGCTTCCTCCAAAGCGGCGCCCTTCGTTTTCTTCTCCATGATGATGGCGCTCCAATTCTTCGTGGTGTTTTTCTTCTATCCGGAAACGAAAAACATCGTGCTCGAAGACATGCAGAAGAAGCTTGCCTCGACCTGATCTCTGAGTTGACTCCCGGTTGCTCGCTGGGCTAGCCTCAGAGGTCCGCCTGCTCCTGACGTTCGAGCCTGCTGCTGCAGTCGCGTTCCATCCGGCAGGAAGCGCCCCGGTTCAGACGGCCGTTCCAGCCATTTCCAACTCATGCGATCCCATCGCAACTTGCTGATTGCGTTCCTTGTAGTGCTCGCGCTGGCGTGTACCGCAGCCGCCGCGCCCATGCGTCCGGTGCACGCGCCGCGTGCGATGGTGGCCAGCGTCCATGAGCTCGCTTCCCGGGCTGGGGTGGAGATGATGCAGGCGGGCGGCAATGCCGTGGACGCGGCCGTGGCTACTGGCTTTGCGCTCGCCGTCGTTCATCCGCAGGCGGGCAATCTCGGTGGCGGCGGATTCATGCTCATCCGCATGGCCGACGGCGCCACCCGTTTCATCGACTATCGCGAAAAGGCTCCTGCAGCCGCGACCGCTGACATGTACCTCGATTCCCACGGCAACGTGATTGAAAACGCCAGCCTGGTGGGATACAAGGCGGTCGGCGTGCCGGGATCGGTCGCCGGACTTGCCTTCGCGCAGAAGGCGTACGGCAAGTTGCCGCTGGAGCAGGTAATGGCTCCCGCCATCAAGTTAGCGCGCGACGGATTCCCTCTCGCTTGGGAGGATGCGCAAGACCTTCACGACAAGGACCTCGCCCAGTTCTCTGAGTCAAAGCGAATTTTTCAGCGCGACGGCAATTACTTCAAACAGGGAGAGGTGCTTCGCCAACCAGAATTGGCCCGCACGCTCGAGCGCATCTCGAAAAATCCCGACGAGTTCTATCACGGGGCCATGGCTCGTGAGTTGGCGGCCG
>QIAH01000056.1 GCA_003225465.1 Acidobacteriota bacterium | reverse complement strand
CGGTGGACCAGGCCTTCGTGGCTCGCCAAAAAGCAAACGAACCGGCGGCGGGCGGCGAGTTCCTCGGGCTTTCCCAGTCGTGATGGCATTTATTTTGCCCCGCTCGGATGCCTCATTTATAATGGGGGCTGCTGAGCGGGAGTAACTCAGTGGTAGAGTGCGACCTTGCCAAGGTCGAAGTCGCGGGTTCAAATCCCGTCTCCCGCTCCATCGATTCGGTTCCTGGTGCCCTCTGCTGGAGGGCCCTTTGCATGTTCGGCAGCGCTGCTGGACATCGGTGGACTTTTTTGGCATCTGGCGCTACCTTAATTTCAGGGCGCGGTACCCAAGTGGTAAGGGAGAGGTCTGCAAAACCTTTATGCGTCGGTTCGATTCCGACCCGCGCCTCCATAGATATTTTCTTTATTTTCAAGTTACTAATTCCAACATCACTTATTTTGTAGGCGTGGCAGGACTACGAAGGCATGCTGCGTCGACCAGCTCGAACCGGGCAAAACTTCGCATGGAGAGCAGCGAAATTACAGGAGTGAACACTCCAGGGACAATGTTGCAAAGCCAAGCGAAACACTGCTCTTACGTGTGAATCTTTTTGTCCGGGCCGACGAGCGATGATGCCATGTGTCGCGCCAAGGGTTCAAACGGCCGTCGGCTCGGCGAAATTCGCCTTACGAGTGCATTGAACCTAACACCGTCCCCAGAGGTGAATCAGCAACGTCTCCTTTGACGAGAAACGTTTACTCCAAGGCGAGTCGCCACCCGCCGAGCAGTTATTAGCAGCTTCTCGGTGATTGCCTGAAATGACCCCTGGACCGTGCTGGCGATATGTTGCGGAGCCGCGACGGGCAAAGGGAGGCTGGGGCGAATACTCGATGCTGAATTGGATCTGCTGCGCCACATCGTCATCACACACTAGAGATGACAGGAGCAACGCACCGTCCAGTCCGGCAGTTACGCCCGCCGCGCTTACATGTGGCTGCCGTCGGCATATTTTTCGGCATGGCGATGGTTGCAAGCATGCAGGACTTCGCATGATTCAACGGCGCGATGGAGGTCTCGATGCGCGACAGCGAGCAGCAGAACAGCAAAACCATCCTTCAAATCTTTCGCACAATCGAACAGCGGGACGACGCGGAATTCCGAAGTCTGCTTCAGCCGGACTTTGAAATTCATTGGCCGCCTTCACTCCCTATTGGCCGCCTTCACTCCCGTATGGAGGCACATTCTCCGGTCTCGAGCCCACGCCGAACGGTTGGGGTGCAACCTGGCAGCCTCTCCAGCCCACGGAAGCAGAAAGAAAGATGGACGCGCGCGTCATCGCGGCTCACGATAGCGATGTGGTGGTTTTGTGGCATCAGCGGGGTCTCAGCCCCAAAGGCGTTCGGTTCGACGGAGAGGTGCTTGGGCTCTACACATTTCGAGAAGGCAAGCTCTCTTGCGCACAGATGTTTTATTTCGATACGACCGCGGTGGCTCGTTTTTTGGCGGAGGCGCGACATTGAGCAAGATGACAATCGTGCGAGGGCTGGTCATGTGTGAACGAGTGCTGGTCTTGGTTGCTCTTGCTTGGAATTGGAGTGTAGCCGCCGTCTTCAATCTGAAACTTCGTTTTCCTGAACTGGCAGCATGTACACGGAACCAGTCATCAGCCTAGAAACCACAATGTGGTGGTAGGGGTAGGCTTCAACCCGACCCATAGCTTCGGCCTTATTCTCTTTGGCGCGCTGTACGGTTACCTCGCGATGCGCCACAGCGCCAAGGGTTCAAACGGCCGTCGGCTCGGCGAAATTCGCCTTACGAGTGCATTGAACCTAACACCGTCCCCAGAGGTGAATCAGCAACGTCTCCTCGGAGTCCGGATGCGCCATGAGTCTTTGAACATTCCAATCCCTTTCTAGCGATTGTTGACGAGTGACCGGTGAGCGGGATGTTGGAGCGGGCAAGTACTCGGTTGTTGGAATCCAACGGCCGTCGGTCGACGAGTCTTCTCGAATCACACACAACCCTTGCTAGCCAAACAGGAACGGTCGACGCGACACCGCCCCGCCAACTAAAACGACTGAAAGAACCGCGCTTCCGGGGCCAGTTGCTAGAAAAAAAAGGCTGGCGGAGAGAGTGGGATTCGAACCCACGTTACCCTTTCGAGTAAACACGCTTTCCAAGCGTGCGCCTTCAGCCACTCGGCCATCTCTCCGGCGAACGTGCTGCGGGGGGAAGCAGGTTGGGAAGTTGGAGGGTGGCGTGACCGTCGAGCCTCGCGAACTTCCTGTTCGATTCTATGGATGTCCCCTCAGAACCGCAACTTGATCAGGCTGGCTACGCCGAATTTGGCCAAGGCGCCAAGTGGGTTCCTGTCTCAGATGAGAAGGACGAGTTTTCGGAGTGTAGGCGAGCAGAGATCGGCGGCTCACACGCACGAAGGTCCGCCGTAGTTCAGGAGAGTTTGTTCGGGGATGCGGTCGCGGCCAGGGTTTGCGCGTCCGGTGAAGCGGCGCCATTCGCGTGTCCATTCGATGCGTCTTCTGAGGCTTTCTTCTCGCTTTCGACCACGCGGTGATTCAGGCAATACAGTGCCAACTCGAGGCGGTCGGCAACGCCGAGCTTGTCGTAAACCTTGCGCAGATAATTCTTCACCACCTGTTCGGTGGTGCCTACGCGCAAGGCAATTTCCTTGTTCTTCATGCCTTGGGTTACGCAGGAAACGATCAGGGACTCTTTGGGCGTGAGCTGAACTTTCGGACGGCTTCCAGTCGGACGGCTGGACTGGTTGCGGAATGCGCTCAGGACCCAGCCAACACCCTGCCGGTCCAGCCAGGGCTCACCTTGCGAGACTTTGCGCAGGCACTCGACTAAGGTTTCCGGCTCTACTTCCCGCGAAACGATCCCATGAGCGCCGCGACGGAACAATTCCAGAGTCAGTTCTTCGTTGGGCTCGTGGGTGACGACCACCAATTTCATTTGTGGCGCCTGGCGCAGTAGATCGGAGATGGACTCCAGGGGATTAGGTGTGATGGCCGCTTCGAAAATCAGAATGTCGGCAGAGAATTTTTTGGCGGCCGCCAAGGTCTGGGCCAGAGTTTCGGCCTGACCGACTACGCGAATGTCGTCTTCCAAAGCAAAAATCTTGCGCAGGCCTGCGCGAAAAATGGCCTGAGTATCGGCAACGATGACGCGAATGAACTGACCGTTGCTGCCACCCTCGTGCGGCTGGTCCAGATTGTCTGTCACGCTGACCGGAATGCTTGCCATCTTTTTCCTTGCAGCGCCCTACCTGCGCTCAAATCGATACTCGTCGATGACCACGCCCACACCCCGCCGGCCACCGTCTTCGAAACTGCGCACCACGCGTCCCCGGCAGTCGACCCGCACATCTTCGGCTGAGCCGACGACATCCGCGGGCAGCGAGATCGTGAAGTCCACAGGCGATCCCACTGGCATATCCGCATCGACTTCAAACAAAACTCCGTTGGCCGAAATGTTCTGCGTTTCGGCGGGCTGCACGCCTGCGTCCGATTTCACTGCGATGGGCAGCTTCACCGGAAAACGCGCGGCGCTCTGCACGTCTGTGTAGTGCTTGCGTCCCGGGTTGTTCGCAGTCTTCACGTCCTTGCTGCTATCGGATGACACGGCGATCAAAGCCTCTTTCCCAGTTCCAGGCCAACAAGACCTGAGCAACCAGATATGCACATTTCGATCGCAGCTTACACCCCAGCATCAAGAGGTGAAAGTTACCGAAGTCATGGAACTTCCTGTGTGTAAGCTCTTGTGCGGAAAGGAATTATGGGGAATCTGGAATGGGTCGCGATGGGCTCAGCGCCGTGATTCAGCCAGCAGCAGCGAATTGGGTATGGAGCGGCGGGCGTGCCCGCCCGTCTCCAATGAGATAAGCCAATCAGATCTCGCCATATAGACGCGTTAGGGTGAGCCCGTCCATACGGACTGCCCAACTCAGTCCTGCATGCTGAGTGCTGAATGTTTTCTAGAACTTCGTCACCTCGGTGAAGTTGAAGTCCCTAACTTTCATCGCAGGGACAACCATGTCGAAGGATTCTTCCCCACTGGCGCGCACGGGAGCTCCCATGGCCTCGACGTTCGATAGCATATGGATGAGGCTTTCGTTGAAGCGGAAATTACGTACCCCGGCATGCACCTTTCCGTTCTCGATGAGGAATGTGCCGTCACGGGTCATGCCGGTAAGAATCTTCTCGTAGGGATCGACTTCGCGAATGTACCAGAGACGCGTCACCAGGATGCCTCGATCGGTAGATGACATCATCTGCTCAAGAGTCTGCGGTTGTGACGGCGCGCTCAGAACAATGTTGCTCGGCATCTCGCCCATTTCATTCGGGAGCGGGAAACCGTGGCCGGTAGGCGCGATGGGGCCTACCTTGGGGGCCGCTGATTTCTTCATGCGTTCGGCGGTTCCACGCGCATAGACCACGCGCTTCACAATTCCATTCTCGACCAGAGAAACACGCTGTCGGCGCATGCCTTCGCCATCGAAGGGCGCTCCCGATTGCAAAGGATGGGCCACGTCATCCACGATGTTCACATTCTCGCCGAACAGTTGTGTTCCGATGCGGTTGTTCAAAAACGAGCGCTCATCGAGGATGGCCTGCCCACCAAAATCCCAGAACATGAAGCCGACTATGTCGAGGACAGCGGCGGGTTCGAGGATCACGGTGTATTTTCCGGGCGCGATTTCGCGCGGTGCGGCTGAATCGATTGCTTTGCGCGCGGCAGTTTCCGCCAAGGCGAGGGGATCGAGATTGTTCACATCCGGTGAGTTGGATTTCTGCCAGCCGGAGGAATCGCCGGCAAGCATGGTGATGGAAACTTCGGCGGAAGTTTGCGTGTGCCAATCGCTGAGCCCGCGCGAATTGAAAATCCCCTCCACGAATTCGGAGTTCGAGAAAATGCCGGCCGTGGTGAGTTTGTGCCGATCAGCAACGGCGACGATCTTAGCGACACCTTCGGCCCGTAACCCAGGAGTGATTGCAGCCGTCTCGGCAAAATATCGCGAGGGTGGAGCGGAGAAGGCGTCGTGGCTCACTCGATCCCGTTCTTGTGGATCCGGCATCGGCAGGAGATCCGGGTCAGGACGCAGGACTTTCGCAAGATCCTCGGAAGCCCGCACGACGCGCTTCAAACTCTCGTCATCCACCTTGTTGGTCGATGCGCGCGCCGTGCGACCGCCGAAGGACGTACGAACGGAAACGCCGTCATTCGCCTCGGCAACGTTCTGATGAATGACATTATTCGCAAATCGAGTAAGCGCAGACTGCCCACTGTAAAAAAGCACTTCGACTTCGTCAGCAGACGAGTGCTTTTTGATGCGTTCAAAAATGTCGGCAGCTTCTTCTTTGCTCAGCATTGAGAACTGGATTTTCTCCGTGACTCTGTGACTCTGTGTTTCTGTGGTGATCAGTTGCCCCGATATGCCGAACCGACTTTGATTCCCCGGAAACGCGCCGGCGATGCTCCATGCCCCGTGCCCATGACCTGCTGCGGCTGACCCTTGCCGCAATTCGGCGTTCCCCACAACGTCCATTGATCGCGCGAGCAGATCGCGTCCATGGAGTTCCAGAACTCCGTCGTGATGCCGGAATACGACGGATTTTTCAGCATACGTCCGCGCTTGCCCTTCTTGATCTCCCACCCGATCTCGCAGCCGAACTGGAAGTTGTAGCGCTTGTCGTCG
>QIAH01000328.1 GCA_003225465.1 Acidobacteriota bacterium | reverse complement strand
GCCCGTCGAGAAGGTCGCCATCGATGCCTTGACGGTCGACTCCGACAGCTCCAAGCTGGTTTTGCACTTCAAGACCGATGACAAGCAGTTCCAGGCTCTGATGAAGTCAGACTTGTTCGCGGCCGTTTCGAAATAAATAATTCACCACAGAGTCACAGAGACACAGAGAAACAGGTAGTGGAGCGACGGGCGTCCTCGCCCGTCGTCCCGCAAGGGACAGCTGCTCAGAGTTGTGAATCTTCAAGTGCGTGGGACGGTTTGCGGCTATTTCTTTTTGGCGGCCATGGCTTCGCGCTTCGATTTTGCCCAACCCTCTTTGGTAGTTTGGCGAGCGCGCCCAAGCGCAAGCGAATCCTCGGGCACATCTTCAGTGATGCAGGAGGCCGCCCCGATGTAGGCGCCTTTGCCAATCTTTACCGGGGCAACCAGGGTGCTGTCGCTGCCGACGAAGACATTGTCGCCAATTTCGGTCTTGTGCTTGTGGATGCCGTCGTAATTGCAGGTAATCGTGCCGGCTCCCACGTTCACGCCCGCGCCGATGTCAGCGTCGCCGAGATAGGTAAGATGGTTTGCCTTCGACCCCTTCCCCAGTTTGATTTTCTTGGTCTCCACAAAATTGCCCACGTGCGCGCCTTCTCCGATCTCGCTGCCCGGACGCAAGTGCGAGTAAGGACCGATGATCGCTCCGGAACCGACGCGGGCTTCATCCAGAATGGAGCCGGGACGGACCAGGACACGATCGCCGATTTCCGAGTTCTGGATCACGCTATAGGAGCGAATGCGGCAGTCGCTTCCGATCCGGGTGCGGCCCAGCAGTTGCACGAAGGGTTCAATGATCGTGTCGGGCCCCACCTCGACATCCGCATCGATGACGCAACTCTGCGGATAGAAGATGCTCGCGCCGGCATCCATGAGTTCGCGGCATTTCGCCATGCGGACGAGAGCGTCGATGTCCATCATCTCGGAGCGCGTGTTACTTCCCAGAATCTCGGCTGGGTTGGGAGTCTTCAGAGCGACCACCTTGGATTTTGCTTTGCCAAACACGGCGGCCATGTCCGTGAGGTAGTACTCGCGATGAGGATTGTCGGTCTTCAGGTCGCCAATGCGCGTGTAAAGCGGCGTGACGCCAAACGCGTAGAAGCCGGAGTTGATCTCGCGAATTTTTTTCTGCGCGGGAGTCGCGGACTTTTCTTCGACAATGGCTTTCACTTCATCGCTCTTCGCGCCCTTGCGCAGCACTCGCCCATAGCCCGTAGGATTTTCGAGTTCGGCTGAGAGCAGGGTCATAGCGGCTTTGTTCTGGAGGTGAAAGTCGCGCAGGCGAGCGATGGTTTCGGCGGTGATCATGGGAGCATCGCCGGAAAGGACGATCACGTGATCGTAAGGAGCGAGCGCTTCGCGAGCGACCATCAGCGCGTGACCGGTGCCGCGCTGCTCTTCCTGCATGACAAAATTAACTCCGGTGTGCTGGAGAGCTTGGCGTACGCGATCGGCCTCGTGCCCGATGATGGCGTAGACGTCCGCAGCCGGAACTACCTTGGCCGCGGCGGCGATCACGTGCGCCAGAAGCGGCTTACCTCCGACTTCGTGGAGGACTTTGGGGTGCTTGGATTTGAGTCGTGTGCCTTTGCCGGCAGCCATGATGGCGATGGCGATGCGGGGCGTGTTGGATGTGGGCATCGGGTTCAATATAGCGCGAGTGACAGTCGTCAGTCGCTATTAGTCGCCAGTCCCCAGTCACTAGCAGAATCAAAACACCTGCCCACGACGTGGCCCAAGAGTTCGCGGCTGACTGCACGCCCGATGAAAATGGACGGCAGGAACTGAGAGCTGGAGACAGCTAGCGACAGGTGACTGGAGACTGGCGACTATTTACCGTCGCGCCGGGTTCGGTTCCAAGGCAGTCTTTCGCGGACTGCCAGCGGCTTGCGTCGCGATTTCCAGCAGATCGCGGGCTACAACCTCTGTTGCGTGACGGGCGACACCGGCTTCTTCCAGGTAGTCACCGAGCACCGGACAGCAGCCCAATTGCTCGATCGCTTCCAGATCCGCCACGATTTGAGCGGCGCCTTCCAGCGCGTACTTGGCCTTCAATTCGTCGGAGACCGGCGTGCGATTGATCAAGGCATAGTCGAAAAGCTGCGCCTGGGCGTGACGGTTGAGAGCGCGGATGTGGTCCGCCGCCGTGAGTCCGAGGCTTTCGTTGGCTTGCGTCATCAGGTTGCAGATATAGACCTTGATGGCGGGCGAGTTGACAATGGCCTGCGCGATGCCGCGCACCAGCAAATTGGGGATCAGGCTGGTGAAGAGGGAACCGGGCCCGATCGTGATCACGTCCGCGCGCGCGATCGCTTCGAGGGTCTGGGGAAGTGGTTCAACACCCGGGGGAACCAGGAACAGCTCCTGGATTCGCCCTTTGCTCGCAGTGATCTTGGTCTCCCCACGTACCCGCGTTCCGTCTTCAAGTAAAGCTTCAAGCTCGATATTGGAAGTCGTTGCAGGGTAGATGTGTCCGCGGGTCAGCAAAATTTCCGATGACAGGCGTACCGCTTCGGCGAAGTCTTTGGTGATCGAGGTCAGCGCGGCCAGGAAGAGGTTGCCGAAACTGTGGCCTTCGAGACCAGAGCCCTTGTCGAAGCGATGACGGAAGAGTTGGGAGAGGAGGTCGGCGTCTTCCGACAGAGCAACGATGCAGTTGCGGATGTCGCCCGGGGGGAGCATGTTGAGCTCCTTACGCAGGCGCCCGCTGGATCCGCCATCATCGCTCACAGTCACGATCGCGCTGAGTTCCTGGATCGTGGGTTGCTCAGTGGCCGGCCGAAAGGATTCTCCCGGGGCTGGAACGAAATTCTTCAGGCCTTTCAGGAGCGTGGATAGCCCGGTGCCTCCGCCAATGGCCACCACGCGCAACGGTGTAGCGTAGACAGGATCCTCCCGCGAAGGAGGAGTCGGCCGCTGCTCTGATTCCATGAACTAGTAGGTCTCTTCTTCCGGGATCGCCGGCTCGGCGACCACGTCTGCGCCCGGATCGGGGTAGAGCAGCTCAGTGAAACGGGGGTCCTCCGACAGATTCTGGAAATCCGAGTCATTCCGCGCCTGAAAACGCAGGGCCGGGTTCAGGCGGATGGCTTCGTCCAGACTGCGCAACGAGTCCTCAACGTGGCCGGTCATGCACTCCAGCGCCGCCAGACCATAGATCACGTAGTCGGCCTTGGGCGACTGCTTCTGGAGCTTTTCCAGGTGCTCGCGGGCCTGCACATAGTCGCCCACGTTCATCAGGGAGACCGCGTAGTCAAAATGCTCTTCCGGGCTCTTGAACTGGTGCGTGACTTTTTCCAGGTGCTGGTTGCAGGTATTCATGTGCACGGAGGCGCGATCGCCCAGCTCCTTGCTGGGGCTTCCGACAACTTTTTGAAAATGCGTTTTGGCCTTGTCGAACTTGTGCTCCTGCATCGCGCGCAGGCCGGTTTCGTAGTTCTGAATAGCTTGCGCGACCCGCGGGTCGTCGGCCATGGATTTTTTCGCAGTAGGTTTCTGAGCCATGTGTAAAACTCTTCCAGTAGTTTTCGTAACTGCTCCTTGTTCTTGCAACTTGCAGGAGGTCAATTCAAGTATTTCATTGAGAAGTTGGGAAATTGAGTAATTGGAAAATTTGGAATTTTGCTATCCCGACCACGAGTTGCAATCATGCAATTTCCTGGTTACCCGCTTTGCGAACTTCGCGATCCCTTCGCGGTTAAGAGCTTTGTTCTTAAACGTCATTAAAGGTTTTTAACCGCGAAGATCGCAAAGAACGGCCGCGAAGGACGCGAAGAAAACCTCTTAATTACCCAATTTCCTCAATTCATTTCGGCGGCGGTTTGCAGATCGACTTGCTTCCACTCGCCCTTGATGATCCCTTGCCGAATTTGCGAAGGGGTCTTGCCTTTCTTGGTCTGATCGTAGGAGTAATACAACTCCTTCATGCAGGTGTCGCATTGGGCGCCGTGGGTATTCTCAAAGCAGCTGTGCAGGCTGTTGTGACCCATGCCGCGGTCGCAATAGCAATAGCAAGGCTGCTGATGGATCACGTTCGGAATCTTGGCCGCCAGCTCGTAGGCGTGGGTCTGAAACGGGTACTGCGCGTTCTCCGCCCACAGATTTTCCTTGGGCAGGATGGGTGGAAGCTTCTTTCCCTTGGGCGGCGGCGCGGAGTTGTAGGCGGGCACGCCCTGGTCCGCCTGCGGGGCTGCCCACTGCGCCGAAACCGTCAGGGTCACGATGAACACGAACGCCAAGATGAATACACGCTTGAACATAGGGGACGGATCCTCGTTCAGCTATTGTAACCCGAGCCTGAGCCGGGCGCATCCTCCGAGAGTACGTGGAGCGACGGGCGTCCCCGCCCGTCTTCACCATGGTGGTAGCGAGGTCCGCTTCGACGGGCGAGACGCCCGTCGCTCCATAAGCAATCTCTCTGGCAGCCGCAAGTTCCGTATTAGAATCAAAATAAGTATGGCAGAGGGCGGAAGGCTCCCATCGTACAGCGAACCAGGCAGCGCGCCTGGTCCATCCCGCAGACGAAGCACACCGGTACTCGCCGTGTGGCTGCGGGATCTCATCATTTCGCTGGCGATTTCGGCATTCATCATCATCTTCCTGTACCAGCCCGTGAAGGTGGAGGGCACCAGCATGATGCCCTCGCTCGACGACCAGGAGCGCATCTTCGTCAACAAGTTCGTGTACCGGTGGGAGCCGATCGAGCGCGGCGACATCGTCGTCTTCCGCTATCCCCGGGATCCCTCGAAGAGCTACATCAAGCGCGTGATTGGAGTCGCCGGCGACCATATCCGCATTGATTCGGGACAGGTCTACGTGAACGGCGAGGCCATCGACGAAGATTATGTGCCACCGACCTACGCCGATGAACGCTCATATCCGGAAGCGGTGGTGCCGCCGCACAGCTACTTCATGCTGGGCGATCATCGCAGCATGTCGAATGACAGCCGCGATTTCGGGCCCGTGAAGGAGAACTATATCTACGGGAAAGCGGTGTTCGGTTACTGGCCCATGGATAAGCTGGGGCGGTTGCGGTAGGTCGCCAGTCACCAGTCTCCAGCAGAGTGTTTCCCCATCGCCTCTAACCCATAACTTTTTACCGGCCAGACCGTCTGACCTCCATCATGTGTAAACACCTCATCTTGTGCCTTGGATTGCTGCTGGCAATAAGTACGCAGGCAGCGCCCCAATCCACCAACGACGAATGGACCATTTCCAGCCCTCAATCCTCAGGCCTGTCGATCGCCCCTTTGGCCGCGATGGAAAAAGCCATCCGCGCAGGCGAGTTCAAAAAGATTGGCAGCATCCTGATTGCGCGTCACGGGAAGCTGGTTTACGAGAAGTACTTTGATGGTGAGGCCGATAGTCTTCGCGACACGCGCTCGGCCACTAAGAGCATCACCGACATCCTGGTCGGCATTGCGATCAAGGAAAAGAAACTGAGCGGGGTGGATGCGCGCGTGTTGTCATTGCTGCCAGAACGCGCGCGTGGGGTGCAGAATCCGGATCCGCGCAAGGACAAGATCACCGTGGAAGACTTCCTCACGATGAGTTCGCCGCTGGAATGCGACGACTGGAATGATGCTTCGCGCGGCAATGAAGAGCGAATGTACCTGGTGGAGGACTGGGCCCAGTTCATTCTCAATTTACCGCTGCGCGGGCGAATGCACCTCGGAGAGCAGGTCGAAGCACCACCTTACGGAAGATACTTCAGCTATTGCACCGGGGGTGTGTTTACGCTGAGCGAAGTGCTCGAAAAAGTGACGGGAACCCGCACCGACCGCTATGCGGAGGAGAAGTTGTTCGGGCCGCTCGGGATTACCGACGCAGTGTGGGTGTACTCGCCCATGAATATTCCGCAGACTGGCGGCGGGTTACGTCTGACAAGCCGGGAGTTGCTGAAGATCGCGGAGCTTTACCGGGCTGGGGGGCAATGGCAGGGGCGGCGGATCGTGGATGCGGCCTGGGTAGAGGCGTCGACGCGGCCGCATGCACGCATCGACGACAACACCGAGTACGGCTACCTTTGGTGGCTGAAGGCGTTCAACTCGGGCGGCAAGAGCTATGCGGCGTTCTACATGAGCGGGAATGGCGGGAACAAGGTGGCGGTTTTTTCGGGGCTGGACATGGCGGTAGTGCTGACCAGCACGAACTTCAATTCCAAGGGCATGCACGAGCAGACCGACCGCTTGCTTTCGGATTACATCTTGCGGGCAGTGGAAAACTAGTCTGCCAAAGCCGTTGGAGGAATGAAGCATCCCTGCTAAAATCTCTAAAATCCAATCCCGGGAGCAGGAATGCAAGCAATCCTTGCCCTCGAAGATGGGCGCATCTTTCGAGGCAAAGGTTACGGCGCCAAAGGCGAATGCTACGGGGAAGTCGTTTTTAATACTTCCATCACTGGTTACCAGGAAATTTTCACCGACCCTTCCTATTCCGGACAGATTGTTGTTCTGACCACTCCGGAAATCGGAAATTACGGCACCAATCCTGAAGACAACGAGGCCACTCATCCTTACATTGAGGGGCTGATCGTGCGCGAGTTCTCGAAGGTGAGCTCGAACTGGCGCTCGCAGCAGGTCGCCGAGGAATATCTTGAGCAGTTCAAAATTCCTGTCCTCGCTGATATCGATACCCGTGCTTTGGTGCGGCATTTGCGGGACCACGGCGTCATGCGCGGCGTGATCTCGACCATCGAGCCGGATACCGAGAAGCTTGTTGCCAAGGCGCGATCGATCCCCAAGATGGATGGCACGGATCTGGCGAAAGTCGTGAGCACGAAAAGGCCATACGTCTGGGAGCTAGGCGAGCGCTCGCACGAACCGGTCGCGGTCGTGGGCGTCAAGGACGAGCCGCCCCGCTTTCACGTGGTGGCGTACGACTACGGCATCAAGCAGAACATCCTGCGCAAATTGCGCGGCGAGGGATGCAAGGTGACGGTCGTTCCGGCGCAGACGCCGGCGGAAGAAGTACTGGCACTGAAACCGGACGGAGTGTTTCTCTCCAATGGCCCAGGCGATCCCGAGCCGTGCAGCTACGCGGTCGACAATATTCGCCGGTTGATGGGGCGGCAGCCGATTTTCGGAATCTGTTTAGGCCACCAGTTGGTGGGGCTCGCGCTGGGCGGCAAAACCTACAAACTCAAGTTCGGCCATCACGGTGGAAACCATCCCGTCAAACAGATCGGGACGGGCAAGATTGAGATTACCGCACACAACCATAACTTCGCGGTCGACCCCGACTCCCTGCCGCAGAGCGAAGTCGAATTCACGCACATCAATCTGAACGACAACACGCTCGAGGGTCTGCGCCATCGGAATCTGCCGCTGTTCACGGTGCAGTATCACCCGGAAGCCGCGCCGGGGCCGCATGACTCGCACTATCTGTTCAAGGATTTTGTGAAGATGATGGAGGAGGGGAAAACCAGTCGCTAGTCGTCAGTCGCCAGTCGCCAGCAGTAGCAGTGAGTTTCGTGTGTCCTAATAAAGTCGGGAATTGGCTTTGAAAGGGCGCGCCTTCAGGCGCGCCGTACAGGCGGAAAGAAGATGGGGCTTTAGCCCCTGAGGTTCGAAGTTGAGGCCAGTTCGGGAGCATGCGACCAACACGCAACAAGCCTACATGGTCACAACCAGCACGTGGGGACGCCGCGACTTATTTCGCAATGAGCGATGGGCGAATCTGTTGATGGATACGATTTATCACTATCGCGGTTCCGCTTATTTGTTGCACGAATTCGTGATCATGCCGGACCACTTGCATGCGATCATCACGTCTCTGACTAGCCTGGAGAAGGCGGTGCAGTTCATTAAGGGTGGATTTTCGTACCGAGCGAAGAAGGAGTTGGGCTCGAATATGGAGATTTGGCAGAAGGGGTTTTCGGATCATCGCATCCGCGACGCGAGCGATTATCGAATTCATGCGATTTACGTTCGGCAAAATCCTGTGCGAAAGCATTTGTGTGAAAAAGCGGCGCGGTATCCGTATTCATCCGCCAGCGGTCGGTTTGAACTCGACAGCGTACCTCAGGGGCTAAAGCCCTCGGAAGAAGTCGAGTCTTGCGGCGCGCCTGAAGGCGCGCCCTTTCAAAGCAAAACCGTCGATTGTCCACAGATAGAAAAACCAGTGGCCAAAGACCAATAGCCAACGACCAACGACTAACGACTGATCTTACATGCCCCGTCGCAACGACATCTCGAAGATCTTGATCCTCGGCTCCGGGCCGATCGTTATCGGGCAGTCGGCGGAGTTCGGCTACTCGGGCACCCAAGCCTGCAAAGCCCTCAAGTCGGAGGGCTACGAAGTGGTGCTCGCCAACTCGAATCCGGCGACCATCATGACCGATCCCGAGATCGCCGACCGCACCTACATCGAGCCCCTCACGCGCGAGTACCTGGAAGAAATCATTCGTCTCGAGCGCGAACTCTCTCCCAGTTCGGGTTTCGCCATTCTTCCTACCGTGGGCGGCCAGACCGCGCTGAATCTTGCGGTCGAGCTTTCTGACGGTGGGGTGCTCGAGAAGTACAACGCGCAGCTGATTGGTGCGAACATCGCGGCCATCAAGAAAGCCGAGGACCGACTCTTCTTCAAAGACGCGATGCAGAAGATCGGACTCGACGTTCCCAAATCCGCGCTTGTGAACAATCTTAAGGACGGACTGGAGTTCGCCGGCAAAATTGGCTTTCCAGTCATCATCCGTCCCTCGTTCACGCTCGGCGGTACCGGTGGCGGCATCGCCTTCAATCGCGAAGAACTCATGGAACTCCTCGCCCGCGGCCTGGATCTGTCCCCGGTGCATGAGGCGCTGATCGAAGAATCTGTGCTCGGCTGGAAAGAGTATGAGCTGGAGGTGATGCGCGACCTGAAGGACAACGTCATCATCATCTGCTCGATTGAGAATTTCGATCCCATGGGCGTGCATACCGGCGATTCGATCACGGTCGCGCCCGCGCAGACTCTGACTGACCGCGAGTACCAGGCGATGCGCGATGCCTCGATCGCCGTTATTCGCGAAATTGGCGTGGAGACGGGCGGCTCGAACATCCAGTTCGGCGTGAATCCCGAGACTGGCCGGATGGTTGTGATCGAGATGAACCCACGTGTCTCGCGATCCTCCGCGCTGGCTTCCAAGGCTACCGGCTTTCCCATTGCGAAAATTGCGGCCAAGCTGGCGGTGGGCTACACGCTGGACGAAATTCCCAACGACATCACGCGCAAGACTCCGGCATCGTTCGAGCCAACCTTGGACTACGTGGTGGTGAAGATTCCCAAGTGGCAGTTCGAGAAATTTCCGGGCGCCGACGAAAGCCTCGGGCCGCAGATGAAATCAGTGGGCGAAGTGATGGCCATCGGCCGCACGTTCAAAGAGGCGCTGCTCAAGGGCGTGCGTGCGCTCGATACCGGCAAGCGGCCTGGGTCGGAGAAGATCGAGCCCAAGATTCTCACGCAGCGCCTCGTCACTCCACATCCGGAGCGGCTCAGCTACGTGCGTTACGCGCTGCGCCAGGGCTACACCGTCAAGCAACTCGCGAAGGTCACCTCCATCGATCCCTGGTTCCTCTACCAGCTGAAGGAAATTAATGACATGCAGCTGGAGCTCGAGAAGCATCCCATGGAATCAATTCCGACCGAGGTTCTGCGCGATGCCAAACGTATGGGCTTCTCCGATGCGCGGCTGGCGAATGTGTGGCGGCTCGAAGGCAAGGGCGGGCACGAAAAGATTCGCCATCTCCGCAAAAAGCATCGCGTGCAACCGGTCTACAAACGCGTGGACACGTGCTCAGCGGAATTCGAGAGCTACACACCTTACCTGTACTCGACTTACGAAGAAGAGGACGAGGCGACGCCGACTTCCACCAAGAAAGTCATCATTCTGGGCAGCGGGCCTAACCGCATCGGGCAGGGAATTGAGTTTGATTATTGCTGCTGCCATGCTTCCTTCGCGCTGCACGAAGATGGCTTCGAGACCGTGATGATCAACTGCAATCCGGAGACGGTCTCCACCGACTACGACACCAGCGACCGCCTCTACTTCGAGCCGCTTACTTTAGAAGACGTCTTCGCCGTGTACGAGCACGAGGCCGCGAGCAAGGCTTCGGTCGGAGTGATTGTGCAGTTCGGCGGCCAGACTCCGCTCAACCTGGCGCTGCCGCTCAAGGCCGCCGGTGTCCCCATCATCGGGACTTCGCCCGAATCCATCGATCTCTGCGAAGACCGCAAGCGCTTCGGCAAATTGCTCGACGAACTCGAAATCCCGCAAGCCCCGGGCGCGATGGCGACTTCTCTCGAAGAGGCCGTCGAAGGTGCGAAGCGCGTCGGGTATCCCGTGCTGGTGCGGCCCTCGTACGTGCTCGGTGGCCGCGCCATGGTGATCGCCTACGACGAGGATACGGTCGTTCGTTACATGAAGGAGGCGGTCGAGTATTCCCAGGACCGTCCCGTGCTGATCGATCACTTCCTCGAAGACGCGATCGAGGTCGACGTCGACGCGCTTTCTGACGGTGAAGATGTCGTGATTGCCGGCATCATGCAGCACATCGAGGAGGCCGGCATCCACTCGGGAGACTCATCGTGCGTGCTTCCCGCCGTCGACATCGCCGCCCCACTCTTGCAGCGTATGCGCGATTACACCTTCAAGCTGGCGCGGGCGCTGAAAGTCGTCGGGCTGATGAATATCCAATTTGCGATTCCGCGCAACGGGGGTCAATCCGAACGCGGCAAGGTGTACGTGCTCGAGGTCAACCCGCGTGCCTCGCGTACCGTGCCTTATGTCTCGAAGGCAACGGGCGTACCCCTGGCGCGCATTGCCTCGCGACTCATGACCGGACGGAAGCTCCGCGAATTTCTCCCGGAGAACATCGAGCGTGGCACCGATCTCGATACCGGACGCGGCTACTACGTGAAGTCACCCGTCTTTCCCTGGAACAAATTTCCGGGCGTCGATACTGTGCTCGGCCCAGAGATGCGGTCGACGGGTGAGGTGATGGGCGTCGCCGATAATTTTGGGGAAGCTTTCGCCAAGGCGCAGATTGCTGCCGGTCAGAAATTGCCCACGCAAGGCTCGGTGTTCATCAGCGTCACCGACCACGATAAGGCGAGTGTGGCCGAGGTGGCACGCCGCTTCGTCGACATGGGATTCAAGCTGGTCGCGACCGCCGGCACCGCGGACATCATCGAGAACGCCGGCCTCAGCGTGGAGCGCGTCTACAAGGTGAAAGAAGGACGGCCGAACGTCGTCGATTTAATCAAAGGCGACCGCATTCAGCTGATCATCAACACTCCGCATGGCGCCGATCCTTTCTTCGACGAGAAGGCCATCCGGCGAGCCGCCGTGACCGCGCGGATTACGACCATCACCACGCTCTCGGCTGCACGCGCCGCCGCCGAAGGAATTGCCGCTCTTCAGCGGGGAGAAGTTCGCGTCCAGGCGTTGCAGCATCTGCATGCGGAGCGCGTCGCCGGGAAGCGGCGATAAGCATTGCCCAAGGTTCGCGCAGGAACCATTGCGTTGTTCGTCCTCAGCCTGCCCATGTTAGTGGGCATATTCGTGTATGGCCCCTTCGTGCTCGATCTGTTTCTGCATCACCGCCCACCATCGCGTTTTCTGATTCCTTCGGGATATGTAGGTTGGGTGCGGGTCGAGTACCGCGTGCCCAGCGCTCCGCCGCTGCCGCGGGAAGGGAAGTATCTGCTGGTTGTGCTGGATAAGGATGGCACTCGAGAGACCTCTGCGGATCTTCCTACCGGTTGGGCGCACGACCAGTTCTTCTATTACTCCCCGAACCAGCGGCAGCCCCTCTCGAACGCCGGCTGGTGCAAGGGCGGAATGATTTGGGGCGAGGTGATCGGCAAGGACGAAAGGTCAGTGACAATCCAGAAGTTTTTCGTAGGCAATGAAGATCGGTTTCGATTGGAAGTCGATCCCGCGGGCAAGACCTTCAGCCCCTGCGGCTAACCGTTCGCCTGCAAATTCCGGAGCGACTCGCTCCAGTTGCCGCGTGACAGTAGCGCCGGCATCTTGCCGGCAAACACGACAGCTTGCGGCGAGAAGACGGGTTGTTCGGCTTGTGTAGAACTTGCCTCGCGTGTGTCGGCCCAAGCGCTTGATTGCTGCGGGCCCTGCAATTGACTATCCTTGGAAGGGATACTTCGTCCCCTCAGGAGCTGCTCTGATGCTTCTTTCCGGAATCTTTCCCCCCATCACCACGCCGTTCTATCCCGACGGTAACGTTTACTACAAGAAGCTCGAAGCCAACGTCGAACGCTATTCGCGTACCCCGGTGGCGGGTATCGTCGTGCTCGGCTCGACTGGAGAAGCCATTCTCCTTTCGGGGGAAGAGCAGCGGCAGGTGCTGAAGACGGCCCGCGAATCGGCGGCCAACCACAAGGTGCTGATTGCCGGAACCGGAATCGAGTCGGCGATTGAGACCCTGCGCCTCACCGAGTACGCAGCCGAGTTGGGATACGACGTTGCAATGGTGCGTACGCCGCATTACTACAAGGGACAGATGAAGCCTGCCAATATGCTGGCTTTCTATCGCACAGTCGCTGACCGCTCCCCGCTGCCGGTCATCATCTACAACTTTCCGCAAGCCACCGGATATGACATGCCCGCGGAGATCGTCATTGAGCTGGCCGAGCATCCGAACGTCATCGGCATCAAGGAATCCAGCGGGGATGTCGAGAAAGTGCGCAAAATGGTCGAGGGCACGCGACAGGTGAAACGTCACGCCACCGTGACCGAGACCTTCGAGGCCGTGACCGCCCGCATGGTCAAGGCTGCGGCGGAGGGCTCTGGCGCGGGCGGCGAACTGGTGCCCGTGGCCGCATTAGCAGGGCCTGCGAAGCCTTCGTCTTCCGCGGTGAGCGTGGTCGGCGCCCTCAAAACGAGGCAAAAGGAGGTTGGCTTTCAGGTACTCGTCGGCGCGGCCCACAAGCTGGAGCCGTCGTTGCACGCCGGAGCCGTGGGCGCGATTCTCGCATTTGCTGACGCTGCACCCACTGCCTGCTACGAAATCTATGCTGCCTGGAAGGAAGGCGATTTCGAGCTTGCCCGCCTGAAGCAGGAGCGCATCGCGAAGGCTGCTGATCGAGTCGTGGGCGGCCTGAGCATTCCCGGCGCCAAGTACGCGATGGACCTGAATGGATACTTCGGTGGCCCGTCGCGCCTGCCGCTGCTGCCCCTCACGGCCGATCTCAAGGCCGAGGTGGAGCAGTTGATGGCCGATATCCGGAACTAGTTCGTTCTGGTCCAAGCTCAAAATGCGCAAGCAGCAGCAGCGAAGAAGTGGACCTTCCTCAGGATCGAAGCCGTTACGGCCCAAGTTTGTTCTCATCTCTGAAGAGATGAAGGCCTGGTCGGCAGCACTGGGCTCAGAGCTAGCTGGTTGGCCTGGAGTGGCCAGCCGCCCCATGTTTGGATTCTCCGCACTCTACCGCGGCAAGCATATTTTCGCGATCCTTCCGCGCACGCGCGGCATGGGATCGGCGAACTCCTTGGCCTTTAAGCTGGAGAATGCCAAGCCCCGCATATTTCTCGAGTTGCGCGATGAACCACGCATCTCGACTACCGTCATGCGGGCGAGCCGCTGGTTTGTGTTTGAGCTCACGGCAGATTCCGACTTGAACGACGCACTCGACTGGCTGCGCATTGCCTACGAAGCGGCCCGGTAGAAAAGCCTCCCTTCCCGATTCCAGCCTTCTCACGTCACAAGGCCTTGTGATCGAGGTCACACAGGCGTATTATGAAGTCAGGAGTTCGAACGAACGTTCGATAAATATGCCAGCCCCGTCTATAGCCCGGGCGTCCGGCCGCACGCGCAGGCGTCCTGCGCCGCTTCCACGCAGCCGCTTTGAGCCGCTTTGATCAGCGGCTTTCGGAAATCCTCACACATGCGACGGATGTGTTCGACGAGAAGGGCTATGCGGGCGCTTCCATGCGCGACCTATCCCGAGCCAGCGGCATGTCCCTGGCGGGACTTTACTATTATTTCGAATCCAAAGAGAAACTGCTCTACCTGATTCAGCGCCACACGTTCACAACCATCCTCGAGCGCTTGCGAACAAGACTCGAGGACGTCACCGAGCCTGAGGCCCGGATTCGCGTCTTCATCCTGAATCACCTCGAGTATTTCCTCGCCAATCAAAAGTCAATGAAGGTGCTGTCACATGAGGACGAAGTCCTCAAGAACGGCTATGGCGCCGAGATCGCAGCCATAAAACGCGAGTATGTCCGGATTTGCGTGGAGTTGATGGAGGAGTTGAAGCGCGCCCGTGATCTGGATTTTTCCAGCCGGACGGCGACCCTGAGCTTGTTTGGCATGATGAACTGGATTTACACCTGGTATAAGCCGCGCGTGGATGGAAATGCCGAAGAACTCGCCCGCGAGATGGGCGACATCTTCCTGCGCGGGGTGAGCTCGGGGAAAGCTTCAAAAAAGGATCCGGAAAAACGAACTGATTTGATTCTCTAATTTTGGAGACAGAGAAGGAGTTTGATATGGCAACCACAACCCAGCCGACCACGGGTGAATCAACCAAAAAGCTGATCAACTACCGCAAGGACGGCGGCATCGGCGTCATTGAGATGTCTGACCCGCCCGCCAATACCTATACTTACGAGATGAACCGGCAGCTGGACGACGCCATCCTGGCGGCTCGCATGGATAACGATGTCTACGTGATCCTGCTCACGGGAGCGGGTGACAAGTTCTTCTCGGCGGGCGCGAACATCAAGATGCTGGCCAGCGTTGATCCCACCTTCAAGTATTACTTCTGCCTGCACGCCAACGAGATGCTGCTTCGGCTTGAGCACACGCCCAAGCTGGTGATTGCGGCCCTCAATGGGCATTGCGTGGGTGGTGGACTTGAGATCGCCATGGCCGCCGACATCCGCATCGCCCGCAAAGATGCGGGCAAGATCGGACTGCCCGAGGTGAATCTCGGTGTGCTTCCCGGCACCGGAGGGACGCAACGGCTATCGCGACTGGTGGGCAAGAGCCGTGCCATCGAATTGATGGTGACCGGAAATACGTTCTCGTTCGAGGAAGCGAAAGAATTGGGCATCATCAACGACATCTATGAACGAGAAGGCTTCATGGAGAACGTGATGGAGTATGCGCGGCAGTTCTGTCCGCCCAACAAAGCTGCCAAGGCTGTGGGCCGCATCAAGCGCGCGGTACAGACCGGATGGGAGATTCCGATGGAGTCCGCGCTCGCGGTGGAACGCGAGAACCAGCAAATTCTTTTCCAGAGTGAGGATGCCAAGGAAGGCCTCGCGGCCTACGTGGAGAAGCGCCCAGCGACATTCACAGCGAAGTGAGCGCTTATGGATCTGGTCTACGCAGGAGGATCGATGGGCTGGTATTCAGTTCGTGTTCTGATCCATGGTGAATGAACATGGAGTAAAAAAGTATGAACCACGAAGGACACGAAGTGGCACGAAGGAAACAAGAGCGAATTTCAGCCTTCGTTCCTTCGTGTCCTTTGTGGTAAATAGGGGTTGTATGCCAGGCAAAGTTGCAAAAATCGGAACCTTCAGTGATTGGGTGGGTCTGTTTGATGAGTGGCGCAAGGAAATTGGCGTCGACCGCGACGAGATCGCCAGCTTCAAATTCGACACGCTTTACGGCGCCATCGAGACCGACGAAATCCAGTTCGGCTCCTACAAGGGACGCCGCAAGTGGGAGAACCTTCGCCAAATCCCCACCCAGCAGATGCGCGATGCGTTGCTGAACATGATCGTCTACCAGGGTGACACCGAGTTTGCGTCGGTGGAGCAGCAACGCCATCTCTTCGAGACCGCGCCCACGGACTGGGATCGCCGGGCGCTCACGCGTGTGATGATCGAGGAAATGCGGCACGGGTGGCAGATGTGCGCTCTGCTGCTCGACCACTTTGGCTACTCCGGAAAAGTCGAAGCCCAGAAGATGCTGGAGCGGCGAGCGTTCGAGAACGAGCGCCTTTTAGGCGCCTTCAACGTCGACGTCGACAACTGGATGGACTTCTTCACCTACACCGACTTCGTTGATCGAGATGGCAAGTTCCAATTGCAGATGCTGAAGTATTCGGCTTTCGCACCCTTGGGGCGCTCAATGTCGTACATGTTGCGCGAAGAAGCCTTCCACATGGGCACGGGCAACGACGGACTGCGCCGCATCGTGCAGGCCGGCGTCATTCCGGGCTGGCTGATCCAGAAATATCTGAACAAGTGGATCTCCTGCTCCTACGATTTGTTTGGGACGGATCATTCCTCTTCCGCGCACTGGGCGTACGTATGGGGCATCAAAGGTCGCTACGATGAGCCGAAGAATCAAAATCCGGCGAAGCTGGACGAACTGAACGACTACAACCGCCATCTGTATCGCGACGAAGTAGCCGGCCTGGTCGAACGCTTGAATGGATTCCGCAAAGCAGGAGAGCCGGAATTGTACGCGCCAGACATCCGGTTCAATCGCGCTATCGGACAGTTTGCCGGTCAGAAATTCCACGCCAAGACGGGCGAGATGCTGAGCGATAAAGACTACGAGCAGCATTTTGTGGAGGCCATGCCCACCGCGGAGGACAGGAAGCGGCTGCTGGAAATCATCGCGAACGAGAAAAAATGGATTGCGGAAAAAGAGGGCGCGCGGGATCCGTTTGAGACCATTGGCGAGCCGCGCAAATCGGCGATCAACCTTTAGCGCTGGAGGGCGGGCAAAGTTCCCGCCCTTTCTGTATTCTTCCTGACGTGACCGGTTCCTCCGCAAAGCGAGTTCTGCTCCACGTTGCTCCTCCCATCGCGCGCATCGAGTTCAACCATCCCCCGTTGAACATCATCGATGTTCCTTTCATGGAGCAGCTCGCGAGTGCCCTCGAGGAAGTGGAGAGCCAGGCGGGTATTTCGGTAGTCGTCTTCTCCGGATCGGACAAGGCGTTCTCTTCGGGCGTTGACGTTGCCGCCCATACTTCCGACAAAGTCGAGGAAATGCTCACAAAATTCCACGCGATATTTCGTATCATGGTGGCCTCGCGCAAAGTGCTGGTGGCTGGAGTGCGGGGGCATTGTCTGGGTGGTGGCGCGGAGCTGACTTTGCTCTGTGATCTGGTGGTGACGGCTGAATATGCGACGTGGGGATTTCCCGAAATTTCGCTAGGCTGTTTTCCGCCCGTGGCGGCCACGGCTCTGGCCGCGCTGGTCGGCCAGAAGCAGGCCGCCGACTTGATTCTGACCGGTCGCAAGATCGATGGCCACCAAGCAAAAAGTCTGGGGTTGGCCAATTCGGCGGTGCCTGACCAGCAGGTGGCAGGCGACGTGGCCGGCTTGGTTAAGCAATTGGCCACTCTGAGCCCGGCTGCCTTGGCTGCGACCAAGAAGGCGATGTACGCCTGGGATTCCATACATTTCGATAAGGGGCTAGCGCGAGCCGAGAAGATTTATCTCGAGGAATTGATGAAAACCGAGGACGCGCGCGAGGGAATTCAGGCTTTTGTCGAAAAACGCTCCCCACGCTGGATCGGAAAATAGACTACATGAGATTTCCTTCGTGCCCTTCATGGCGTCTTTTCGTCGTTCGTGATATGGAGGGACGGGGGTCGCCCGTCCAGGCAGGCGGGGACGCCCGCCGCTCCACAAAGGCCTAAGGCTTTTCGGCAGTTGCGCGGGCACCAGCGTGATCACTGACTGTCACATCCATATTTCGCCGGTCGAAATGTTCAAGCCCGCCGCACTCGAGTTGATGCGGGCGCAGCGGCCGAACTTTGCCGAGATTGAAGAGTATTGCCGTTCCCCGAAAGCTTTCCTGAAATACATGGATAGTGTGGGTCTCGATCGTGCCGTGCTGATCAATTACGTTGCCCCCGAGATCATAGGATTCACACCCGAAGTCAACCAGTTCATCTCTAATTACGTAAAGGCCGATCCCAAGCGGCTGATCTCGTGCGGCAGTCTGCATCCGCGGCACACCGCCAACATCCTTGCCGATGTCGAGCAGCTTTTGCGACACGAAATCGGGATGATCAAAATTCATCCGCCGCATCAGCTACTGTTTCCCAACGACTATCTGCAAGGCGTGACCGAGTTGGAGATCATCTACCGGGCCGCCGAGGCTAACGGGATCCCGGTGATGTTTCACACCGGAACGTCGATCTTTCCCGGCGCACGGAACAAGTATGGCGATCCGATGTACCTGGACGACGTGGCCGTCGATTTTCCGAAGATGAAAATTCTGTTGGCGCACGGTGGCAGGCCGCTGTGGATGGATACCGCCTTTTTCCTTCTACGGCGGCATCCGAACGTCTATCTCGATATCAGCGGGATTCCGCCCAAGAGCCTCCTGCAGTATTTTCCGCGGCTCGCGGAGGTCGCGCGCAAGACGCTCTTTGGCAGCGACTGGCCGGGACCTGGAGTTCCGGATGTCGGGAAAAATCTCAAGGATTTTCGCGGTCTTGGTCTCGACGATGAGGTACAGCAGCAGATTCTGAGCCGCACGGCTTTAGAAATCTGGCCGGAATAGAACGTCCTAGACAACCAGCCGCTCTTTGTGAAAACAGCAAGCATTCTTGTGAAAACAGCAAGCACGCGGTCGCGCAGAAAACCCTCATTCTTGTCATTCCGACGCCGAACGCGGCGGAGGAATCTGCGATACCACGGCTCGGATCGCGCCCACAAGAGCGCCCATTCCGATGACCTCTACCTGCTGGCTCCTGCGGTCTTCGCGCCAGTCAACTCATCCACCAGCGCAGTCGCGCCGTAGATTTTGCGGAGCGCCTCCACGATTCCGCGAGAATCGACATGCACGGAGCGTGCCTGTTTGTCATCGTAGACAAAATTCCAGGCGAGCGACTGGATGTTGCCATCGAAAATAATGCCCACGATCTCGCCCTTACGGTCAAGCGTCGGGCTGCCCGAGTTTCCTCCGATGATGTCCGCCGTCGAGACGTAGTTCAACGGCGTCGCCAGATTCAAGCTCGACTTCACTCTCGTCCAGCTCTCGGGAAGTTTGTACGGAGGCTGGTTGCCGTGCTCGGCCGCATGCTCAAAGCCCCCGGCAAAGGTGGTGAAGTAGGGAATTTTTTTGCCATTCTCGACGTAGCCCTTTACTGCGCCGTAGCTCAAGCGCAGCGTGAAGGTGGCGTCCGGCGGGTGGTTGAAGCCGCTGTGCGCGAACCGTGTCCGGTTAATGGCTGCGCCCGCTCGCCGCTCCGCTGCATCCACTTTGTCGTCGTATTGTTTGCGCACTTCGCGTGCGTCCGGATCGATTTCGCGCATTAGCGCGATCAGAGGATCATTCGAGCTTACCACCGCGGCCGTGCCGCCCTGGTAAAGTTGTTTGCGCACTGAGACATCGTCGAGCTTTGTGTTCGCGATCAGATCCTTCGCGGCGTCCTCGGGCGTTTTCCCGTTCAGCACTTTGCGGACAACCGGATTCTCAGCCCCCAAGGCATCACGCATTTGCGCCAGTGAGTCAGCCAGCGTCACCGTTTCGATCGATTTGTAGATGGGAGCGGTCGAGAACAGTTCCTGCTCCAGCGAGGGCAGCGCCGAGTCGCGGTATTCGCGCAGACGCTGCTCACTGGGTTTCGTCTTCTCCGCGGTTGCGCGCACCAGCCAGCGCGCAAACGATGCCAGCTGTGAGTTGAATCCACGGTTGCGTTCGATGTACGTGAGTGGCAGATACATCTCCCGCTGGACCTTGACACTCTCGCTGATCTCGTCCCACGGATTAGGCGCGGCCTTGTTTTTCGGCTCCGCTTTGAAAGTTGCCTGTAGCTTTGCCTCGTCCGCCTGCTTAGTGGCCATGATCTGCCTGTCGTTCAGCGGAACGAGATATCCGGTAACCGCCTTGAACCCGTTCTGGTAGCTGAACAGGTGCTCTTTGGCAATGCGCGCGTTCTCTTCGGACTCGCCGCTGAACTTCTGAAGCAGGGCAATCCGGCGCTTGTAGGTTTCCAGACGCGAGGGGTAATCGAGATCCCGCAGGAATTCAAGCTGCGCGATCGTGCGCTGGCGCCCGGTGGACCCTGGATGTCCCGAGACGAAAATCAGTTCATTCTCCCTCACCCCCTGCTTGGACCAGCGCAGATAGTTTTCGGTGTGCGCGGGCTTGTCATTTTCGTAGACGCGGAAGAACGTGATGTCCAGGTCGTAGCGAGGGTACGTGAAATTGTCAGGATCGCCACCGAAGAATGCCGCGTCAAATTCGGGCGCGAACACCAGGCGCACGTCCGTGTACTTTTTGTATTTGTAGAGGTTGTAGACTTCGCCCGAGTAGAACGTCACTACGTCGCAACGCAGCCCGGTCGAGCTGGTGCAATCTTTTTCGATCCGCGACATGGCCGCCCGCTGCGCCCGCCCTGCCTCGGCCGACGACATCTCCGGCTTCGCCGCTGCCTTGACCGTGGATGTGACATCCTCGATTCCAACCAGTTCGTTCAGTTCCAGGTCCGGGCACCTCGCCTCTTCTGCCTGGGTTTTCGCGTAGAACCCTTCCTGAATGTAATCGTGGCCGTGCGTTGACAGTTGCTGGACGCAGACTGCACCAACATGATGGTTGGTAAACGTCAAGCCATCGGGCGAAACGAACGATCCCGATCCGCCATTGTTGAAGCGAACCGAGCCCAGCCGAACATGATCAAGCCAGGCCTGGCTCAGGTCGAATCCGTATTTTGCCTTCACTTTGTCGCGAGGAAAGGCGTTGTAAAGCCACATGCCCTCGTCAGCCCGGCAGAGCGGGCCCAGGACGGAGAAAGAGAGAAGGACCGCGAAAAGGAAAAAGACGCGTTTCATGGATGACTCCGAGGAAAAAATACGGGCGGGCATCAGACTCGCCCGGAATAATGGAGCAAACCCTCTAGTATACGCCGCGCGATTTTTCGAAGGTCCCTCCGACGGTTGGAAAGTCCTCAATTTTGGCGTATAACAAAAGGTTGCGGACGCTCGCGTTGATCCCCCGTGGGCCAGCAACAAACGTCATCCCAGAGCTCTAGCGAGGGAGTATGTCCAGCCTAACCACCAGCCATGCCCCCAAAGGACTTGAAGGCGTCGTAGCTACCATTTCCGGCATTTGCTACATCGATGGTGAACAGGGCGTCCTGGCCTATCGCGGCATCGATATCCACGACCTCGCCGACCACTCGAATTTTGAGGAAACGTGCTACCTGCTCTGGTTCGGACGATTGCCGAAGCGCAACGAACTGCGCGAACTTCGCGAGCGGCTGGCTGAGGAACGCAAGCTGGATGCATCCATCCTCAACCTGCTGCGCGTGGCTCCCAAGCATGCCCTTCCGATGGATGTTTTACGAACGGCGGTCTCGGCGCTGTCTTTCTACGATCCCGAATTTCAGAAGAACGACCACGATGCCAACGTTCACAAGGCGATTCGCCTGACCTCGCAGATTGCCATGATCGTGGCTGCTTAC
>QIAH01000055.1 GCA_003225465.1 Acidobacteriota bacterium | reverse complement strand
TTATCCGCTTCGCTCTGAAAGCGCTCGCTATCGGCATTCGCGGTCAGCTTTTTCATGCGACACTCACGAAACAGTCATCATGGCCGACGAATTCTGAAGTTTACTACCAACAAGCCGCGCGACGATGACGATGACTCATGCTCCCGCAACCCATAGGTTCGCAAGGATTGACAACTTTGACTGAGCCGAATAAGCTCTCGGTGCCTTTTCCGGTTCCGGGCAGCAAGCGATGCGGAAGTGGCGTGCGCTGGCAATTCGAATTGTTTGGCTTGCTATCGTTTGTGCTGCCCAGCGGACACTCTGCTACCCTCAGACAAGCGGATTACCGATACCGGAACGCAAGCCTTCCTTAGGCGTTTACATTCCGCCGAATGAGCAGCATCCTGCCCTGGCATTACCAATCTACCGCAAGAGCAATCATGGAGTGTATGTGTCCGTGGGTACGGAGCGCTCTTTCATTGGAGCCGCCCTAACCGAGGCCCAGGCGTTGATCGTGATCGACTACGATCCAGACGCCGTCCGCTTTGCGAACATCAATCGAGCACTTCTTGCGGCGAGTACCGATCGGGCCGATTACGTTCGCCTTCGACTACACGCTTCCCAAGACGTTTGGCGCCAACGATCCCAAGAGCTAACGGGTGAGGATAAAGAAACGCTCGTAAGTCCGCCGTCTTGGACTTTTTGGGATCAAAAGGTTCGGAAGAATACCTGGGCATGGAACAGCGCATTTCAACACTTCAACACGGAGCCAAAGCACCCCGACGACCCGTTCTTTGCGTCTGATTATCTTTTTGACGATGGTCTCTACAATCACTTGAGCCGACTGGCCAAAAGCTCGCGAATCTGGTCTCGCGTGGTCGACCTTCGCCGCGACAATGAGGTCCGCGCGTTTTGCGATGATATAAAATCTAAGCACCTGCGCTTGGGTGTTATCGATACCTCAGATGTGCCAAGCCCCTCGGAAGCTGGTACCAGCGTGGCCGCGCACTACGTCATGCTGTTCTCGGAATATGCGCAGGACGACACACTTTTCTTGAACACTGCACCGGCACGCGCGCAGGGAGTGGTCTGGAGGTATTTTGCTTTTAGCAATAGGACCATCCGAGGGCTCGACGAAACTATGCTGAAGAGATGGTATGACATCGAAATAAAGAAAATTGCTGACAGTCCGCAAGCGCGCGCATTGCTGGATGATCCAGAACTCACGACCCATTAGCGAGTGCTATACCTCGCTCTTACAGCGCGAACCGCTGTAGCTCATTGAGACTTGCCCAAATGACAACCCAAAGATCGGCTTGTGGTCCCTTGCTCACCGCTCGTTGACGCAGGTCCGAAGCACAGCCTAGCATGGGCGTGAAAGTGAGGGCGCGTGATCGGTCAGGAACTCGGTCATTATCGGATTGTCGCCAAGATCGGCGAAGGAGGAATGGGGGTTGTCTATCGCGCCTATGACGAGGTGCTGCACCGCGATGTGGCAATAAAGGTGGTGAATAAAGGTACTCGTCTTGATTCCTCGGTCAGCCAGAATCTTCTTCACGAAGCTCGAGCTTCTTCTTCTCTTGCTCATCCCAACATCTGCACCATCCACGAAGTGGGCGAGACAGACGGCGAGCTTTACATCGTGATGGAACTGATCGAAGGCAAATCTCTGAGCGCCATGAGAGGAGACTTGGGGCTGCCGTCCGAATCAGTCATGCGTTATGGCGCGCAGATTGCCAGCGCACTGACTCGCGCGCATGACCGAGGCATCATTCATCGAGATCTAAAAACAGCGAACATCGTTGTCACGGCAGACGGGCTGGTCAAAGTTCTGGATTTCGGGCTCGCGAAGCAGGTAGGGAGCGGGATATTCGAGGCGTCGACCCGATCCTTTTCAACCGTGCAGGGATCATCCAGCGTGAGCGGCACCTTGCCCTACATGGCGCCCGAGATTCTGCGCGGCGATGCGGCCGACCATCGCAGTGATTTGTGGGCCCTGGGAGTCGTGCTCTATGAATCGGCGTCTGGACGCATGCCTTTTGAAGGCCGCACTGGCTTTGAGATCAGCTCAGCCATCCTGCGCGAGATGCCGAATCCGCTCGGCCCTCCTGTGCCACCTGGGTTCTGGGGCATCATCCAACGTTGCCTGGCCAAGGAGCCGATGCAGCGTTATCAGCGCGCGGGTGAAGTTCAGGCAGCGCTGGAAGCGATTCAGTCGGGTGCCATCGTTTCCGCGGATGCAGGAGGCGATGTCAGTCCACCCAAAACTACGATGCTGCACAGCGTGCGGCACGCACACGTCAGGAAGGGCGATTTTCTTTTGTTGGTGGGAACAACGAAAGGAGCATTCATCCTTCGTTCCAATGCGCAGCGCAGCCGTTGGGAGGTGGGTGGCCCTTATTTCCACGGCCACAATGTCTACGCGATGGCCTATGATGGCCGCGGCAGCCAGCACCGCATATGGGCTTCCACGCAGAGTTATTGGGGAACGCTCGTGCGATCGAGCGATGATTTCGGGAAGAGCTGGACCAACCCGCAGCAGGCTCCCGTTCGATTTCCCCCGGATACCGGCATTTCCTTGAAGAACATCTGGCAGATCGCGCTCGGCCCGCCGGACGAGCCCAACGTGCTCTATTGCGGAGTAGAGCCCGCCGCGCTTTTCGAGACCCGGGACGCTGGAGAAACATGGTCTTTGGTGCGCGGCCTGTTTGATCATCCCCATCGTCCGCGTTGGGTGCCGGGCAACGGAGGTCTTGCCTTGCACACGATTGTGCTCGACCCCGGCGACAAGCAGAAGATGTATGTGGCTATCTCGGCGGGAGGAGTCTACCGGACCAACGATGGTGGCAGTACGTGGACCGCGCAAAACCGGGGCGTCCGCGTCATGTTCATGCCTGACAAATATCCCGAGTTCGGGCAATGTGTTCACAAAATCACGTTGCATCCTGCTCGTCCCGAACGGCTCTTCCTGCAAAATCATTGGGGGTTGTATCGCTCCGACGACTGTGCCGACAACTGGAAGGATATTGCCAACGGAGTGCCCTCCGATTTTGGATTTGCCATGATCATGCACCCCAGAAATCCCGACTACGTCTATATCGTCCCAGTTGAGTCGGACCAGTTTCGTTGCGCATGTGACGGCCGCCTGCGAGTCTATCGAACCCGGAATGGTGGCGCCTCGTGGGAGCCGCTGGCGCGCGGGTTGCCCCAAAAGCGCGCTTACGAAACGGTCCTTCGCGACGCCATGACAGTGGATTCATTCGATCCGGTCGGCATTTACTTCGGCACACGAAGCGGGCAGCTGTTCGGCTCCCGCGACGAAGGAAGGACGTGGGAAAAGATACTCGAAGGATTGCCAGCCGTCGTGTGTGTACGGAATGCGGTCGTCGAGGATCCCTCTGCGGGTTCAGAACCAAGGTTGCCTAAGTCTGTGCACGCCTCTTCCCGTCGATCGCAATCTCAGTCGAAGAGCAAGACGCGTCATTCGAAGAGGTGATCCATGTCGGTCACTTTTCACATTCCGGGTGCTTTGCGTGAATTTACCGCTGGACACAGTACGGTCGAGATCAAGCACTCGCCGGCAACATTGGCCGAGGCGTTGTCGGCGCTCTGGACACTCTACCCGGGTGTTCGGGATCGGATCGCAACCGAGCAAGGACAAGTGCGGGAACACATTAATATTTTCATTGGAGACGAAAACGTCCGATATACGGGTGGACTCGCGAGTCCGGTCCGTGCCGGATCCGAGATCTCGATCGTCCCTGCCGTCAGTGGTGGCTGAAACCCCTTTCCACATAGCAACAGCATAGCAATGGGCGTTTTTGGAAGTTGCGCGATTGGTCTTAAGTCACAGAAAAGAATGGCTCCTCAGGTAGGACTCGAACCTACAACCCTCCGGTTAACAGCCGGATGCTCTGCCATTGAGCTACTGAGGAGTGTTGTGGCTCCCTCGAAAAACCGGGCGCCGAAAGCGAACTCCGTCATCATATCAAAGCAGCGCATTATCTGAAAATAGCGCTAGACATTACCTTGGATCTTGTTTTTGGCCTGGTTCATGGCCACTATGCATGCAACAGCTGTAAACCTCTGTGGAATGCGTGAACGGCGTCTACTTTCGAGGGTTTGACCTGCCCTTTCCGGCATGCTATAAAGGCCCGTTTTGCGTCGGAGGCTGCTCAGGGGCCGGTTGTGCCCCTTGCCGGGCAGTTCGGCGTAAACTGAATCCGACGCGGCCAAG
>QIAH01000054.1 GCA_003225465.1 Acidobacteriota bacterium | reverse complement strand
CCGACTGGTGGAAGTTGCGCGTAATTTGGGGACCAATGCGCATCTAATCGACAGCTACAAGGACATCAAGCCCGACTGGCTGGAAAGCGTGAAAACCATCTCGCTCACGGCCGGGGCATCCGCTCCCGAGTGCCTGGTGGAAGAAGTCGTGAAGTTCCTGGCGACCAAGGGTTTTGACAATGTGCAGGAACTGGAAGTGATGCCCGAAAATGTTCGCTTTGGCTTACCGCCGGAGATTGTGGAGGCCATTGCCGCCGCCCCCGCGAGCGTGAGCGCGGACTAACGGAGTCCATTCTGCATGGAAGATAACTCCCCCGGAAGTTCTACCAAGTCTGCACCCCAGTTGCGTTTCGGCAAAATTGATGATCTTGCGAGCCGCGTGGCAGCGGCCACCGACGGTGCGCGCCGTCTGCTCTTTTCGCAGCAGCACAAGGATGGCTACTGGTGTGGCGAGCTCGAAGCGGACGCCACGCTCGAAGCCGACTACATCATTCTGCATACCATGCTGGGCACAGGTGATCCGGAGCGGTTCGCGAAAGCCGCGCGCTACATCCTGCAGCAGCAGAATGGGGATGGGGGCTGGAGTATCTACAAAGGCGGGCCCTCGAATGTCAGCGCCTCGGTAAAAGTCTATTTCGGTCTCAAACTGGCGGGCTACTCGGCCAGTGCACCGCCCCTGAAGCGGGCGCGCGCCAAAATTCTTGAGCTCGGCGGCGTTACCGAGGTCAACACCTTCACCAAGCTGTACCTCTGTTTCTTCGGCCAGTACGACTACGATGCCGTTCCGGCCATCCCGCCGGAGATTGTGCTGTTTCCCAACTGGTTCTGGTTCAACATCTACGAAATCTCGTCGTGGTCGCGTGCCATTCTGGTGCCGCTTTCCATCTGTTATGCGAAGAAACCGTTTAAGAAGTTGCCCGACGAGATGGGAGTGGAAGAGCTTTTCGTCGGCGGGCGTGACAAATCGCGCATGCATCTCCATTGGGCCAAAGAGCTGGTCTCGTGGCGAAATTTCTTTCTCGTACTTGACCGCCTCACACACTGGGCAGAGCGCGTTCACATCCGGCCGCTGCGTTCCATCGCATTGCGAAAAGCCGAAAAATGGATGCTCGAGCGCTTCGAGATGAGCGACGGCCTGGGTGCCATTTTTCCCTCCATCTTGAACTCGGTGATCGCGCTTCGTTGCCTGGGTTATTCCATCGATGATCCCCAGTTCATTCGCGCTATGGATGAGTTCGAGAAGCTGGGGATCGAAGAAGGCGATACCTTCCGGATGCAGCCCTGCGTTTCGCCGGTGTGGGATACGGCTTACGCGTTGTTTGTGCTGGGTGAAGCGGGAGTCCCCGCGGACGATCCGCGCATGATCAAGTGCGCCGATTGGATCCTGCAGAAGCAGGTTCGGAACGTGGGCGACTGGAAGGTCAAAAATCCCGAGGGACAGCCGGGCGGCTGGTATTTCGAGTTCAACAACGAGTTTTATCCCGATGTGGATGATAGCGCGCAGGTTTGCCTGGCGCTGAGTCGCGTCGAGCATCCCAACGGCCGCTACCAGCGCGAATCGGTGCAGCGGGCTATCGATTGGGTTCTGTCCATGCAATGCCGCAACGGCGGTTGGGCGTCGTTCGACAAGGATAACGACCGCATGGTGTTCCAGTATGTGCCCTTCGCCGACCATAACGCCATGCTCGACCCGGCCACTGTCGACATCACGGGCCGCATTCTGGAAATGCTGGCGATCTATGGCTACGACCAAAGCCACAAGGCCGTGAAAAGAGCGATCGAGTTCATTCGTAAGGAGCAGGAGCCCGATGGTTCCTGGTTTGGCCGCTGGGGCGTGAATTACATCTACGGAACGATGCTCGTGCTGCGCGGGCTGGAGGCGGTCGGAGTCGACCATCACGAGCCCTATGTGCAGCAGGCGGCGGAATGGTTGCGCATGGTGCAGAATCCGGACGGCGGATGGGGCGAGACCTGCGATTCGTACGACGATCCTAATCGGAAGGGAATCGGTGAAAGCACCGCCTCCCAGACCGCTTGGGCCGTTCTCGGCCTGATGGCTGCCAACGACATCCGCAGCGATTCCGTGGCGCGCGGTATTGCCTACCTCTTGCGCACTCAGCAGAAGGACGGTTCGTGGGACGAGAACTACTACACCGGCACGGGATTCCCGCGCGTGTTCTATCTGAAGTACCACATGTATCGCCAATATTTCCCGCTGCTCGCTTTGACCACCTACGCGAAGATGGTCGCCGAAGAGTCGGCGAGTTCAGCAGGGAATGGCCACTAGTCGGGACTTGGCCGACTCTCGGTGCTCGGGTGGATCTGCGCACACAGAGCGCACGTTCTGGACATCTCCCGTGATTCTCCAGCCTCCAACAGGGAAATGAGAACTGGCTACTGAGAACTGCTTTTGAAAGCTTTCGTCACAGGCGCAACCGGTTTTCTGGGCGCGCACGTCGCTCGAGTTCTGGCCGAACAGGGGGCCGAACTGCGCTTGCTGGTCCGCCAAACTAGCGATCTGCGCAATCTGGAAGGGCTCAAGGCGGACCGAGTCACCGGCGATTTGCGTTCTCCGGCGTCGCTCGAAAAGGCGATTTCCGGATGCGAGGTCGTGTTTCATGTAGCCGCCGATTACCGGCTCTGGGTACGCGATCCCGAGCAGATGTACCGCTCGAATGTCGAAGGCACGCGCGCTTTGTTGGAAGCGGCGCGCAAAAACGGTGTTCGTCGCATCGTGTACACCTCAAGCGTCGCGACCATGGGATTCAGCTCCAATGGACGAATCGCGGACGAGCACTCCCCGGTCACGCTGGCCGACATGATCGGTCATTACAAGCGTTCAAAGTACATGGCCGAGCAAGTCGCAATCGAAGCGGGGCGAAGCGGTCAGGATGTGGTGATCGTGAACCCGTCCACGCCGATCGGCGAAATGGATATCAAACCCACGCCGACCGGGCGCATTGTAGTGGACTTCCTGAAGAAAAAGTTCCCGGCTTACGTCGACACGGGGTTGAACCTAGTGGATGCCACCGAGTGCGCGCGCGGGCACGTGCTTGCTCTGCAGAAGGGGAGAAGCGGGGAACGCTACATCCTGGGGGGAGAGAACCTCACCCTGAAGCAGATTTTAGACAAGCTGGCCGCGATCACCGGTTTGCCCTCGCCGAGCGTAAAGGTGCCCTATGTGCTTGCCCTGGCGACAGGGGTTTGCGACGAGGTGGTCACCGGATGGATCCGAGGTCGCGAACCGCGAGCGACTATTGACGCGGTGCGCATGGGACGCAAAAAGATGTTTGTCTCTTCGGCGAAGGCAGAGCGTGAACTCGGCTGGCAGATTGTTCCGGTTGACGATGCGCTGAGGCGCGCGGCTACGTGGTTTCGGGCGAAGGGTTATGCCTGAGGTTGCGATCGTCGCTGCGCTCGAGCGCGAGATTTGGCCGCTGGTGCGGCGCTGGCACGCATCCGATCGCGAGTATTCCGGCAGGCGGTTCAGGTTTTTCGAGTCCGGGCATCGCGTTGCAGTCTGTGGCGGGATTGGACCGCACGCGGCCCGGCGTGCAGCCGAGGCGATTATTTCGCTATATCGGCCGGCTATCGTGCAGTCCGTCGGCTTCGCCGGCGCTCTCGACCAGAGCTTGCGCGTCGGCCAATTGTTCGAGCCGCGGCAGGTCATTGACGCCAGCGATGGCAGTCGAGCCGACACAGGTTCCGGTTCGGGCACGCTGGTGAGCTTTTCGTCAGTCGCCAGCGGGGACCAGAAGTCCAGGCTCGCGACCGCGTACCAGGCGCAGGCGGTCGACATGGAAGCTGCGGCGGTTGCAAAAAGTGCAGAGGCGCACGGGTTGCGGTTCACCGCCGTGAAAGTAATTTCCGACGACGCCAGCTTCGCCATGCCGCCCACGGAGCGCTTTATCGCCAACGACGGCGGCTTTCGGTCGGGCGCCTTCGCGTTTCATGCCGCCGTACGTCCATGGTTGTGGAGTTCGGTGTTTCGGCTGGCGCGTAACAGCACAAGGGCTTCGCACGAGTTGTGCGAGTACTTGAGCAGAAA
>QIAH01000053.1 GCA_003225465.1 Acidobacteriota bacterium | reverse complement strand
CTCGTCGACGGAAACGACATGCGCTTTCAAGCGCACCGACTCGGCAATCAAGCGTTCCACTGTGGCCGGATCTCGCTTCAGAATTCGCTCGCGATTAACCTCGAACTCGCGAAACAATTCCGGGTTGCCGATCACCCCGCACTTCAGAGCCTCATAAAGTCCCGCCCGATACTCGCGTTCCGGCAACGACGACAGCACTTGCGGATCGATCAGCACCACGCGCGGCTGATGGAACGTACCCACCAAATTCTTCCCCGCTTTGAGATTGACGCCTGTCTTCCCGCCCACCGAAGCATCCACCTGCGCCAGCACGGTGGTCGGAATCTGCACAAACTCGACGCCCCGCATGTACAACGACGCCAACAAGCCGCCGATATCTCCCGCGATGCCGCCGCCGAAAGCAACGACCACCGCGCTCCGGTCGGCCCCCAAGCTCGTGAGTTTTTCGGCCAGCGTCTCCACGGTGGCCAGCCGCTTGAAGCGCTCTCCTTCCGGCATTTCGATGCTCTTCGCGTCAAAACCCGCAGCCGCCAGCGAACCCATTAGAACCTTCCCCCACTTGCGCCGTACGGGAGCCACGGTGATCACGAACAGCCGGCTCCTCGCAGGCAAAAGCTCGCGCAGCAGCGCCCCAGCCTTCGCCAGCAGCCCGTTCTCAATCAGCGCCGCATAAGGACGCGGCTTTACCTCAACCGGAACCGTGATCATTGATTTTTCATCATAGCTTAGGGACGGGGTTGCAGTCGGCTTCGCAAGCAATCGCAATCCTACGTCTACCAAGCCCCGCATCGAGCGAACACTCACACCGAGATCCGGATTCTGAGGTTCAACGTTCCACCGAACATACCCAGCCGCTAGCCTTCGTCAACTCGTCGCCCTCTCCGCGGCCACACCACCGAAACCACCACCGATACCGCGATCACCCCCGCCACCGTCCCCAGCGCCACTGCCGTCGGCACCACGTAGTAATGCGACGCCAGCATCTTCGCGCCAATCAATATCAGTACCATCGACAGCCCATAATGCAGATACTCGAACCACTCCATCAAGCCCGCGACCGCAAAATACATGGATCGCAGTCCGACAATCGCAAACACATTCGACGTGTACACGATGAACGCGTTCAGCGTGATTGCCAGCACGGCCGGAATCGAGTCCACCGCGAACACGATGTCGGTCGTCTCAACCACCAGCAGCACCACCACCAGCGGTGTGGCATACAGGCCCGGCTGCCGCACCCAGAAGTTCTTGCCGACATAATCCTCAGTCACGGGTATCCATTGCCGAAATAATTTCAAGACCGGATTCTTCTCCGGATGAATCTCCTCCTCCCCCTGCCGCAGCAGACCGATCCCGCTGTACACCAGGAGACCGCCGAAAATATAGATGAGCCAGTGAAAACGCTGAATCAAGCTTACGCCCGCGAGAATGAATGCGCCGCGCGTGATCAGCGCTCCGACGATTCCCCAGAACAACACCCGGTGCTGCAGTTCACCGGGCACGCGGAAGTACCGGAAGATCACCAGAAAGACAAAGAGATTGTCGATGCTGAGAGAAAGCTCGATGAGGTAGCCGGTCGCGAACTCCAGACTGGCTGCGCGTCCGTGCCAGAAATACACCAGCACCGCAAACGCCGCGGCCAGGCCCACCCACATCGCGCTCCAGCCCAGAGCTTCGCGAAAACTGACCGTGTGTGCCCGGCGATTGAACACGCCCAGGTCGAGCGCCAGCATCGCCAGCACAAAGACATTAAAGAGAATCCAGAAGAGCAGCACTCATAACCCCGGGCACAACCATAACCCACGTAGGGGCAGACACCTCGTCTGCCCGGTCGAGCGAAGCTCGACAACTCGGCCCTACATGTAGCGCCGTCGTCTCGACGGCTATCGCGAGGGCAGCCCACCCTCAGGGTGGAATTCCCACCAGCGATACAGCCTCAAGACGGGCGGGGACGCCCGTCACTCCATCAAATCTTTCCTACTTCGCCCGGCCCCGCTTCCCGCTGGTCCACTCCGCCCAGATCCCCAGCGGTTTCATCTGCTCGTCGGAATGCGTGTCGCGCAAAATCTTGTCAATCTCCGCGTGCGTCAACCGCGGGCCCAACCGATCATTCGCGTTGGCGATCCCGAAGGTCACGACCGTCATCTCGGCAACGTGTTTCTTCAATTGCCCAATATCAACCTTATCGTACGTGTCTGAGGTCGCATGATAATTCGGCAGGTAATTCCCTTCCTCCTGCTCGGCCACCAGCGTGGGCACGCCTTCCAGCAGGAAGTCGTAATGGTCGGTACCCCACTCGACATCGTCGGTTTTGAGCTCCGTCGCGTCGAACTCTTTCAGAGGCGCCACAATCGCCGCCACTTTGTCCGTCATGTCTTTGCGCCCGCCCAAATCAAACCCCGTGACACGCCCCACGCCGCCGTCGATCACGGCCACTCCAACCATCTTGTCCAATTCGTTCCGATGCGCGACCGCATAAGCCCGCGAACCCATCATGCCCTCTTCTTCGCCGGAGAACAGGATGAATCGGATCGTCCGCCGCGGCTTCAGTCCCGCTGCCTTGATCGTGCGCAGTGCATCAATCACCAGCGCCGCATTGCATCCGTTGTCGAGCGCACCCGTGCCCAGTTCCCACGAATCCAGGTGCGCCCCCAGGATCACGAACTCGTCCGGCTTCTCGCTGCCGCGGCTCTCGGCGATTACATTCGCTGCCGTGATCGGACCGGAATCGACAAGTCCACCCACACCGGGTGCCCGGAGGTCACCAGGCGCCCCATGCGCTCTCCATCTTCGCGAGCCACGACGATCATCGGAAGCCGCGCAATCTCTCCCGCCATCGCGTCGGTGTGCCGATAGAGAATGTCGCGCTCGCGCGTCGCAATAAATGCGATGGCCTTCGCTCTTCCCTTCACGGCGGCGTCAATGATGGCCGGCGGCCTCAGGTACTCGTTGAACAGGTCCGCCCATTTCTTGAGCACGTCGGAGTGCACCAGGATCACCTTGCCGGAAATGTCTCCCGCCTTCTTGAAATCGGCCGGCGTTCCCATGCCCACATCGACCACCGGTATGTGCTGCGCCATCAGTGGCGGTCCCAGCGCGACAGAGACCGCGCGCGCTTTGAACACCACGGGGGGAATCGAACTCAACTTCGGATCGGTCGAAGTCCCGAGCGACGAAACGGTCACCACGGTCGCACCCTCTGCCCATGAATTCGGCAGCTTGAACGTTTCTGTGTAGACACGGTCCGCCCCGGCTTCCTTGAAATCAGCCATGCCCCACGCGACTGCCTGCTCCATCGCCAGGGTTCCCGGCACGCGCCCGCCGATCTCGTCAGTCAAATGCCGCAAGTTATGCTCGATCGGTGAGGGTTTCAGCGCCTCGGTGATCAAGCGATCCGCATCCGACTTCGCTTGTGCGCCTGCGATACCCGGAAAAGCCAGCAGACACACCGCCGTGAAGACACTCAGTTTCCAGCGCTCGTTCATATGAGCCGCCATTAGAAATCAAACGGGGAAAAACGGAAAGAGAAAGCAAATCAACCAATCAAGAAAGGTAACGTCAACGATTCTCACCCAATCTGCAATCTGAAATCTAAAATCTGAAATTTCAGCGGGAGTCCACCATCCACACCGTCTGTAGAATCACGTCCCCGACAATCTGCAAACTCTTCGGGCTCAGCTTGTCCAGAGTGTCCTGCGGCGAATGGTGGAACACGTTCCCGTAGCCATAATCGAGGTCGATGATGTCCGCGCACGGCACGCCAATCTTCATGAAGGGCAGGTGGTCATCTTCCACTGCGGTCGAGCGCTCAAAGAAATGTGACTGGTACCCCAATTTAGTCGCCGCCTCGTAGACCAGGTCCTCCAGCCAGGGTGTTGAGTTGCCATCGCGGTCGATGTTCAGATCCGCGTCGCCAATCATATCCGCCAGCAGGAACGCCTTGATCTTTTTCGCGGTACCATCCTTTTGCCAGCGCTCAGCCAGGTGCCGGGTCCCGTACAAGCTATCCGTTTCCGACCATTTCCTCACTGCCTCTTCGGCATCGGTCCACAGCAACCACACGCTATAGCCCTCGCGCTTCTTGCCGCGCAACTGGTTCGCAATCTCCAATAGAATCGCGGTCGACGAGCCCCCATCATTCGCTCCAACATACCCCGTATTACGCAGCGGATAGTTCGTGTCGTAGTGTCCGGCGATTACGATGATGCCATCCTTCGTTCCCGGAAATCTCGCGATGATGTTCCGTACCGGAAACTTTCCCTCGACGGTGTCCGCCGTGAAGGCGTCGAAATCGACCTCGTCCTCCTTGAGATGAGAGACGATGTAATCCTCGAGCTTCTTGTGATTCGCGCTGCCGATCGGACGTGCGCCAAAAGCGGTGACTTCCTTCGTATACTGCATCGCTCGCGCGGCGTTGATTTTCGGCGCAGACCCGGCTGATTCTGCAGCCCTTGTCATTCCGAAGCCGGCCGCGGCGGAGGAATCTTCCACGCCACCCACCCCCTTACTTACGGCGGCGGCCATTTCCTTTGCCGCCCCCGCTGGGGTAGCAGCATTGCTCTTCCCCTGCGTGCAGGCGATCATCCCTAGCGACAACACTCCGCCCGCCAGAACGGCCAGGCCGTCCACCCTGTTGTTCAGCCTTCTCATTTCGCTTGTTTCTCTCTCCGGGCCCTGCGCTGGGTGGGATGCACCAGCCAGGCGATCGCAATCGATAAAACGTACAAGGCCACCATGGGAGCGGCAAAAATGCACATGTTCATGATGTCGGTGGTGGGGGTAATGATCGCCGCAATAATGAAGATCACCAGGATCGAGTATCGGAGATTCCGCCACATCCACCCGGCCGTGACAATCCCCATCAGCGACAGGAAAAACACCAGAATGGGCATCTCGAAAATCACGCCCATGCCGATGATGATGGTCAGGAACAGGTCGGTGTACTCCCCGATCGTGATCATAGGCTGGAATTGTTTGCCATATCCGATCAGGAATTCGAGCGCTTGCGGATACACCAGCTTGTACCCGAAATACCCACCGGCGATGAACAGGCCCACCGTCGAGAACATGAACGGCATGACGTAGCGCTTCTCGTTGCGGTAGAGACCCGGCGAAATGAAGGCCCACACCTGGTAGAGCACGAACGGCGAGGTCACGAACAGCCCCGCCAGAAACGCCACCTTCAGATACATGTTGAAGGGCTCAGTGGGATTCAGGTAGACGAGCCTCTCCTCCATGTGGTTGTGCTGCAGCGCCACCATGATTGGACGCTGCATGATCTCGTAGATCTTCTCCGCGTAGCCCCAGCACGCAAAGAATCCCACCGCCATCGCAATCAGCGAATAAATGATCCTCCGCCGCAGTTCCTCGAGATGATCGAGGAACCCCATGGCAGGAAGGCTGTCCTTTTCTTTCTCAGGTGCTTCGGCAAGCGTCTCAGGCATCGGGAGCCTTGTGGCTGGAATCGCTGGGCGGCGTCAACTGCGCGGGCACATGCTCCACGGCGGGCAGGTCCACCAGTGTCCCGCTGGCGACGGTGCTCCTGGGCGGCTCACTCGGAGGCAGAATCTGCGGTAGCGTCGTCTCCCGCTCGATGTTGGCGATCTCCGATTCGATCTGCGCCTTGAACTCGTTCGACGCCCGCTTGAAATCGTTTAAAGCCTTTCCAATTTGCCGGCCAATCTCGGGCATCTTCTTCGGCCCAAAGATAATCAGGGCCAGCAGGAAGAGAAACACCATTTCTGAGAAGCCGAGATTCATATCGACATCATACTGCCGGACTGAGACCGGCAGCAACGCGTCGCCAGCCCTCCGACCCCTATCCCATTTTCCCGTGGACGCGTCCCCCCGAAGAGACGATATTCTGGCTGACGTTTCCGAAGCTCTGGATGGCTACCTCGCTAACCTCCGCCGCCCGTCGCCCCATACCGGACTGGTCTGTCCGTATTCCGGCCCTTGATGGCCTGCGCGGCATCGCCATTCTGCTGGTCCTGCTGCGGCACGCCATTTTTGGCGTGACGTCCGTCCAGGGAATCGAAGCGCATTCCCGCTTCGCTTCCTTCGTGATCGCCTGCGGCCAACTTAGCTGGAGCGGCGTCGACCTGTTCTTCGTTCTCTCCGGATTTCTGATCGGAGGCATCCTGCTCGACGCGAGGTCCTCTCCGCGTTATTTCCAGACTTTTTACATCCGCCGCGCCTATCGCATCCTGCCGCTATATTTCCTGGTGATTGGTCTCTCGCTGCTTCCGCACCTGCTCGCACAATTTTCCGCGGCCCGCGCCGCCCACACCACCCCACTTCCGCTTCCCTGGTGGTCCTACGCCACATTCACACAGAATTTCTGGATGGCTTACCTCGGCGTTTTCGGACCCAGCGGCATGGGTATCACCTGGTCGCTCGCCATCGAAGAACAGTTTTACCTCTCGATTCCGCTGCTCATCCGTAACGTTCGCCCGCGCAATCTCGTGATTGTCCTGTTGATGGTGATCGCCTGCGCGCCCTGGCTGCGCGTCCTGCTCCACTCGAGCATGACCTACCCCGGGCTGGCCAGCTACGTCCTGATGCCCACCCGTGCCGACGCCCTCTGCCTGGGCGTCCTGGCCGCATTACTGGTGAGGAATGAGGTTTTTTGGAACTGGCTCCAATCCAACCGCCGCACCTTGTGGTCCGTCACGGG
>QIAH01000327.1 GCA_003225465.1 Acidobacteriota bacterium | reverse complement strand
ATCAAAGTGCAGGCTTGCGGCGTTTGCCACAGTGATGTGCTCACCGTAGAAGGCTCCTGGCCAGGAATTCAGTATCCCCGCGTGCCCGGGCACGAAGTGGCCGGCATCATCGATGAAGTGGGCAGCGGTGTTTCCGCCTGGAAGAAGGGGCAGCGCGTCGGTGTCGGCTGGCATGGGGGCCAGGACAACACGTGTCGGGAGTGCCGGCGCGGAGACTTTCGTAATTGCCAGAACGTGAAAATCTGCGGCATCAACTATGACGGTGGGTACCAGCAATACATGGTGGCTCCGGTAGAGGCACTGGTGCCAATACCGGAGAATCTAAATGATGCCGAAGCCGCGCCCCTGCTCTGCGCCGGAATTACGACCTACAACGCGCTGCGGCACAGCGGAGCGTTCCCGGGCGACCTGGTTGCGGTGCTGGGAATCGGCGGATTGGGTCACCTGGGCATTCAATTCGCGAATAAGTTCGGCTATCACGTGGCGGCCATCGGGCGAGGGCCTGAAAACGCAACGCTTGCAAAGAAACTCGGAGCGAACATGTACATCGATAACAAGGCAACCAACGCCGCTGAGGTCTTGCAAAAAATGGGCGGCGCAAAGGTAATTTTGGCGACGGCGCCAAGCTCGAAAGCGATGTCGGAACTGATCGACGGTCTGGGACCGAACGGTAAACTCATGGTGATCGGTGCGGCATTCGACCCCATTGAGGTCACGCCGATCCAGCTCATCAGCGGAAGTCGAACCATTCAGGGTTGGGCCGCGGGAACACCGGCCGACTCCGAAGACACACTGCGCTTCGCCGAACTAACTGGCGTGCGTCCCATGATTGAAACCTATCCGCTTGAAAAAGCCGCTGAGGCTTACGCGCGAATGATGAGTGGGAAAGCAGAGTTCCGCGTCGTGCTGACGATGTGAAGCTGGCAATAAAGAGGGGTACTGTCGAGCATTGGTTCAACCAGCTTGCAAGCGCGGAGATAAGCGATGCGTCTCTACGAGTCGGCCGGTCGTAACCAATGCTCGCTGTTCGCCAACATCCTATTGCTTCTTTCTGTAATGCTCGCGCCATTTCAATTGCTGGCCCAAGCCCGAGGAAAGGAACGTCTTGTGAAGTACCCGACTTCTTATCGCACGATGCAAATCGATGGCCTTTCAATTTTCTACAGAGAGGCTGGCCCAAAGGACGCGCCGACAATTCTCCTGCTGCACGGACTTCCGTCATCATCGCGGATGTTCGAGCCGCTCTTCGCCCGGCTTCGCGATGGTTATCACCTTGTCGCGCCCGATTACCCCGGCTTCGGACACAGCGATTGGCCTGACCCGAAAACATTCGCGTATACCTTCGATCACTATGCTGAAATCATGAATCACTTCAGCGAAGCGCTCGGGCTCTCGCGCTACACGCTTTATATGCAGGACTACGGAGGGCCGGTTGGCTTTCGCATGGCCTTGGCACACCCGGAGCGAATTGAGGCTCTCATCGTCCAGGACGCTGTGGCGCACAACGAAGGCCTGGGAGCGAACTGGGCAACCCGCCGGGCATTCTGGGCGGATCGGCCGGCGTATGAAGAATCTTTGCGCAAAAACCTGCTGTCGCTGGCAACCACGAAGACGCGCCATATCGGAGACGATCCGAACGTCGAGCTTTACGACCCAGATCTTTGGACCGATGAGTACGCATTCCTGAACGCACCAGGGCAGGCTCAGATTCAAAGTGATCTGTTCTACGACTACCGAACCAATGTGGACGCCTACCCCAAGTGGCAAACATGGATGCGCCAGAAGCAGCCGCGACTGCTGGTGATCTGGGGCAAGCACGATCTCTCTTTCGATCTCGGCGAACCGGAACGCTACCGCAAGGACGTACCGAACGCAGAAGTTCACGTTCTCGATGCCGGTCATTTCGCGTTGGACACGGCTGCAGATGAAATCGCCGAGTTGGTCCGAGGATTTGTCGCTTCTTCACGTTCAGGATTTCTGGCGAGGCAAGCTGGCTGAGTTGGTTAGCCGATTCGGCGGTGCTAGACTGCGAGAATGGCCACTAAGAAAAAACGTAAGAAAGTGACAAAATCCAAACGCGGTCCCAGCAAGAAGGTCACGAGTCGGAGTCGCTCAGCGAAGAAAAAATCTGCGAAGAAAGTGACCGCGAAAAAAAGAGTGCGCTCCAGGAAGACGCGCAAGCCTACCCAACGGGAGAGTGCAGTATTCGAGCAGGGGGCAGTAAGATCCCGTTCGGGCGCACAGTCCGGAGACTTGCAGGGACTACGCGACATTGAAAGCGCTGATTCGGAAAGCGTCGACGAGTTGATCGAGGAAGGAAATGCGTTCGAGGCCGACGTCGTAGCGGGTGTTGAACACGCAGATGAAGATCAAGAACGGGAAGTCCACCCGCACGAGGTCCCGGAGGACGACGTGCCGGAAGAGTATCTGGACAAGGAATAACCAGATCAGGCAACAGATGAGGTGGGTTTTTCCGCTGCCACTCTGCCTAAAGTTGGCAGCTTCTGGGCTGCTATCGCGACCTTGACGTCGGGCTTGAGTTCGGCCTTTGCGAACAGTTTTGCAGTAAGCAGCATTGCGGAAACTGTCGTAGCAAGAAGTCCGAATTGCTTCCAACTGCTTAGCATCGAAGCATTGCCCAGCAGCGTGAGCCCCGCAAAACAGAAAAGCAGATGTGTACAGAAGACCTGAAGCGAGGACTGCCCGAGTAGAACTAACGGCCGTACGGAGAGGGGCTTTAGATAGGAAGACGCCCGAATGAGCAACACCGCAATCGCGGTGAAATCAATCAGGCGAACGACTCCGAGGTGCCATTTGTCAAAATACAATTCATAGCTACCGAGTTCGAAGCCGCGGCCCACAGCATAACGTGTTGCCAGCAGAGCGGACACTACAAACAACGCAGGGATCGTAAACTGTCTGGCAAGCCGCGCCAGATCCAGTTGATCCCTGGCCCAGCACACGCCGACCCACATCCCCACGAGCCACAAGAATTGCCACGCCCAGAGATCGAACGAGCCCATCTCGTGAAGTGGAATCCGCAGGCCGAAGTAACGATTCATCACCTGCCACGAAGCCTCGCGAAGTCCGAATTGTGCCAGCAGCCAAAGTGTAAAGCCGCCAGCCAAGATAGGCTTCCAGCCAAATCTTCGACTCGCGCTCAATGCCACAGGCGTGAGCGCCAGGAAGATGATGTACATGGGCAGAATGTCGAGCAATGGCGGCCGATAAATGAGCAGCACAGCGTCAACGACCGCCCGCCTGGCGCCGGCGTCAAAATAGAAATCCAGCAGATTGTGCAGGCCCGGCCGTGTGCCGCTGGCAGCGATAGGAACTGCCACCAGGAAAACGAAGCTCAGCAAAAGAACGTGGTAAAGATAAAGTTGCAGGGTCCGCATGCTCAGCTTACGGCGCATTGCGCCATAGCTATTCTGTTCGGCCATGCGAAAATAGATACTCCCGGTAAAGAGTGCTGAGAGAAATATGAAACCTTCCGCGGCCGAAACGAACCCAAACGGCTGGTTCACATAGGTGCTAAGCGCTGTGGGCAGGTGTGTAAAGGTAATCCACACCAGCATGAATCCCCGCAGAGCATCGAGTTCCTTGAGTCGGCGCATGCGATCCCCGGAAGAAATGAATTCCTACCAATGAGATTCGAACGCAGGACAAAAGGCGTCTTGTGTTTTGTAAAGAAAAGTCAAAAATGCCCGCCTCCGGTCGTTTGAAGCTTTATCGCATATCGCTGTAAGCACTTCAGTCCGGTGGGTGTTCTACCTTCACGTCAAAAAAATCTGTAGAACTCAGGCATTGCAATTCCGTCGAGTCCTGACGCTGATACGTATACGAATGTTCAGGGGAGCAAATATTTGCGGAATCCGAACTGGAGAATCAGGAATTTCATGGAGATGGGTACTCAGAAGGACATGAGTCGAAAACACCTACCGGTGGGGAAATATTCTGACATAGCCAAACAAATTTGCGCGCTTATCCACAGGCAGAGCGCTCGAAGTCATCTATTCCCTCACATTTTCCTTTGGCCCAGAACGTGCTACGGACCTCCTAGGGGCGCGCGCAGTCATGCAACGGCTTATCAGGCTAACGATTGGAACATTGATCGTGCTGTTGTGCTCCTTCGGGGTGGCCCAGGAAAGCAGTCGCGGGACGATCGACCTCAACTCGATTATCGACGCGCTCGAAAAGACGCAAGCTGGAGTTCATCCTCGAGCTTCTTATCAGGTTATTCGCGAGTACCAGCTTTTCGGTGCGAACGATTCCAAAGCCAAATCAGACGTCGTTGCAGAAATAGATTTCAGGCCACCAGGCAGCAAAGATTATAGGATTCAGAAGTCTTCAGGCAATAACCGTGGCGAGGAAGTGGTGCGGCGCCTTCTGGAACACGAAGTAGAAGGAGCCTCCAGTAGGAATCAAGCCCGAACCGCTCTTAATCGAGATAATTACACGTTTAGCTACAAAGGCGAAGCGGTTCTGGATGGTCAATCCTGTTACGTATTGGAATTGAAGCCGAAGCGCAGAGAGACAGAGCTGGTGTCGGGAGAAGCGTGGATCGATAAGCAGTCGTTTCTGGTACGCCAGATCGAAGGAGAGGTTGCAAAAACTCCGTCCTGGTGGCTGAAGAAGGTTCGGGTCAAGCTTACCTTTGCCGACGTCAGCGGCACGTGGCTACAAACGCAGATGGAAGCAGTGGCAGATGTGCGGGTCGTGGGGTCCCACACCTTAACTTCACGGATCTTGGATTACCGTGGCGCAGCCGAAGTCGCATCCAGCAATTCTGCGCATCCCCAGGCGGAAGCTGGTAAGCGCCGTCCCATACCAGAGGTTAGGAGCCTCAGTCTTTCTTCGATTGTCCCCTTTTAAGGGGGAGATGCAAAGCCTTACCGGACGACGGGAAACTCGAGCTTCTGCTGCAGGGCGATAAAACGGGAGTTAGAGCGCAGGTCATCCAGTTCCGGCTCGACCTTCAGGAAAACCAGGCCATTCGAACGATCGCCGAAAGCCTTCTCAAGCCAATCCAGCGCTTCTTCGGTCCTACCTAAACCGACACACACGATCGCGAAATAATACGGCGATACATACTGGTTCATGGATTTGGCTTGCAGTTGCGCAAGCAACTTCTCCGCCTCCGTCCGATTTCCCGAGCGCGCGTAGGCATGAGCCAGGGCAGAAACCATGAGAGGCGTGCCGCGGGAAAGTTCGACCGCCTTGCGCAGTTCCGGAATCGCCAAGGCGTAATTCCCTTTCTGCTCGTAGGCCTGCCCTGCCACCAGGTGCGGGAGTTCATAGGACGGGTCCATTTCCAGCGTGTCTTTTAATTGCGTAATCGCCGCATCGTACTGGCGAGCCATGTACAGACGCCACCCCAAACTGAAATTGATGCTCAGCGAAAGCGGATCCAGCTCACGAGCCTTCTGGATTTGAGCAAAACTGTCCTGAGCTCTACCCATCGCAATGAGGTATAGGGAATAGCGTTGATAGGCAGTGGCGTAGCTAGGATTCAGACCAATGGCACGCTCGAAGCCTTGCGCGGCACCGCTCCAGTCCCACTCGTAGTTGAACTTCTCGGTTGCGAGGGAGGTTTGAGCCTCAGCAAGGGTGGGGTCCAGTTCCAGAGCCCGCACAGCCGCCGCCCGTGCCTTGGGAGCGGCCTCGGAGGCCGGCATGGTGCCGAAAATCTCCGCGCTGATAATCGCGTAGCAATCTGAAAGTCCCGCGTAGGCCAGAGCGTAATTCGGATCCAATTGGGTGGCTCGCTCAAAATAACCGATGGCACGCGTGAGGTTTTCGTCAGACCGCTTGTTCCAATAATAAAGACCCTTCAAATAATTCTCGTACGCCTCGGGAGCCACCGCGGGAGTCTTCGCGAGGCGCTCTCTTTCCTCCGGGGTCAGGTTGATGCGAATTTCGTTCACGATGGCCGCTGACACGCGATTCTGCAGGGCTAGCACGTCGCCCATCTGGCTCTCATAGGTGTCCGCCCAAAGATGGTGATCGGTCGAAACCTGAACAAGTTCAGCGGTGATTCGAACCCGGCTTCCGACGCGCATTACAGTGCCCTCGACCACCGCGTCGACGTTGAGCTCGCGGGCGATCTCGGAGAGAGGCTTACGGGTGCCTTTGTAGGTCATCGCTGTCGAGCGCGAGATTACGTGCAGGGAGCGAATCTTTGCCAGGTTCGCGATCAGCTCGTCCGTCATTCCGTCGGCGAAATAGTCCTGATCTTTGTCGCCTGAAAGATTCTCGAGCGGCAGGACGACCAATGAAGTGCTCCGCGTCGCGTTGACCTGGTTGGTGGCGACGTTGCGAGCGTGGATCGTGAACGCCAAAAGCGCTGCCAGCCCAACTACCACGATAGCGATGGCCCCAGCGAGACGGGAGGTGAACCAGCGCGGGACGCCAGGATGTTCGCTGATCGTATGCGCAAGCACGGGGTTCGATGCCGAAGACGCAGGACTCGTCGAGCCACCCTCGAGTTCTATGGTTGCGGGGACTGGGGGCGGCACGGAAGTTTCTTCGACCGGCGCTACGAAGCGGTAACCGCGCCGAGGGACCGTCTCGACGTACCGCGGATGTTCGGAGGAATCAAGCAGGACTTCGCGAACACGCATCACGGCGTTGTTGAGCCCGTGATCGAAATCGACGAAGGTGTCGCCGGGCCAGAGACGATCGCGCAATTCCTCCCGCGTGACAATCTCGCCCGGGCGCTCCAATAGGAAAGCCAACACCTGGAACGGTTGTTCAGCGAGCTTGATCCGGAACCCGTGCTTCCGGAGTTCACAGGCTTTCAGGTCTACCTCAAACACACCGAACCGCACGATTCGTGTCGAAGCTACGGGTAACGCCATTTTGCCCCTGACCCGGGTCTCAAAGTATAACTTCGCAGTCCCCACAGGTCAAAGGATATAGCCTGCTAACCTGCTTGTTTTCAATCACCGTTTTGGGGATACAGAAATGTTTTCGATTGGATGGATCAGGGATTGCCCGAACACCAGAGCTTCGCACACAGTCGCCGGCATCGGAACCCAGGTCGTGTTCCAGTTCGGCGAGACGATGGGGCCTCGCGAATTCCAGAGCGGTTTTGCCAGACAATCGAACTTTCTGAAGCAATCTCCGGGGGGACAGGTGACGCGATGAAAACACAAAAACAAAGTAGAGTGACATTTGGACTGGTTGTGATTGCAGTTTCCGCCGTGTGCTTCTGGTCCGGCTTGGCAACAGCTCAGGTGGCGGGCGCAACCCTTTCTGGGCTGGTGACGGACTCAAGCCAAGCTGCAATCGCTAACGCGACCGTTACCACCAAGAACCTGGCAACCGGAGAGGCGCGGGTGGTTCAAACCAACGGCGAAGGCTTCTATTCGGTGCCTAACCTCTTGCCCGGCTCCTACGACGTGAGCGTAGCCGCTAAGCAGTTCACGACAACCCTACAGAGAGGGATCGTGCTCACGGTGGGCGCGCAACAGGCTCTCAACATTTCCCTCAAGCCGGGGAAGGTTTCAGAAGTGGTCGAGGTGATGAGCACTCCCCCGGACGTGCAAACCGCTACTTCCGCCGTTAGCTCCACTGTGGACTCCAGAACCGTCCGCGAACTGCCCTTGAACGGACGAGACTGGACGACCCTGGCGACGCTCGAACCGGGCGTGCTGAGCGTGCCCAACCAGGCCACGACTTCCTTCAACGCGAACAAAGGCAATCGTGGTTTCGGAAACCAACTGACCGATTCCGGACACCGTCCCAACGAAAACTCCTATCGCCTGAACGGCCTCACCATCAATGACTACTCGAATGCCGCGCCGGGCGGCGCCACCGGCCTGAACCTGGGCGTCGATTCAGTGCAGGAGTTTTCGGTGATTACCACAGGATACACGGCGGAGTACGGGCGGACTTCAGGCGCCGTCATTAATGCGATCACAAAATCCGGCACGAACAAGTTCCATGGCACCGGCTTTTTCTTCGATCGCGATAGTGTCTTCGACGCACGCAATTATTTCGATGGGTCGAAGATCGCTCCCTTCCGTCGTATTCAGTTCGGAGGATCGGGCGGCGGTCCAATCATAAAGGATAGGACCTTCATTTTTGCGAACTACGAAGGGTTCCGGCAGAGCTTGTCCTCGTCCGGGACCATCCACGTGCCTGACGCCGGTTCCCGGGCTGCCGCGGTGCCTTCAATTCAGCCCTATTTGGCGTTGTGGCCGGTTGCACCCGCGAGCGCACCCGACAATGGAGCGGGTGTCCAGACCATGGACGTAAACGTCAAGACTATCGCCAACGAGAATTACTTCATGACGCGGCTGGACCACAAGATTTCTTCGGCCGATGCAATCGCGGGAAGCTACTTCATCGATTCGGGACCACAGTCGCAGGCGGATCCGTTAGGAAACACCGTTCACCAGGTATTTTCACGTCGCCAGATGGGAAGCTTTGAAGAGACTCACGTCTTTGGCTCCGCTGCGGTCAACACCCTTCGCTTAGGTCTGAACCGGGCCTTGGGCAAAATCAACGACCCTGTGTCGGGCGATGCGGTTGCCAAGAATGCGGCACTGGCCATCGCACCCGGTGCAACGGCACCTCCCCAAATCCCGGTTCCGGGACTGACGACTGCCTTCGGGCTGGGCGGCTTCAACCGTTTCAATCACGCCTGGAATTCGGCCCAGGTCGCCGACGATGCCTTCCTGACGCGCGGAACCCACGCACTCAAAATCGGTTTCTATTTTGAGAATATGCAGTACAACGTGCTCGAACGATTGAGCCCCAACGGCAGGATGAGTACCTATCACACTTTGAACGATTTCCTGACGAATACGCCCGATCAACTCAATGCGCTTGCTCCTGGCGGCTCGCACGAGGTCGGGTTCCGGGAGAAGCTTTTCGCTGGGTATATTCAAGATGACTGGCGCGCGCGTTCGAACCTTACGCTGAATCTAGGCTTGCGCTACGAAATGACCACTCGGCCGACCGACGCCAACAAAGTACCGGGCTACACGGTCGCGGGTTACACGGTAGCCACCGCTGGCTTCCAGGAGATTACCAGTCTGTCGAATTGCACGCAGAGCCCCACGGCTTGTGGACCGGTGGGGGTCGACAGTCCCATCCTCCACAATCCGACCACAAAGAACTTCGAACCGCGCGTCGGGCTGGCATGGGATCCATTCAAGAACGGCAAAACCGCGGTGCGGGCGGGATTTGGCATGTTCGACGTTCTGCCGCTGCCCTACGAGTTTGGATTGAACACTGCTGCTACAGCGCCCTTTCAGATTATCGGAGCGGCCAAGGGTGCAACGCTGGGATCAGGTATCAATCCTGACGTCAACTTCAATCCACTCCACATTCGCAACCGCTTTATCGATACTCAGCCCAAGCGTGCAGATGTTCTCAACTGGAATTTCAACATCCAGCGGCAGCTTGCCGAGAACCTCACCATGACGGTCGGCTACGTCGGATCTCGTTCCATTCATCTCTCCGCAGCATCGGACGATGTCAATCTGGTCCAGCCCACGGCGGTTACCGGAGTAGGCCTGGTCTTTCCCTGTGATCCCACCGCAGCCATCGCCGCGGGAGGCACTTGTGCCAACCAGCAGACGGGCACGCGTATTGATCCGAACTGGGGCGGCGGCGCCGGCATCCGTCCGGTGTTGTTTGACGGAGCGTCGTCCTACAATGCCTTCCAAGGGCAACTGAAGAAAAGCTTCAGCCAGGGGCTACAGGGACAGGTTTCCTATACCTTCGGCAAGTGCCGGGATTTGAGTTCGGCTCCGGTCACTGGAGACACCTTTTTGAACTCGATTGCCGTGCCCCTCATGCTGATCAAGTCGGCGCGATTGGGCGAATGCGATTTCGACATTCGGCATGTGCTCTCCGGAACCTTCATGTGGGATCTGCCGTCAATGAAGAATTCGGGTTCATTGTTATCTACGCTGACCGGCGGATGGCAACTGGGCACCATTGTCACCGCGATGAGCGGCGCACCGTTCACGGTGACGGCAGGTGATGGGAACGACCCCCTTGGAACTGGCTTCAACGGCGATTTCTCCATGGACTTTGCGAGTCTCCTGCCCGGCTGCAATCCCGTTCACAGAGGAGTGAATTATCTGAACACAAATTGCTTTACGCCTCCAACGGCGCCCGCGTCGCTTGCGCCCGCGACCACGGCCAACCCGTTTGGATGCGCGCCCAGTTCCTTCCCAGCGTTTGCCGGCACCGCACCGAGCGGAACGCAATTCTGTTCTAACGTGCTGGGCAACACCCGGCGGAATCAGTTCTCCGGTCCGGGGCTGACTGCTGTAGATTTTTCAATCTTCAAGAATACGAAAATTCCCGCCATCTCGGAAACCTTCAACGTCCAGTTCCGGGCCGAGCTCTTCAATGTCCTGAATCACACGAATTTCCTGTCGCCCGGCTTCCTGAACACGTTCGGGCAAAACAATTCGGTGGTTGATTTCGACGGCAGCTCTCTCCCGACCGCTTTGAACCAGACCTCGACTACGTCGCGGCAGATTCAACTCGGGCTGAAACTGATCTGGTAGTGTGCAGAGCAGGAAGCCGGGACTCAACTCGGCTTCCTGCATCGTTGAGGCACCGCGCTACCGAGTGGACCACGTTGAGTCACCAGCAATGAGAGACAGAGTCCGCCTCGTCGTTCCTTTTGAAATGTCTATATCTCGCAGCGGCTACTGAATAAGGAAATCGCTTGAACACCAGCACTAGCGCGACGCAAAAACTAGATTCAGCCGCTGGAGTCATGCAGGCTTCGAAGGCGAGCCGGGTACGCTGGTCGCTCATGGGCATCGTCATGGCGATCATGGCGGTGACGGCGCTCAATCGCTTGAATCTGAGCATCGCGGGTAAGGTCATCGAGGAGCAGTTCTCCATCAATACGATCGCCATGGGAACGGTGTTCAGCGCGTTCTTGTGGGGCTATGGTTTGTTCCAAATCCCCTGGGGCTACGTCTGCGACCGGATCGGTCCGCGTCGCACCCTGACCGCAGCCATGCTGTGCTTTGCTGTGGGTGCGGGTGCGATGGGTCTCGTGCCTCGTTTGGCAACCATGTCAGGGGTCAGTGTTCTCGTCGGGTTCCGACTGGTTCGCTTTGTAACCGGCGTAGGCGAGGCCGCGATCTCGTCGAATGTAACCCGCGTGATTGCCTCCTGGACCTCTTTGCGTGAACGTGGCTTTGCCAGCGGCCTGCAGGTGTGCGGCCTCGGACTGGGCGGCACGCTAACACCGATCTTCATTGCCTGGACCATGGTGCACTGGGGCTGGCGCGCTTCGTTCGAGATCTGCGGTGTCCTCGCCTTCCTGGTCGTAGCGCTCTGGCATTTCTACGCGACCGACTGGCCGGAGGAACATCCTGACGTAAATGACGCGGAGTTGCAGATCATCCACCCCGGCTCGCGGAAGGGTGATGTGGGCGCTCGCTCTTCCCACACCGGGGTCCCCAGCGTGCCGTGGCTGAAGATGCTGACCAGTTTGTCAGTGTGGAGTCTGATCCTCGGGTACGGTCTGCAGGGATACACCTTCTATGTCTACTACAACTGGTTTTACTTCTACGCGGTAAAGGTTCGTGGTCTGGGAATCATGCAGGCGGCCATCTGGACGTCGGCGCCGTTTCTTGCGATGGCTCTTTTGTCGCCCGTGGGAGGGTGGTTCTCGGATCGCGTGGCACGAGTTACAGATCGCCGCAAAGGACGGATTGCGGCGGTTTGGGTAGGCATGGGAACGTCGGCATTGCTTCTCTACGGAGGCAATCACATCTCGGTGACGGTGATCGCGCTACCGATGATCGCACTGGCGGCAGGATTTAACATGTTTGCCGCCGCGAACTTCTGGGCCGCGTGCATCGATCTGGCCCCGTCGTATTCCGCATCTCTCTCAGCTCTGATGAACACCATGGGCAGCTTGGGGGGAGTGATCTCTTCCACGGTGACCGCAGCGCTCGCCGTACATCGGGGTTGGGGTCCGGCGTTGGACGTGGCCGTGTGGATCACCCTCGGCTCGGGCTTGCTGTTCACGCTGGTGAACGCGAACCGCAGCATCCAGGAACAATAAACACAATAAGATCGACGATCCCGAGACTGTGAGATCGTTCGTGATCGCCGGCGCGTCGTTACTTATGTCACTAGTTCGAAATGCCGCAGTCCTGCTGCCTTATTGATGGGTAGCCTTAAGCCAGTCTTCCACCGAGGGCTGGGAAGTGGTCGCCGTCGTTCCGTGATTAAGCGGATCGTACTTCTTCTTTTGCTCGTCGTTGAGAAGAGCTCGGATTCGCGATACCGTGTCTTGCTGAAGGGCACGAAATCTGCCGATACGTTCCGGCCCTGGAAGTGAGTGGTCGAACTGGATCTGCCTGGCCTCCCGTTGCTGACGTTCCAGAGCAGCTTTTACACCCGCCTGTTGTTCCGGATCCAGATTCAAAGTCTCGGCAAAGCTTTTGACCCGCTCGTCCACGGTGCGCCTTCGATACACGCTTTGCGTGCGGCGCTGAGGGGCGGTGGTACCCGGCAGCTGTCCGACTGCGACGTGCGGAAGAAGCAGCCCTCCTGCCAGCAAGCTCAGTCGTAAGCAACCGAAGAACACATTCTTCTCTAGGGACATTTGCACCTGCGATGCATCTTAAAAATAAAGACCATGCTTGGTTTGAGAGCTACAAGTGAGGAGGTCGCGTCAGCCGAGACAGGAACTAAGGTAGATCAATTCACTACCAGACCTTCACCTCGAAAAGTTCCGATAACCACATCCACTTGGTGTCCTCGCTTTACCAATCTCCCTTTGTTCGAAAAAGCCATCCAGTAGACCTTCCCAGCCTCGGGCGTGGAACTCTGGCGCAATTGCCCCACCTTCTCCAAAGACGGCACCACCAGTTTGACGCCTGCCTGAGGATCGATCAAAGAAGGCTCATTCTTTTTATCATTCAGCACCTTGGCTTTTTCCGGATCGAGCACGCGATAGCTGAATCGAATCACCTCGCCCGACTCCGTCCACTTGAGATCGAGTGAGTCGATTCCCCAGACCATGCCGTAGTACTCAGCTGCCCTTTTTGGGACACGGTTTGGCCGATAGCGGGTTGGATGGGGACTTGCGGCCGGCTGTGCACTGCCCTGGGCCGGCGGAGTTGACGGTTTGGTCGTCTGCGCAACCGCTGTGGAGAACAAGGTAATGCCAGCCAAAACGAAAGCTAGCCCCCTGTTTGCGGACGGCTTCCTCAAAATCGCGAGCATCCCACTGCCTAGAATGGACTCCATGGGCCGGATTCGCCTCTGAGTTGAAGTGAACATTCAATGATTCTGCTACAGTCGCACGCTTTGATCAATGTCACTAACGTGCGATGTTCCCCCAAGGTTCCTACTTATTCGCCTGCAGGGCGGCAGTGCAGGTCTTTTTCACCTGTTCTTTGGGCTGCTTTCCCATATCCTCGGAGGTCGCCTCGTAACCGTCCCTGTATTCCTTGCTGGCACGAGCTTCGGCGATCTCCTGCTCGGAGGCTCCCTGAACCAGCGCCTTCTTTCTCTCCTCGTATTTGGAAGCTGAATCCGGATCGGCCTGAGAGCAGAAATCCAATGCGCTTTCAATTCTTCCAAAAGTTTCGTTCGGGACGGGAAGCTTCCCTACAGCTAAAGGGGCGAGAACCAGTACTGCGGAAAAACATGCCATTCGAACCATCTTCATCCAAACACCTCCGAGATTAAAACAAGGCTGCTCGCGAGTGGTTTCTCGCGAGCAGCCTAGAGTTTCTTTTCCTTGCAGAACCTCTACTGAGCGGTTCCGCTAAGGGTTGAGGTTTGCGTACCAGCAGCGTCAGTCACCGAAATGGTAGCGTTTCTGACACTGTTCGCCGGATCCGTTGACCGTGGCAGGAACTGCACCTGGATGTTGCAGGTCCCGTTTGGATTTAGAGTGGTGTTGCTAGCCAACTGACCGCCTCCAGCCGGACCGCAACTCGACAGGATATGCACGATGCTGTAATCCGCCGGACTGGCCCCTCCAAGTACTGGCAAGGTCCGCCACCGAGGCACAGGAATCCCGCACCGACGCCACGAGCGGCCGTTGGACTCCAGCTGGTCGGCGTCAGGGTTGCGCTGACTACTCGCGCCACAGCCGTGCCCGTCAACGTGACTGGCGATCCGGTGACCGGAACGTTAGCCGTAATAGTTACCGTTCCGTTGGATGACGTCGTGGCAATCGCCGGAGAGTAAACCACGCCGATGGTGCAGTTGGCGCCGGCGGCCAGAGTCGCGCCGCAAGTGCCACCCGAACGTGAGAACGGAGCAGTGACGACGACCGTAATTCCGGTTGCCCCTGCGCCGCCGCCGTTGCTGAGCGTGAGCGTTTGCGCAGCGCTGGTCGTGCCCTGCACAACGTTGGTGAACGTCAGCGAGGTCGGCGACACGGCGAGAGACGCGTTTGCCGATACCTGGAACTCAACCGCGCCAGCATCCACGTGGTTGTTGGTCTTCCTCGCGTTACCGAAGAAGTCCAGGCCCGGCGCCAGCGTAAAGGCGCCGGTCGCACCGTTGGCAGTCGATGGGATGTAATCGCGAGTCGGCGATCCGCTCGTCGGAGTGTAGTTTCCGAAAAACGTATCCGGAGTCGTGCCCGTGCCCTGGCCGGTCGGACCCATCAAGGCCAGCGGACCCCAACTGATGTTGATCCAGTTGTTGCCTTCGTCGACGGTTGCGACCGGTGTCAGGTTGAAGACCGGATTGGGGACAGAGGCATCCGAAATTCCCGGAGGCACCTGCCAGCCAAACCCCACCGCACCGGGAAGCTCGGGTGGGACGCGCGAACCGTTGCAGTAGGACTTGGCAACTGCGGGATCGGATCCCGAGTTGTTGTTACTGCCAGCGTAAGTGCCGCTACCCACGAACGAATACACAGGGGTCAGCGTGCCAGCAGCATGGTTTGTCGGTCCCGTGTCGCCGCGGACACCGATATCCCAGTAGCTCGCTGCGGTGCAGTCTCCAGAGTGAGCCTGGGTAGGCGCAGGGGTAGTCGTGAACGAGTTGAACAACGTGACAATGTTCTGCTGGTTGAGAGTTCCCCCACCGAGGCCGCCCACACCGATATAGTACGTGCGGTTCTGCGAGAACACGTCGTTATACAAGAGCGGGACCGAGAAGCTCTTGCACTGTGCGCTGGTCCCGTGGTTGGTCGGGCAGCTGGTGTTGTTGGCCAGGTTCGCTTTAAGCACGGCGCTGTTCTGAATGCTCACCAGCCCACCGACCTGCGGACAGGACGCAGTCCCTGCCGCGTTCTTGCAGTTCACTCCCTGGGTACTGGCCAAGGGTGCACCGATGGTGTCAAACAGCACACCAGCCGAGGCCGTGCTGTCGTTGTGCATCACGGTGTTGTTGACGAAGTTCACTGCCAGCGAATCCAGCAGGGAAACTCCGCCGCCGTCCCAGCCAGCCACGTTGTTCACGATGATGTTGTTGGTGACCTGGACCGAGTTCCAGCGGCAACCGTTGTTCGTCAAGCTGGCATTGCAATTGGAGTTCGGGAAGGCTACCGCGTCGGAGCCGTTCACCTGCTGCAAGGCGATACCGCCACCGCTGCCACTCTCTGCCTGGTTGCCCATGATCAGGTTAGCATTGATGATCAGGCCGGGACCTGTTCCGTCACTCGGTCCGATGGTGGCCGGGTTCGCCACGCAGTCCTGGTCCGTGGTGGCGCCGCAAGTCGGATCGACGTCCGGCGCACCCTGGATGACCATCGCGCCACCGTTGGTCGCGATCGTCGGATTGGTGCTCTGGTTGAACAGGAACGCGTTGTGTTCGATATCACCGTTGTAGCTGTATCCAAGGTGACCGAGACCGCCGCCGTCACCCGTGCTCAGGTTTCCGCAAACCCAGTTGTAGTTGAATTTGTAGAAATCGGAGCCGGTGCAGAAGCTGACACCGCCCGCGCCCGCCGGCGTGGCCGAGAACAACTCGTCACCGGTGGAAGAGTTGAAGGTGATGTAGTTGTGATGCACGTTCACGTTCAGGTCGTGACAATAAGCTAGCTGGCCTCCATTACCCGCGAAGCTCTGGTTCATGCAAGAGCCTGGAGCCGCGTTGGTGGCGCCTCCCTGGAAGTACGCAGGAGGAAATTCGCCTTGACCGACGTTGATGCCGCCCGAGAGCGTACCTGCATTGTTCTTGATACGGTTGTTGGCGATCTGAATGTTGTGGCCCCACCCGTGTACGAAGACGCCGCCACCACCTTGCGAGCTGTCGGTGATGGTCAGGCCATCGATACTCGACGGGTTGCACCAGAAGTTGCTGGTGAAGCCGCCCTGAGCACCCCTGAACGTGCTACCCGGGCAATACCGGTTTTCATTCTGATTGCTGTTGGTGAACAGAACCGTTCCATCGGGGAACCCGGCGAGCAACGTCGAATCGAACGGATTCGATGGGAAGAACGCGCCCTTGGACAGGACCGTAATGGCGGCTCCTTCGAGTGCGCCCATCAAGCTCGGCTCTTGCAACAGTTCGGCCAGGTTGCCGTTGAGGCCGGCTTGCCAGCCCACAGTGGCTTCCAGAGGCAGACGGTCGACTTGCGGATTGTTCGTAGTCGGGTTGAAGCCAAACCATCCGGATCCACAACTCGACTGGAAGTCGCTTGGAGAACCGTCGGGCCCAAGGCCGAAGAGGCAATCAATCCGTGCGCGCCAATCGTTCAGCTTGCCAGCCGGGTGAGTGTTGGCATTTATGACGCTGGAGGCAGCACCGACGCCCTGCAGCCGGACTGGCTTCCACATCAGGATCAGTTCGACGTGGGCAGCCTGGCTAGCGTTCTGAGTGGGAGCTCCTGCTGCCGGATGCAACGAACTGGCGCTGCAGGCGGCGGCGCCACCATTCGATACCGCCGTGCAAGTCGGATCGATCATAAGGAGATCGCCTGGCTTGGCAGTATCGATTGCGGCCTGGATGGAGGCGGATGCTGCAACGTGGGTTGGGGCCTTGCCACCGATGGTCACAGTTACGGTGTCAATCGATGCCTGGCCGCCGGCAGTCGTGATCGCCAACTCACCGCAATGCGCAGTCGAGCCGCCGAACATAGCCTGCTGTTGGATGGTGCACAACGGTACCGATTGACCACCGCCGGAGAGGTTCACTGTTCCGGTAATGGAGGTGTCGGACCAACTTACGTTCGTAAGCGGCACGCCACCGACCGTGACGGTTCCCACGGTATTGCCGAAGCCATAGTGCCTCAGGATGGTCTTCTGGTTGTAAGGAGCCGTAGATGCCGCCGGCCCAGAATACGCATTGTTAGTCGCAGGTTGATCGCCCAGCGCTGTGATCGTGATGGTTTTTCCGGCTGCGCTCACCCACGGTCCGATGCCATCGCCATCGACTTCCTTGACGGCGGGCGTGAGGTTGGGATAGTCGCAATCCGGGTTGTTGTAACCCGCACCGGCGAAGGCCGACGTGGGCGTGACGGGGGTATCCATGTACTGGGTCTGCCCAGGCATGAACGGAATTTCGTAGCAGAACTGGCTGTATTCCGGATTGAACAATGGATCCGTAATCATCGTGCCGTTGGGCCCGGGGATCGGTCCAGGATCGTTCATGCAGGTGATCATCATCGTCGGCGCATAACCAGTCGGGTTCGGCGGATTGACTTCCCAAGTCGAGTAGTTCAAACCGTCATAGGTTCCCCAATGGTCGGCATACGTGCGGCTGATCTCGGTGCCGGTCCAATCCTTGAACGAGATTGGGAGATCCGGGGGCGAGAACTTCTCACCGAATTGCGGAGAGAACGGATCGAATTCCGAGGTGTAGTCGTCGGTGATGACGCCGCTGAAGTGAGCGGCGACGTGGGTCGAAGAGAAGACCCAGAACTTCGCCAGCGCTGACGTCTGCTCGTTGAGGGTGACTTCTTTGCGATCGCAGAGGTGGCGTTGCGCTCCCGCGAACGGAGCCACTTCGCCAGACTGCGGGAACAAGCTGATGAAGTCGGGAACCGTGCGCAGCGCGCCCACGCAGGGCCAGAAGACCTCGATGCTGCCCGTGTCTCCCTCACTGCTGGGGAAGGTGGTGCGGCCCAGAGTGTTAGTCGGGTTCTGCGGGTTGTTGGCGTTGAAGAGAGCGCTGATTTCGGCCTGGTCGGGCAGGATGAAGATGTTGCCCAGACCTGCGAACTGCTGCGTGGCCGGCGCAATGTAGTTGTCGCCGATCAGGATGTTCTTGTCTTCTTCTTTGACCAGCTCGTAGCCCGGAGGAACAACCACCTCAACGACGTACTTGCCGGCAGGCAGCATGGGAGTGTTGTGACGGTACGGATCGCTTGAGTCAGGGTTGTTTACGCAGATCGTGCAATTCGTGCCCGCGGGCTTTCCAGTCGTCGGATTGAAGCTGGTCACGCTGGGGAACGAGTACATGCCGTCGTAGGGCGCCGGCTGGAGCTGGTTCCAGTTGTGCATGCCGTCATAGCACTTGAACTGAGAGTTATTGGGAACGGTGTGAGCGGGCGTTCCACCGTTGTTGTATGTGTCCAGCCACATCGGCTGATTTTTCAACGAGAAGAAGAACAGATCGGCGTTCGTACCAGTGTCCCGACCCTGACCCGGGCAGTTCATGTTGGGCATGCCGTCGGTACGGAAGCCCTGAGCCCAGTCGTCCCAGCTGCTGGTCTTGGTGGTGTCGACCAGGGTGAGGGA
>QIAH01000052.1 GCA_003225465.1 Acidobacteriota bacterium | reverse complement strand
GAACATAAACGCCGTGCGGACCTCGTTCGAAAGTCCCTGGCAGAATGGAGTCGCCGAGCGCTGGGTGGGGAGCTGTCGCCGCGAGCTGCTCGACCATGTCATTGCTCTCAATGAGCGGCACCTGAAGCGGCTCCTTTCCGAATACGTCTCCTACCATCACGAGGACCGCACGCACCTTGGACTGGGCAAGGGAACGCCGGGGTGCCGAACTCGCTGCGTAACCTCTGGTCGGGTGCTTTCCTATGATCGACTGAGCGGGTTGCACCACCGTTACGATCGGGCGGCCTAGTCCGAAGACGTTTCCGTCCATCCTTAATATATAGGTATGTGCCCTGTCGATGTGTGGGCCGCATGGGCGCCCCGTGGCTGGGCTAAGGGCACGCGCGCTCTATCCACTGGAAAAATGCAGGCTCAAAGTTCACGCTTGGGCCAGAAAGAATTAAGCCAGGTGGGTATCCGCTTCACTCACCAAGACGCTATAGATTGTGGTTTGCCTTTGGCCTTCCTGGGGTCCGGGCAAACTATCCGGTAACGGGTAACAGGTTCGACGGCCACAGCTTGCTGCGCCAGGCGAAAGAAGAGCTTGCCGCGACTCTTTGATCGCCGGCGATTGAACCGGAATGTGAATTCATCGAGATAGTAGTTCAAATGCTTATGACTAACTGCACCCTGGTGGGTTCCCATCAGCCACCGTTTGAGCAAGGAGATCGCGAGGTGAACCCGTGGCATCAATTCCGATGGAGTCTTCTTCTTTCCCTTTAGAAATGTAACCTCGTGCTTGTAGCCTTTACTCTCCAAGGGCAGATACCCCAGCCAGCCATCGGTGCGGATGACACTGCCCGGTTCTACCGAGTCCTGTACAAAGGGCACCAAGCTTGCAGCTGAGGCATCTACAATCTGGCGCATCCGAATCCGGCCGATCCCGGGCCCATCTTCTTGAGCGGCAACGACAATCAGTGCTTTATCCAAATTGAGCCGGCCCGGCAAGCCCTCCTCCAGACCGCCGATATAGCATTCATCCACCTCAACTCTGCCCGTAAGCAAATCGCGTCCCGGTCTCACCATGGCGCGGCGCAATTTATGCAGCAACGTCCAGGCCGTCTCATACCTTTTCAGCCCCAGCACTCGTTGCAGTCCCAACGCGCTCGCCCCGTTCTTCTGGGTTGTCAGCCACCATATGGCTTGAAACCACAATCGCAGAGAAGTGCGGGTGTCCTGAAAGATCGTGCCTGCCGTCACTGAGGTTTGATGCCGACACTCGCGACACCGCAGCAACGCCGTCCTCACCGCCGAACTCTCTCGGCACCCACAGCGCGGACAGCGAAAGCCATCCGGCCAGCGCAGTTCCAACAGATACTCTCGGCAGGCCTCCTCACTTCGGAATCGAACATCGAACTCCTCCAGTTCCGAGGATAGTCTTCCATCCCCGGATACTAGGGATTGGGGTCTGGTGAGTCAAGCGGATACCCACCTTAAGCCATTCTCGGCGGATGGCATTTCGGCGAGCCACAGGTCGGAACAATCACAACCTACCGTAAAGTGGGCGCCTTTTTATATTGCGTGAATTGGGATTTTGCACCAACCATGGTCAAACCATCTTTGAAGATCATCCTACCTGCAGTGTGGCATGGGCCGAGCGGCGAACAACATGCGACACGGTTTTGCCATCCAGCGCGCCCAGCGTACAGAACGCGATTCACGCGCACTATCAATCGCGATACCGGTATTCGCATACATTTGTCGGTAAAGTTTCGAGATCAACAGAAAAGCCAAACGAGACTTGAGTGACTTCACGCAATGGGAGCGTCTCCATATCAATCTCAAGCTGTAAAACTTATCCCATACCTTCTGTGTCCGTTGCCGTATTTCCTCGGCTGACATCACCGGGTGAGGGGAATAGATTTTTGGCCGAAGCCCACGCGGAATGAGCCAATGGCGGGTAACCGGGATTCCGGCAATCCGTGTTTCATCGTGCTGCATCGTCTTTTCCCAGTGTTCAAAGTCGACCGTCCCAGGAAAAGGCATAAGCATGACAAATTGAGCGAATGCCAGGTCCGCCCGTTGCGCCACGGAAAGGGTGGCTTCAAAAGTTTCAGGCCTGTCGCTGGGCAAGCCAAAGATGAACGAACCCAACACCTTCACGCCGTGCTCGGGGAAGAGGCGCAAGCGGTTTACCAGTTCTTCTCCCGCTGCGTTGAAGTCTTTGTAAATATCTTTCAGTCCCTGGGGCGTGACCGCCTCAATCCCAACGAGCGCCCCCTTGATCTGTGCTTTACTCATGGCGTCGAGAAATGCGGGGTCTTCAGCAGCTTCCATCGTGATCTGTGTGAAAAACACCATGTCTGGCGGACAATCTTCAGCGAGGCGCTCCATGAGTTCAAAACGTTCCGCCCGGATTGCGTTCAACTCATTCGACCGTTGCGTGTTCCCTTGACGAGAGGCCAGTTGGAGATCCGTGAGGGAGACGGGGTAGAAATTGTCGTCGGCAAGCAAGACAAATCGAAATCCCAGGCGCCGCAAATGCTGGAGTTCCTGAACAACCGCGTCAGCGCTGCGGATGCGAGGACGTTGACCATCGGTTCGCCATACAGAGCAGAAAGAGCAGTGCTTGGGACATCCTCTGACGGTCTGCACGGAACCCCACATATATCGATCGCGGGGCACTAAGTCCCAGCGTGCAGACTGAAAAGCAGAAGCTTCGATCCGTCCCACTGCATACACACTTTTTGGTGAAAGATTCTTACAGTCTTCCAGGACACCTGCCCAGGCAGTATCGCCATCACCTTTAACGACGGCGTGTGCCCCTCCGAGTTCGTGCGCCTCCTCCGGATAAAGTGTGGCGTGAACTCCACCGAAGACCACAAATGCCCCTTGTTTGCGAGCCAGCCTGCCGATTTCATAGCCACGCAGTGCATTGCCCGTGTGAATTCCAATTCCAACAATATCCCCAGCCGCGATGCACCTGACATCCAACTGCTCCAATGTTTCGTCAACGATTACGGGATCGCCAAAGCAGGAGGGTGTAGCAGCGGCGAGCACATAGAGCCAGCGTGGTGTGATGACGCCGATGCCGAAGGATCTGTCGCTCGGATTGACGAGATAAACTTTCAATGTGATTCCTTGAACGTTTGTAGTTATCGCATCTCACTCCGGAACGGAGGCGATTGTCGCCAGATCGCGCTGTGAAGTCTGGACCAGCGGTTTGCCCACGTTCGCAATGAGGAATTTCTCAATGGCCGAAGCTAAAGCCCCGGACTTGGCTTTTCAAACACTTGGGAGATTCCGAGTCTATTAGCCTCCAGAACCGCCCCCTGCACCGTTCATCGTGTGCCGACCATCCGCACTCCCGCCAGAAGCTTGCTGATTTCATCGGCTGCCTTCAGGTCCTCTACTTCGGCCATCGCGAGGTCTAGGATTATCAGGTCGGTCTCAGTTCGAATCGCTTTCGTGAGCGCTTCATACCCGTTCACGGCTTCACCGTACACTTCCTAACCGGAATGCGCTTCGAGCATAGCGCGGACGCCGCGCAACACCGATTCATAGTCATCTGCGATGAGGATGCGTTTTGTGAGAGAGAGTGACCCACGCGAACTGTATAGATAGGAAGGTCTGAGAATGGCAATACAGACTTCAGGGTATTAGAAACAGAGATCGTTAAGCTGGGCTCGGACGCCAACAATTCGGATCTACGCCTTCAACTCAACGCGGTCCAACACGGCTCGGTCTGCCCGTGAACGAACTGGAGACTATTCACCGCAGCGATTCCCGACACATCTCCGATTGGAGAGCAGGTGCTCGAAAAAGGGGTTGTAGCTCGCCACAATTCAAAGTGCACCTCGAAGGTAGTCCTGAAGAGAGTGTCCCGACACGAGATGGGTTGAGTCCGTGGGCGCAGATGCTGAGTCGGAGCCGACTGCTCCTTATTAGTGACCGAAGATCCGACACTCGTCCCAAGACGTGTAAG
>QIAH01000326.1 GCA_003225465.1 Acidobacteriota bacterium | reverse complement strand
TCTCCCGCGACAAAGACGGCAAGTATCGTTACGCGCTCTGGACCGACGATTATGGAATCATCCTCGCCGTGGACTCACAGGAGTTGCAACTGCTGCACAAACGGGTAGAGCCGTTTTTCGCCGTTCACCTCACCCTCCGCTATCGTGGCAAAGGCAAACTGACGGTTGAGCCCCAAACCGCAACCCTCGAGTTCGTGAAGCACTTCAAGCTGGTGCAGCCTGCGCTCAATCCTGAGCACTTTGCCGATGAAACACAGAGCGACGCCGATGAAGTCGAACACCAGACCCAGCGCGAGATCAAGAAGCATCCGGAACGAAAAGAGGACCGCGAGAAGTACGTCGAGACATACCAGAAAGAAGTTGCGGAGTTTCTGGACTTTCTGAGCACGCGGACGCTCCCATTCGCGCAACTTGACAGCGCAAACACTGAAGTCAGCGGCTGGATACTGTTCAGCGCGAAACATAAGTGGATTGGTGGTTGGAGGAGGCCGGAAGAATTCGTGTTGCGGATTCCTCTGGGCGGGCGCGTAGTGGAATTCCCATTCGCCTTGCCCCAGCAGCAGGGCGACCTGATTTTGCGCCAGCGCTCGAACTGAAATCTTCGCTGCCAACCACTTACGCGACCGACTGTCTCGACCTGGAAGTCTTCAGCAGAAGATCACGCAGCGAGACCAGGCCCTTGAGTTCCTTCCCGCTGACAATCGGCAGATGGCGGAAGCCGAACTCCTTCATCAGAAACAAACACTCTTCCACCGACTCGTCCGCGTCCACGCCACGTGGATTGGCGGTCATCACTTCTGAAATCACGGTAGTTCCGGGAGTGCGGCCGGCCGCGACCACGCGATTCATGACATCGCGTTCGGAGAAAATGCCGACCAGTTCGCCATTGCGCAATACCGGCAGGGCCCCGATGCTGTGCTCCATCATGAAGCGCGCGGCTTCGAGCACGGTCTTGTCGGCATCGATGGAATAGACGCGCCGGTCTTTTACGAGATCGTACACAGTCGACATGGGATCCTCCGGGTTTCCTCGGGATGGCGGAAAGGCCGAGTGGACGGCCAGAACAGCTCAGTTTGGACTGGTACTTTACCACAGAGTCTGCAGGGTCGCGAGAGTGAGTTCAGCCCGCGCCAAAATGAAAACGGCGGCCTCGCAATTGCAGGCCGCCGTCAGGTTACCAGAGTACAACTCGGGTGGGCATCCGACCCGAGATCAGGTTAGAAGCGGAAGGTAGGTCCGAAGGTCGCCCTCAAGTTGTTATGCGTGCCGTTCTTGAAGTAAATCTCGTCGCCCACGTCCACCCGCAAACCAATCGGGCCCCAGAAGCCTTCAATGCCTGCTCCCGGCAGGATCGCCGCCGCCGTGTTACCGGTGGTTACGTCACTGATCGAACTCGTGAAGCCGCCCGTCCCCGTCTGGTTCGAGACGCTGAAATTGATCAACCCCGCTTTGAAGGTTCCAAACAGGCGGAATGGACCCCCACCGGTGCTGATCTTGGGGCCGAACAATGCATGGATCGTGTGCAGTCGCGAGCTGACAAACTGTGTCGACACGCCGTTCGAAAACGAACTGCTGAAGTTGCGGTCGAAATCGTAGGCCATCTCGGCTTCGATCTGCACGCTGCTGCGCACGTTGAAGGCGGCCCGGCCGCCTACACCGACGAAATTAATATGCGGGCTGGTGCGGCTTAGGTTGAAGTAGTCCGCGAACACCCCCACTTCCGCGTGATTGTAGGTATCTTCCGCCGCCTGCGCCATCAACGATGGGGCCGCGAACAAGACTGCCAATAGAGCCATGCTGAGACTGCGTTTCATGCGTGTGTTTACCTCCCCGGCTACTGGGTTAAATTTGCTCGGGCCCAACTTCTCCCGGCGACGTCGCAGAAAAAGTGTGAAAGCAGACGCTGCATCTGAGATGCCTCAGCGAGTTGGTCCGGTTGGACTGCCCGCGGCGGCATTCGCTGGAACCGGCTACGGAATGCACTGTAGGGCTAAGCTGCCTGACACGCGACCTATGTCTAGGCGCCATTTTCTTTGGGCAAAAAAAACGGCGCGGACCTGGCCGTCCGCGCCGCGATTCGGAACCGCTGCTGAAACTACTGGAGGTGATTCACTTTCAAAGCAGTCTGGACGGAAGGCCCGCTCTTATCGCGCGGCTCCATCGCGACCACCCGGTACTCGTGTTCTTTCTTATCGCCCATTCCCGGGCGGAGATAAAACCGGTCTTCTTCGATGCGATACGTGACTTCTTTGCCGACCGGCAAAAGGATGGTGTGTTTCAAATCCTTGGCGCGCAGATGGAACAGCACATCCTCGCCCTGCAGCACATATTCCTGGCACACCACCGAATCGGAGGCATTCGCGATCGGGTTCTCAAACACGGTGCACTCGAGTGATTCCATTTGCAGCAACTGGCCGCTGTGGTATTTCTTCGTTTCCTGCGCCTGCGCCAGAGATGCCAGCAGGAGAGCCGCGAGTGCCAGTTTCAGTTTCATCAAGATCCCTTGTCCGGACTGGAAAGTGTGCAGGTAAGTGGCGCCTGAACTTTGGCTATTGTTTCGCACGAACGAGGAAACAAGAAGATCACGCCAGTAACCGATTCAGGTAACCACAAAGACTTTTTCGAATTGGGAATTCGATGAAAGCTCGGAACTTAGCGCTGGACGAGGCTTTCCAGCGTTTCGAAAAATGACGGGAAAGAGATCACCGCGGCTTCCGCGCCACGAATATGCGTCTCTCCCTCGGCACGCAGCGCCGCAATCGCGAAAGCCATCGCGATCCGGTGATCGCCTGCGGAATTGATTTCCGCACCATGCAACTTCTGCCCGCCGGGTACGGTCAAGCCATCGTCGTGTTCATCCACCCGCGCCCCCATGGCACGCAAATTGGTCACGATCGACTGGATGCGGTCCGACTCTTTCACCCGAAGTTCCCCGGCATCGCGAATCCGGATACCTTCTTCGGTGAAGGGCGCGATGGCAGCGAGCACCGGGATTTCATCGATGAGCGCCGCCGAATCCGCGCCGGCGATTTCCGTCGATTTCAGCTGCGCACCCTCCACCCGCACGGTGCCAACCAGTTCCCCATTCTGCTCTTCGAGCTGTGTGATCGAAATGCGCACGCCCAATCCGATCAGGATATCGAGCAGGCGGGCGCGCGTGGGATTCATCAACAACGAGTCGATCACCAGCTCGGAGCCCGGAAATAGCGACGCCGCACAGAAGAAAAACGCCGCGCTGGAGAGGTCGCCCGGAATGCGCGCTTCTATCGCGTGCAGGCGCTGTCCGCCCACGATGCAGGTGGAATTGGCACTGCGCTTGAGGTCCGCACCGAATGCGCGCAGAGCCACTTCGCCATGGTCGCGGGTGCGCAGCGGCTCTTCCACCTCCGTTTCGCCCTTGGCAAACAATCCCGCAAACAGCAAACAGGACTTCACCTGCGCGCTGGCCACCGGCATCTTGTAGCGGATCGCGCGAAGATTCCCGCCGGCGATGTGCAACGGGGGACGTTCCTCCGGTGCCGCCGTAATCCTCGCCCCCATCTGCTCAAGCGGCTTCATGATGCGCGCCATCGGGCGGCGCGACAGAGATTCATCGCCGCACAGATCAGAGGTAAACTCCTGCCCGGCAAGGATGCCGCTCAGCATGCGCATGGTCGAGCCGGAGTTGCCGCAATCCAGCGCGCTGGTGGGAGCAGCCAGCGCCGGGCCGCGCCCCTCAATTTCGATCACATTCGCGCCATTATTCGTGCGTTCCCAATGAACCCCGAGCGAGCCCAGACAGGCCAGCGTGCTCGCGCAATCCGCCCCAGTCGAGTAATTCTCGAAACGCGACTTCCCTTCCGCGATCGCAGCCAGCATCGCGTACCGGTGAGAAATAGATTTATCCCCAGGCAGGCGCAGGGCCCCGTGCAAATGCTTCGCGGGCCGAACCGTCACGCTGGAGCCGGGTTTCATCGTTCTATCCAATATATCGGATAACCGCGCCGGCTTAGAGGTCGCACGAAGACTTGCCGCAACAATGCTGAAAATCTGTTGCGCCGCGCCTGGTGTCGTGGATACGCAATGGAACTGCCGATGGGGGATCGAGAGAGGCAGAGATGAAATGCTGCGATCGGAGAACGTGGGAGCTTCTCTTAGCGCCCTTCGCGATCCCTTGGCGTGCTTAGCGGTTAAAGGTTTTGCTGTTCTCCACGGCCTCTGCGGGTCGCGGGTCGTTCTCTGCGCGCTCTGCGGTTTAAGATTTTGCCGCCTAGGCCATCGCCTTCGCCTCTGCCCGCGCTTCGCGCAAGACTTCAGGCGGAATTTCTTTCAGGGTCACATGAAATTCGAACATCGGGGTTTCCGTGCCGCGTCCCCAGCGACTGGCTTCCCAGTGCGCGCGGAGCAGCTTCACATCAGCATGCTGGGTCAGGTCCACAAGCAGTGGCTGCTCCCCCCGATAAAACTTTTGCGGAAAGGACGCCAGCGGCTTCGGTGTCCACGTTGTCCCGTCCGCCGAGCCGTAGATGCTGACATCCAGCGATTCCTGCTCAATGATGTTGGTAATGTGAAGGGTAGCCAGCAAGACGCGATTGGAAGCGGAGCTCACGTCGACGGAGACCCCGTCGCCCTTGGCTTGGATCACAGTTTTTTCGGGAACCAGGAACGTATCGACCATAGCGGGAATTGTAGCAAAGGATGCCGGGCGCCCCACCCTAACCTCGCGGGGTCCCCCATCCGCACCTCGCGGCGTCCCCCACCCTCACCTCGCATGGCACCCCACCCTCACCTCGCGTGGTGCCCCACCCTCACCTCGCGTTCTTTGCAAGGTTAGGGTGGGGATTTTCCCAATCCCCAACTCGACAACAATCCTAAAGATCTGTGTCCTTGAAAGAGCTCGGCTTCAGCGTTTCAACCGCCACCGTGTTGGCGCGCACGTCGTAATGCGTCGCGCGCGGCTCGATTCTGCTCAACAGACGTGTCGCTTCAGGCTCGAAAACCGCTGTGGTGTGGTTATCCCCCGCAAAGCGTTTCACCGCGTCCAGCGAGTCAAACAGATTCACAACCACGAATTCGACCTCACGCGGACCATCGTTGCGCAGAACGTAACCACCTCGGTAGCCCTCGAGCTTCTTCAGTTCGGGAAGCACTTTCTGTTTCAGAAGGGATTCATAGGTATCCGCATCATTGAAGTTTCGTCCAACCGCGCCAATGACGTGCAATCATTCCGACACCTCACAAAAATTATAGCTTTAACCGAAACAGATCGTGGGCACGAGCTTAAAGAGGACACCCGTCCTGACTAAATTCCATAAGGTCAACCAGACCTGGCATCGTTAGGCTATTTGGAAACCAGGCCACGATACTTCCCTTCCCGAAGTTTGTGACATACACTTACTGCCCCTCCCTCCGAAAACCAGGGAGATCTCCCATGACTTACCGGCCAGACTTCAAGCGGATTACCGCCAGGATGTATGGCTTTCTGCTCCGTCTTCTGTTTACCTACGCTCTGGTTGGAACGCTTGCGAACGCCTCGTTGGCAGAAAACCGCCAGGCCTGGATCGAGGTCCGCAGCCCCAACTTCATCGTGGTAACCAACGCGAATGAGCACCAGGGTCGCCGCACCGCCTATCAGTTCGAAATGATTCGCGCCGTATTCCGTGACTTTTTCGGCCAGACTGGGAAATCCCCGGAACCGCCCGTCACGATTGTTGCCGCCAAAGACGAAAATACGCTGAAAACCCTTTTGCCGGAGTATTGGGCTAAGAAAGGTTCGGTCCACCCTGCAGGCATTTACCTGAACACGGCCGATACCGGCGCAAACTATATCGGGCTTCGCCTGGATGTAAGTCTGAATCAGGATGCCTACGAGCCATTCGAGCCCGTATATCACGAGTACGTTCACTATCTGACGAGGCGAATGATTGCTCATTTGCCGCTCTGGCTTGTGGAAGGTTTTGCCGAGTTCTACGGCAACACCCGCATGGAAAACAAGAATGTCTTCGTAGGCGCGCCGAGCACCAGCCACATCTTGCTTCTTCGTCAAAAATCTCTTCTCCCGCTGGACACTCTTTTCGACGTGAATTTCTCCTCTCCGTACTATCACGAGGAGAGTAAGGCTTCGATTTTTTACGCCGAATCCTGGGCTCTGACGCACTATCTGATCATGCGAGACTCGAAAGAAAAGACCCACCGAATGACAGACCTTCTCGCGCTGCTCGCGAAAGGCGTCGACCAGAAGGAGGCAGCCAAACAGACCATCGGGGATTCCAGGCCCTTGGAAACAGAGCTGCGCGCATACGTTCAAAAGTCTGAGTTCCGGGTCGCCTCGGTAGCTCCCCCAAAGATCGATGAGAACGGTTTCCAGGTCCGCGGCCTGACCGATGCGGAATCTCTTGCAGTCCGCGCCGATTTCATGGCTCATGATCACCACCCTGACGACGCGAAGGCAATTCTCGAAGAAGCCCTCAAACTGGACCCGAAATTGAGCGCTGCCTGCGAGAGCATGAGTTTCATCTCTTTACAGCAACAAAACCTGGACCAGGCCGCCACGTCAGCCGAACAAGCAATCGCCCTGAATCCGCAAAGCTATTGGGGAAACTACTACTACGCAATGAGCCTGCTGCGCGCTCACCAGAGTGATGACGATTCCATCGCGAAAGCCCAGGCAAGCTTGCGAACGGTCGTGAAAATCAATCCTGCGTTCGCACCAGCCTACGACATGCTCGCCTATGCGCTGGGATTGCCCGGATCGCACCAGGACCTGAAGGAAGCGTATTCCATGACATTGTGGGCCGTGCAGAGTGAGCCGGGAAACATTCAGTACAGGCTCCGAGCGGTGCAATTGCACGAACAGATGGGAGACGCCGACAACGCGGTCCGCACCGCTACGTTTGCGACCAAAATGGCGAAAACGCCGGAAGAACAGAAGGCCGCAGCGGAAGCCCTGGAGAACGCGCAAAAATTCCAGCAGTACAAGCACAAGGTCAAGGAGTTCGAGGCGGCGCAAAGCTCCGGTACCGTCAAGACGAGCCCCGTCGCAGAGCCCGGGCCAAACCTGCAAAAGCCGCCGGCGTTCATAGGAAACGCCGCCAGCATTCAGGTGGCAGCCTCCGCCGAGGTCCTGCTGCTCAGCGATCCACAGGGAGTCGATTTCAGTCCTTATTTGAACAAGGAAGTCTTGCCGACGCTGCAGAAGGCCTGGCAAAAGATAGCGCCCTCGGTTGCAAAATCCACTGCCGGCAAAAGCAAAGGCAAGACCGTGATCGAGTTCGCCATCCAAAGGAATGGCTCGGTCTCAGAGCTGAAGGTTAAGGAATCATTCAGTGACGCGACCTTGGATGCTGCCTTGCTCGACAGCTTGAAATCCGTCGCTCCCTTTCACGCTCTTCCCGCACAGTTCAAGGGCAAATCGTTGACTCTTCAGTTGGATTTATCGTTCCATCCTGTCACTGAGGGCGAATAGCAGGACGGGACGCGTACCCTTAATAGAAATCGAGCGAAGACAAATCGAGCGTGGACCGCGCTTCGAAAAAGATGTCTTGCCCAACGTCTACTGACACCCATCCACAAATTGCCGAATAAGTGTCCCCGCCGCCTCAGCTTGTTCCCACACGGCAAAGTGCCCAGCCTTGGGAATCACGGCAAGACGGCTGTTCGCGATGTGTTGCCGCATCAGCTCTCCATCCGACAATGGAATGGATGTGTCCTCTTCCCCCATCACCACCAGCGCAGGAACATTGATCGTCTTCAGAGTCGCAATCGAATCCGGACGCGTCGCCATTCCCTGCTGCACCTGCGCAATGTCTTGCGGAGACATCTTGAGCAGCATGCGGCGCGCTTCCGCGACCAGGTCGGGACGCGTCTCTTGCGTCGTCTTGCCGAGCAGCTTCGGGATCATGAGATCCACAAACCATTCCGTTCCGCGTTCGAGCACGAGCTCAGCGTTTTTCAGGCGAGTGTTACGGGCGTCGTCGGCATCGGCTTGCGGGCGCGTGCAGCACAATCCCAGCGCGGCGACTCGCCCGCGATAGCGTCGCCAGAATTCGAACAAGATGTAGCCTCCGATCGAAACTCCAAAGAAGATAGCCCGGCCCACACCTGCCTCATCCAGCAGGCGCGCGAGATCGGTCGCGTGCTTTTCCATAGTTGCCGGTCCATCGCCAATCTCCGACTCCCCATGTCCGCGAAGGTCAGGAAGAATGATGCGATAGCGCGAGGTCAGCGATTGCGCCGCTGGCAGCCACAGCGCGTGATGCGCAGGAAACGGATGGAGAAGAACCAGCGGCGGCCCGTCACCCAGAACGGTGTAAACAATTTCGGCGTCGCCGCTGCGTAAGCGGTTCATGCAAGGAATTGTAATGGCTCAGACCGACGGTCGCTGGAACGCGGAAGGTGCCCCACCCTCACCTCGCGTTCTTTGCGAGGTTAGGTGGGGATTTTCCACCCCCGAAAACAACTCTGAACATCTATGGCTTTGAAGGGCCTTCAGCCGAGCCTCATAAACCACAAACTTATGCAGATTTAACGAGGAGGTTCGCCCCGTGTTTCTGAATCAAAGAGGCTTTATAGCGCTTCCGAGATAAAAACGAACGCCCTCTGTCGTCTGCTAGGAATTGGTCACCTGTTGTCCTTGGGGCGCCGGGAGATATTCCGGCTCTTCGGGCATCACGATCCAGGCAACGACGTAGGCCAGGATGCCGAACACGATCGCCGAGAAGATCGTAATCACCAGCCACAACACGCGCACGAGCGTCACGTCGAGATCGAAATACTCAGCCAGGCCGGCGCACACGCCCGCGATCTTGCGATTCGTTCGCGGACGCACCAGTCGCTTGCGCGCAGTCACCGCGCCGACGCGCTTTCCACAATAAGAACAGAGGTTGGCATCGTCCTGGATGACCTTGCCACAATAATTGCAGTACATAGATCTGCCTCCTCTTCACTTTAGGATACGCCGATTGGGACAGAAAAGTTCCCACCGGCGAAGGCAGGATTCGCTGGCGAGAGTGGCTACAATTATCCCCACCTAGTTGGCGCGATAAGGCTCTTTCAAGCGCTTGCGGGCAATTTCGGCTGGAGGAGTCGAGGAATTGGTGGCGATCACGGCCTCATACTTCCGAGTGGCCAGATCGCGCTTCTGCTGCAGGTCGTACATCTCACCGGCACCCAGGTTGGATTTTTGCAGAACTTCGGAATCCGGTTGCTGCACCTGCGCAACCAGGTCGTAAGCGCTGGCTGCCCCGGCATAGTCTTTCTGGCTCCGCAGAACGTCTCCCAGGTACATGGCGGCGAATTCGTAGTGCAGTCCGGGATATTTCCCCGACCGCCCGGCCTCCCATACTTTCCGGTAGACGGCCGCTGCTTCCTGGTTCTGATTCAGCGACCGCAGGAGCGCTCCTTCTTCCAAAGCCATCAGCACATTCTGCGGATATTGCTGAATCATGCCGCGCAGCAGGCCCAGCGCTTCACTGTAACGATGTTCGCGGCGCAAGAACAGCATCAAGGCAATCTTGGCGTCAACGCTGTTTTCCGTGTTCGCCCGCGCGACCTCGTAAAGGTACTCGATGCCTTTCTCCTTGCTGCCACTCAAGCCCACCATGGACACAGCCACTTTCGCGCCCCAAGGCAGGCTACCCATCACGTAGTTGTGAGCCCCCACTACCAGTTTCGCGTCGATGTATTGCGGATCGAGTTCGAGCACTCTTTCATGGTCGTGGCGTGCTCCGACTGCATTGCGCAAGGCCGAGAACCAGGCGCGCTCGATCAATGCCGTGTAGGTTGAAAACTGGGCACGCGTATTCCCGCGAGCGTAGAGCGCATCGACATTCTTGGGATCAGCCTTCAACTCCTCTTCTTCCAGCTTCTCTGCGCGTTCGACCAACGTCTTGATCTGGTCCTTCCTCTTCGGGTCGGCGGGATGATGGGCGACACCGATGAAACTGTCATTCGCGTAGTCGCCTGTATTCAAGGCTCCCATGCGATAGAGTTCACGGAACATCACCGCTGTCAGCAGGTGATTGACGGCGAAGGGATCGTTCGGATGCCGATCGAGAACTTTCTGGAACTCCTGCACGGACCGGTCGTAGTCCATGTTGTAAAAGTGCTCGAAGGCAGAGGAATTCAGGGGATCTGCAGGCTGGAACGCGACCGTCTTCGGCGGATCGTTATCCGCGGCCTGCGCCGCCAGCAGAATTCCACCGAGCGCAAGCGCCAAGCTGCTGGCCAGCACACATCGAAACGCCAGCTTGCCGCACCAGTAGTACAACGTACCTTGGAGTGAGGAGCCCACCTGTGGCATCCAGTTTACCCGATACGGTGGAACCAGGTGGAACCAACAACATTACTCTGCCCTTCCGATCAGAATCTCGGAATTGACCCTATAATCCGAGGCAAGCTGTGCATCTTTCCCCTAGCTTGCGGTAAATCTTGCTCGTCACGATTAACTGAAAGTGATTGCAAGATGGGCCCAGCATCCAGTTTTTCAATCAGTTACACGTAGCGTGAATTTGGTTGTTGGAATGCCTCGTGCAGAGTGTAGGAGGTTCCTCCGAATGCCGGAAGTTGCTCGAAATGCGGAACGGGAGTTTTGGCAACCGCCTGTCGTTGCACCGCCTGTGGTGCTGACGCCGGTTGCCCAGCCTGGGATGGTGGAGGCTTGCGATCGTTGCGAGACTGAATTCATCCCCGGGTCGCGGTTCTGCCACGTCTGTGGTGGGGCACGATCCGAGCAGGCGACGAAGCATCCCGCGACAGCCTGGATGCGAGAAATTCTCACTTGGGCCCGCCACTTGGAGTTTCACAATATCGAGAAATGGATTGCTGGCGTTAGAGTCAAGTTGGGTCTTCCGACGGCGGCGCTGGTGTCGTTCGTCCTCGGATTGATCTGCGTAGCCGGAGCCGTTGGCGTCGGCCTGATTTTCACCGTTCAGACTACTTTGGATTGGCAGGCAGTGCAGGTATGGCGCATTGAGTGGTTGCTGGGTGCTAGCGCGTCGTTCCTGGCAGGAATTCTGTTGAAGAAATCAGCGAGTTAACTCTCGGCTCGCTTGAGATTTGAAGTCTCTTCCCCCGATTCTTCAAGTTTCAGCTGTAAGTTGACCCCATCCCCTCTTCTAAGATTTGACTGCGGTGCGCGTTGGACGCGTAGGCCCAGACGCCCTCGTCTGGGCGGCCGGGCGTCAGCCCGGCTGGCTCTTGCTTGCAGCGCATCCGAACCAGCAAATCTACAAAGCTGTCATACATTTCCAGCCTGGTCAGACAATCCGCAAGGACGATCCGCAAGCGCTGTTGCCTGGCGAGAATGCCAAGAGCGGAGCTTCGCTCCGCTGGGCGGCCGGGCGTCTGCCCCTACGCATTTCCTCAGGGCACCTGCTCCGCCTCGGGCACGGCCGTGCCTGTCCTGCGCTGCTGGTGCATGCGGTAGAGGTGATGAACAGGTCCTATGCCTTTGCCCAGCGGATGTCCTTTTGATATGGCGGCCGACACGTAGGCCTTCGCCAGCAACACCGCCTCGGGCAGTCCACGATCGAGTGCAAGGTGGCACGCCATCGCCGTCGCGAAAGCGCAGCCGGTACCGTGCGTAGAATTCGAGCGCTGCCGCTCCGATTTGAAAACTTCCTGCTCCACTCGACGCCTGCTCCGGAAGCTCAGCAGATCGATCGCCTTGTCGAGATGCCCGCCAGTCACCACCACCGACTCTGCTCCCATCTCGTGCAGCCTGAGCGCCGCCGCCCGCATTTGCTCCAGATTTGTTACCGGCAGACCAGTGAGCGCCGCCGCTTCCCCTACATTCGGCGTAATGACCGAGGCCAAGGGTAAGAGCTCGGAGGCCAAAATCTTTGTTCCATCCTGGTCCAGCAAAACAGCGCCTGAGGAGGAACTGAGAATCGGATCGAGTACCACGTTCGGCAACTTCTTCCGGCTGAGAAACTCGGCGACCGCCTTGGCAACTTTCCCCGATCCGAGCATTCCGATGTGGACACCTCCAATTTTCACGTCGGCGGCAAGCTCCTCGAGGGTCCCGGAAACCAGCTCTGGATCACACGGCTCAACCCGACGCACTCCCGCAGTCGATTGAATCGTCATCGCCGTGATACAGGCCACGCCGTAACATCCGTGAGCGGCAATCGTCTTGATGTCCGCAGTCACACCCGCTCCAGATGAAGGATCGAACCCTGCAATAGTGAGCACGACGGTGGGCGTCTCGGGCATACGTTGGCAATGTACCTTAAACCGTTTACGCATCGCCCTGTGGATACGCGGGCAGGAATTTTTTTGGGAACGAGAGAGCTAGTCCGACGGGTTGACGAGCCGCAAGTTGCTGAATTTAAACTGCGCTTCGATTTTATCTCCGTAACTTATTGACTGCACATTACTTGTAAGATTTTCCAGTACCCAACAGTTAGACTCAGTTACTATTATATTAACAGTTAAATCACTGATTCCTATATAGCTACGGATGGTTACTCATTTTTTACAATAGGTTACGTTTGCGATGAATAACTAGCTGGTAATCTTGCTACAGGAAATTCCTCGTTGACACCCTTCCAACCGTCCGCTAGCCTGTCCTAACCTTTGGCCAAAAATGATCGACCTACGTAGGGACCGAACCTTTTGTACGCGAGGTGTACTGAATGCGAAAACGCATAGCTCATGGACTGGCGGTGTTTTTGTGCGTCGCCGGCCTGGGGGCGGCTCAGGGCAACTCGGGCTCGGACCACGATCGAATTAGCCCGGTAAGACATCACAAGCCGAAACCAGCCACTAAGTCGACACATGCGAATGTCAAGCGGGCACGGCCCTATCAAGTTGGGACCGCGTCCTGGTACGGAAGCTACTTCGATGGCAAAGAGACTGCCAGCGGAGAGCCTTTCGATATGTACGATCTGACGGCAGCACATCCTACTCTGCCTCTCGGGACCATGGTGAAGGTCACCAATCTGAGAAACGGCAGAGCGGTGGTCGTCCGCGTCAACGATCGCGGGCCGGTCGTAGAGGGCAGAATTATCGACCTCTCCTACCAGGCAGCGCGAGAGCTTCATCTGGAACATCAGGGTATCCAGACAGTCCGCCTGGATCTGGTTTCCGAGCCGCAGACGGTAGCCGTGCTGCGGCCAGTAGCGCGTCTGCAGTAATCCCCATTACACTCCTCTAGATGCGTGATGCGCGTGAGCGTCTGATCGTCGCTTTGGATGTTTCGTCCGCGGCCGCCGCCCACAAGATTGTGGCGGCCGTGGGCGACTCCGCCCGCTATTACAAAGTCGGCTTGCAACTCTACACCGCCGAGGGTCCGCAGCTCGTGCGTGACCTGGTGGCTTCGGGGCGGCAGGTTTTCCTCGACCTGAAATTCCACGACATTCCGAACACCGTCGCAACCGCGGTGAAAGAAGCCGCCAAGCTAAGTGTAAGCATGTTGACGGTGCACGCAGCCGGGGGTGGCAGGATGCTGCAAGCCGCGGTCGAAGCGGCGCGCAACACCAACGCCTCTCCGATGATTCTTGGTGTCACGGTATTGACGAGCCTGGACGCGCGCGATCTGGAACATGCCGGTGTTCGCGGCACGGTCGTAGATCAAGTATCACGACTGGCAGCACTCGCGATCTCGAACGGTTGTCACGGAGTGGTCGCCTCCGCACAAGAGGCCGGAACCCTGCGCGCCGAACTCGGCGACGATTTTCTGATCGTGACGCCAGGCGTCCGCCCACCCGGAAGTGGGCACGGAGACCAGGCCCGCGTAGTCACTCCCGCCGAAGCCATCGCGTCCGGCGCAAGCTACATCGTGGTGGGAAGACCCATCACGGAGGCAACGGATCCGGGCGCGGAAGCAAGAGAAATTCTGGCGCAGATCGGGTAGAACCAGTTCTCAGTTCCCGGCCTTCAGTTCTCAATCTCCCTGTCGCAAGTTTTCACTTCGGTGTTGTCACCCGCGAGCACAATACACAGACCTCATTGCAGAACGAGTAGATGTGAAACCCTGCGTGAGCACTTCGCTGTGCCCGGATTCGAGCGAGTTGTGGCATCCGTTTCTGTCTCGCGATCCAAAGCTCCTGAAATGTTGTGCTCTTCCAGAAACTCCGCCAGATCCAGCCCGAAGGGGCGGAAGATATTAGCCCAGGGCGTAAGCCCTGGGTACGCTGCCCGAAAAATCTAAGTCCCGTAGGGACGGCACAGAGCGTAGCGGGCGTAAGCCCGCAAGTCCGCGATATATCGGAAGAATTGATGCAACGAAAAAGGCGCGACTCTGTCGCGCCTTTCTTGGAAATTCGACTAGCTACCAGCCACTGGCTATCAGCCACCAGCCGCCCCTAAAGCTTCTCGTAAAATTCGCAAGCCGAGCAGGAAATATAAATCCCGCCCGGGACACCGCGCTCGCGATCCTTGGTCCGCTTCACGATCCGGGTATCTTTCCCGCATTTCGGGCAAGCGGTGGATTTGCTGGTGTCCATGACCTTCTTACGGTCCGCTGTCTTTGCGATCTTCGCCATATTCTTCTCCTGACAGGAATGTGCCGCCGGCCGAGGGCCGCGGTTCTACCTGGTGTTTGGGGAGTAACTCCGGAGTGGTCACCGGCAGGATGGGCACGCTCGAGGAGCGTGCGTCTGTACTCGCCAATTCAAGTTTACATGACAAACGCGAGAATCAGCCAGCGCCCCAATGTCACTCGCACGGTGGAGCGGCGGGCGTCCCCGCCCGCCGGAGACTCGGATGTCCCTATCGAGGCGAGCTCGCGGCCCTTGTCATCGGGCGCACATCGCGCTCAATCTCGTCTCGCAACTCGTCTTCAGCGGATTCTAAGTCGAAGGCCGCCTGCAGATTCAACCAGTACCGCGCCGTCGTATTAAAGAAGCGCCCCAATCGCAGAGCGGTATCAGGAGTGATCGCCCGCCGCTCGCGAATCAAGTCCGCAATCCGGGTAACTGGCACACGTAGTTCCATCGCCAGCCGGTTTGCACTGAGCCCGAGCGGCTCCATGAAATCTTCACGCAGAACCTCGCCCGGGTGAATCGGCGCCAGCTTTTCCTTTTTCGCCATACAGCTCCTAGTGATATTCCACGATCTCCACATCACGAGCGTCGCCGCCAGACCAACGGAAACAGATTCATGAACCTGCTTTGAAAGCGGGAGGCTTTGAAGGGGGCGCGGCTTCAACCGCGCCGTCCAGAGCCGAATAGAAGTTGGGGCTCAGCCCCTGAGGAGAACCGAGCGTACATGTTTGGTCCCCGATGAGAGCGCTTCTGATTCCCCGGATTCCCTTACTCCGGCACCCCTATCTTCCGTACGATCTCTTTATATCGGGGCTCCGACCGGATCGAATCGAAGGCGGGCAGCCGAATTGCCAAAATCAGTTCTTCATCGGCTTCTTCATAGGCTCTCTCCAGGTACTTCAATGCATTTTCGCGATCACCCGCGAGCGCGTAAGCCGCCGCTTCCACGGACATATAGTCGCTAGAGGGCGATGACGCCAGCGTCAGCGCAAGGTACCCGTGCGCATCAGGACTGAACGTACCCGGAACAAACTTGAACTTCTGCAATTCGTTGATGGCATCCCCATAGCGGCCCATGATGGCAAGCAGTTGCGAGAGCTTGTAGTGCGCGGGACGGAACTCCGGATCGCGTTGCAATGTCTTCTGGAATTGCCCCAAGGCCTCATCGTAGCGGTGCGCAAACGTCAGCACGGCGGCGTAGTTGGTGTTCACAATCGCAGATAGCGGGTCCAGCGACATTGCGGTTCGGAATTCCTCCAGAGCTTCATCGATCCGTTTCTCCGACACGAGAAATTCCATCGCGTAGAAATAGTGCGTATTCGCGTTGTTGGGATTTAATTCGAGACTGCGACGGTATTCCTGCTCGGCTTCCTTCCAGCGCCAGGCTTGAGAAAGGGCCATTGCCCGCGCCGTATGGGCTTCCGCCAGCGAGGGATCCAACTGCAGTGCCTTCCGCGTGATCTCATCCGCCACCGTTCGCGCTTGCTTTGAGCTGACCCCCATCTCATAGGCCGGAGCTACGATGTAAGTCTCCGCAAGGCCCGTGTAGGCCAGCGCGTAATTGGGATCCGCCGCCATGGCCTGCTGAAACAGGTCGATACTCCGCGTCAGTCCCGGGCGCGTTCGCCCATACCAGAGTTGCCGCCCCTCGAGGTACAGTCGATAGGCTTCCGCGTTTGTCGTGCCCGCGTTTCCCAGATGCTCTGTGGCGGCGCTCGAAAGCCGCGAACGCAGGCTGTTCGAAATGTCGCGTGTGATGTCGCTCTGCACTTGCGTGATGTCGGCCATCTTGCGGTCGTAGTGCGAACCCCAAAGCTCCGTACCATCGCTGGTATTGACGAGATCGGCCTGCACACCGACTTCGTCGCCATGCTGGGTGATGCGTCCCACCAGCACCGCCCCGACTTTCAGACTTTCCCCAATCTGCCGCGGATCTTCCTGGCTTCCCTTGAAACGAAACACCGTGCTGCGCGCCATGACCTTGAGGTCGGGCAGTTGCGATAGCGTGCCGATAAGGCTTTCGGTCAGGCCGTCGCTCAAATATTCATTGCCCGAATCTGCGGTCGCATTAACGAATGGCAAAACGGCGATCGAACTCACCTTGCCGGGCCCGGATTTGGAGCGCAAATAGTAAACGGCCGCAGCGGCGACCACGATGACAAGGACGAGCGCAATCCCTCCCATCAGGAATTTACTCCAGCGGTTGACGGTCTCGGCCTGAGCGACCGCTGCGGCAGATGAACTCG